>CAZTRD010000104.1:0-2522 GCA_964616145.1 uncultured Candidatus Saccharibacteria bacterium | reverse complement strand
TGATGAAAAAGAGGAAGCACTTGTTGTGAAAAGGCTGGATGATTCCCAGATAACATATCTGATTGATTCTTACAGCAAGGATTTTGTTGTCCTGAATGAAGAAGGTTGCCATAAATACCTTTCAATGAGGGATCTGTTTGATTTGTGGGTAAGGTCATGAATGTTGATGAGGCAGACTATATTGCCGGGAGCGTTCTATCAACTGAGCGAATGCGTTACATTAAGAACAAGTAGTTAGGGGGAGTTCGTTACATCAAAGCCGAAGGCGAGACTATATTATAGACAAAAGAAGCTATTATACATTCTGCGAAGCAGACTAAATGTCCATAGGACTAGGGGGACTTAAGAGACTATTTTATAGAACAATTTACAATTGTTTATTGAATAATTATTTCTTGAATTGGGGCAATTATGTCCTCTTCATTCTTCAACCGTGCAAATAAGTCAGGGTTAGGTTCCCAAGAATTATCCACTTTTTTACTAGGTCTTAGAATGTCAATTGACTCTAGTTGTAATAAATATCTTGGTACTTTACTAAGTTTTGCCTTATCTGAGTAACATTCAGATATAATTTCTTTGAAACCTCTTTCATTTATTGTAACGATATCATTACATTCAATAGATTCCCTATATGCAAATCCAGATAATATCAAATGAGGACCCAGAAAAGAAGTAATGGTATCCAAATTTTCATAACCATTCTGATAAAAATATGTCAAAGCAGCTGCCAGTTTTTCCGCTCTTGATAGTTCCTTTTTCATTTCAATTTCAATAAGTGGATCTCCTGGCAAAACCAATCCATTTTGTGTTTTAACAAGTTTAACAGATTCTAATACTTTAATATTCTGTAAATATTTTTGTTTCTTTATCTCATCACAAATATTACCAAAAAACTCATCAAGTTTTATTGTATCTTTTACAATTAACCATGCAAGAATATCTTGAAATGGGGTAAACATATGATCGGGAAAACTCAATAGTGAAAATTTGTCAGCGGCTACTTTAATAAGAGCCTTTTCAACAGATTCCTTAATTTCTTTTAATTTTTGTTGAATAGAGCCAACAATCTCAAAATATTTCGGTTTAGAAATAATCTGTCCCGAATCTGATAGGGTTAATTCGCCTAGATTCTTAAAAGACATAAATCTAACTTTGTCTGGCATTTTCTTTATTTGGTTAAACAGAATTCTTGGGTAATTGGCATTAATGGGTACTTGCCATGTTTCATCCTTGAATATGGGTTCACCTATTGAAGGTATAGTACCGTAATTCTCTCTGATAAAAAAATGAGATCTTTTCTTAATATCCTCCTTCTTAGGTTTCTCAAGTGGTATTTTAGTTTGCATTTTTGTCAAAATCACTTCCGTTTAAATTTGTTTGAAGATTTGGTTTAATTAGTAAAACTTGATTATATTCAACTTCCCAGCAATCATTAAATTTAACTTGGTCGATTTCTACTTCCGCGCCAAGCCAAGGATTGTTTAAATAAATTGAATCATCATCGACACCAATTACTACACCTGCATGCCCTACTTGACTAGGAACATTATATAGTAAAAATCCACAATCGTAAATAATGATACATGGGCATTTATTATCTAATACAACCTTTTTTAGTTGCTTCATATCGTACGAATCTACAAGTTCAAATTTAAGGGCAGGAGCAGCATCGTTTAATGTTTTTACTAATTGTTCGTTTATACGAGTTCCTACTCTTGCGTCAGTTTTACATAATTTTGCTATTTCTCCAATATCCAAATTAGGTGTATTTTGTTTAATTAAAGGATTGTCATGGACGTTTTTATAAAATTGAAGTACCATCCACAATGAATAAGGAAAACAATAGAAACTGTGTTCCTGCTGAGGATACCAAGGTACACAAAGTACGCTAGCTTGCTTGTTTGAAGAATTTGGAATCTGCCTTATCATTTATAATACAAGTAATACACGCATATATAAAACCTTTTCTTTTTAAAATGGTTTGGGCACATTTAGTAATAGTTATTATACCTATAATGTAGATGTTTACATTAAGTCGTACTTCCTTAATTAGTATAGATTAGTTCAATTAAAAGGAATCTAATGTTTAAAGAAATTAAATTATAACTCACTCTTAAGTCCCCCTTAAAAAATATTTGGGTGTAATGAAATGTAACATTTAATGCCTTGCATTAAGTGAAGTATTTTTTCGTTAGTGCCTCTTTGTCGTCTTTTTTTTCTTTTTAGGGGGGTTCGGCTCACGTATGTGTAGCATCTTTTCCACGAATATATTTAAAGACAGACCATAATAAACCCAAATTCTCAAAAATCCACTTTGTTCTTTTAGACTAACTAATCTCCAGTCCATATTTCCCGTACTTTTGTCCAGTTTTCTGAACCAGCTTATATTAATCAATATTTAATTCTATTAACTATGAATCCATTTAGAAAAACAAAAGCATTTCTATTGGGAAAGAAAGAGGTTGAGGTCATATCAGACCAGATATACAACTATATAGCTAGGAAAAAGTTAGTCTACATAT
>CAZTRD010000103.1:0-2537 GCA_964616145.1 uncultured Candidatus Saccharibacteria bacterium | reverse complement strand
GAAAAAAAAAGAAAAGGAAAAAATTCCTTTTTAATTTTATGCAGTAGTAGTAACTAAGCTTGCTTCAGTAGCAGAAGTACCAGTATATTTCTTACCAGCTTCTGTCATAACAGCATTATTAGTTAAGTAAGTAACAGCTTTTACAGTATCAGCAGCATTATAACCTGCAACTAATACAGCTACCTTTCCACCAGTTCTTTCGAATGATTGGATTAAGTAACCTCCAGCTGAAACACCTGTTAATGTTGTGAAAGCTTCACTACATACAGGAGTTGTACTTCCTAATAAGTCTGCAGCAACAGTATTTATACAGCTACCTCCAACAACAATTAAATTCTTGCTAGAGACAGATGCAACTTCGCTATCTTCTACAATTACATTGCCTAATTCAGTAACAGCACCACCAGTAGATGTTCCACCAGAGATAGAAGCACCTGATTCAGCAATAAATACATTTGCATATACTTGTCCTTTTGGATAGCTAATTGTAGCTATCTTTTGTGAAGCAGTATTACTATCTTCAGTAACTAATGTTCCGTATAAATCAACTTCTTGAGTTATATCAGAATCACTCTGTAATGCAGCTGTAAAGAATGCGGATGTATAGTACGTATCACTAACCCCTACGGGATCAGAGCTTGTACCAGCAGGATTGCTTTCAACATCTGTAACAATAGCATTGTAGTTTGAAGAGTCATTCTTTGCTTCAAATACAACTAAAGCAGGAGTTGTAACATTAATACCTGTAGATGGATTTAACAATGTTATTGTTGAAGTATTTGTACCAGTCATATTTACATGATATGCTAATTGACCCACGGTCAATCTTGTTCCTCTAACAGAAGTAGCTTCATTTTGATTTGACAAAATAGCTGTTGAACCAGCACCACTTGCTGTCCAATTAACTGCTGTTGAGTTAGTAGCACCCGTAAATGTAAATAAAGCAGTTGTATAACCATCTCCATCAGGTAAGTTAAATCCAATAGCATTACCAGAGAATGTAAGTGTCTGAGGTTCATATAACTGAACCAAAGCACCATTCTTAGTTTCAATTGTTGGGAAAACTACATATTGTGTAGATGTAGAATCTGAAGTTGGATACTTCATTTTTAAAGTACCAGTATCTCCAGAACCACCATATGTCACAGTGTACTGTCTTCCATCAATTGTTACTCTTCCTGTTCCTTCTGCAGTAGCTTCCATACTATAAGTTTCTCCACTTATAATATCTTTGAAAGTTACAGAGTCTTTAGAATAATCTGTACCAGTAAAGTTATAGATTCTCGTTACTTGAACTAAATGCCCATAATCCTCATTACCAACAACTGTGTAGTTGTTTTCAGAAAGATTAGCATATTCTTGTAATGCCACCCTATAAGTGTTAGAATCTCCTAATACTGGTCCTGTAGAGATATTATATACAAAATCAAAAGTTTTTGTATTTAATGCACTATCAGTCATTGTTAAAGTCATACCTTTATCGCCTGACTTATCAATCTTAATAATGTCTCTATTAGCATCATCTAAAGGAGAGCTTAATCCTGAAAAGGCTACCTTGAAACTACCAAAAACAGGATCAGTTAAACTTTCACCTGTCAAAATAGCATCGCTACTTGAATCAGGAGCATAAACAGCAATATCTAAGCTTGTTAAAGCATGAGTACCTGTTCCTGCTGAGTATGTAACATAAGTCCCATCGATAGGATTGTCTTCTGAACCCACTAGTACTTGGCTAGCATCGTTAAAGGTCAATTTATTTGAACCAATTAATAATGTAGCAACCACTGTATTAATAGCAGCAGATGAAGTAACTGACTTAATAGCTACATCGATTCCACCTATTTTCTTAGATGAACCTTCTGTAACTTCTTTACTTTCACCATTAACAGCAATTGTAGCAGTCGTATCACTTCCTGTCACTAATTCAACAGTATATTGAGTCCCCCCAATAGTAACTACTGTTGATGATGTAGGATTACTTCCTCCAAGAGACAATGTTGACTCTTGAGCAGAAGAGAATAATACCAGGCTACTATTTGTTGATGCAGTACTAACTACAAAGTCTTTTCCGTACAAATGAATTGTTTCACCTGTTGAATCAGAACTAGTAAAATTAATAGCTGGCATAGTTATAGTAGTATTGTATAATGGAGCCCCTTTGTTTGTATTAAGAGCAATTCCAATTACCGGATCATCGTTAGATGAAGGTTGTTTCGCAAAAGTAACTTTATTAGTGCTTCCAAGTGTAATTGTTGAGGTTATTTTTGAATCAACATTCCCTGAGAATGTATAATCCCCAAGAACTTTTGGAAGATCTGTTTTTGTTAAAGTTGTCTTTGCAGTATTTAATGATGTGTTTAGCCAGATCTTTGTAGAACCTGAATCTAAAGACACAGCATCACCACCAGTAACTGTCGCAGTTGTTGATGAACCACCAGTAGCAGTAGCAGCAGCAAGAGCAGTAGCCAAGTTTCCTTGAAGAATACCAGCTTGTGCAGCATCACTTACGGCAGCATTACTACCATAAACAATAGCAA
>CAZTRD010000102.1:0-2543 GCA_964616145.1 uncultured Candidatus Saccharibacteria bacterium | reverse complement strand
ATTGCTTTGGCAACTAACACAAACCGTTTTATTGCTGAGAAACAGCTTGAGGTTGTAGGCATAAAGGATTATTTTGATGTTATTGTATGTGGAGATGATGTAAGCAAGGCAAAGCCTGATCCTATGATACTTGAAAAAACTGTTTCTGATCTAGGATTATCTAAAGATGATTGTATCTATGTGGGAGACACACTGACTGATGTTGAAACAGGAAAGAATGCGGGTGTTTTTACGATAGGGTTTAAGATTAATGCTGATGTTTTTGTAGATGAGCTTATTGATGTTGTAGAATATATTGAGGAAAAATGCTAGCAAAAAGAATCATACCATGCCTGGACATTGACAAAGGAAGAGTAGTCAAGGGAATAAATTTTGTCTCTATAAAGGATGCTGGCGATCCCGTTGAGCTTGCTAAGGAGTATGATAGGCAAGGGGCAGATGAATTAGTATTTTTGGATATAACCGCTTCCTCTGATAAGAGAGACACTATGATAGGGGTTGTAAGGAATGTTGCAAAAAATGTTTTTATTCCTTTTACAGTAGGTGGAGGAATAAGAAGTGTTGCTGATATCAGAACTATTTTGAAGGCAGGGGCTGACAAGATAAGTGTCAATACAGCAGCTGTTGAGAATCCTAAATTGATAAAAGAAGGGGCTGACAAGTTCGGTTCGCAATGCATTGTTTTGGCTATTGATGCTAAAAGAAATGATAAGATGAAGAATGGTTTTGAAGTCTATACTTACGGCGGGAGAAAGCCAACAGGGAAAGATGCGATAGAATGGGCTAAGAAAGGTATTCAGTTGGGTGCTGGCGAGATATTGCTTACTTCTATGGACAAGGACGGGACAAAAAAGGGTTTTGATCTGGAGCTGACAAAGAAAATAAGCGAAGCTGTTAATGTTCCTGTAATCGCTTCAGGTGGTGTTGGTAAGCTGGAGCACTTTGCTGAAGCATTTAAAGAAGGGAAAGCAGATGCTGCTCTTGCTGCTTCAATATTCCACTATAAAGAGTATACTGTCAAGGATGTTAAAAAGTATTGCAAGAATGAAGGGGTTGTGGTGAGAGAATGATATACCCTTGTATAGATTTGATGGATGGGGCAATTGTACAGTTGGTTCAGGGAAATAGAGAAAATGTTAAAGTAAAGACCAAAGATTTTGACGAGATGATATCCAAGTTTAAGCCTTTTGGTGTGATACAGCTTATCGACCTTGATGCTGCTATGGATAGAGGCAATAATCATGTACTGATAAAGGAGATTATGCAAAAGATAAAATGCAGGGTTGGCGGAGGGATAAGAACTGTAAAGAAAGCGAAAGAAGTATTGGATTTAGGGGCTGAAAAGATTATTGTTGGAAGCTCTGCGTTTAAGGAAGGAAATGTTGATGTTAAATTTTTAGGGGAGTTGAGGGAAGGAGTTGGCAAGGATAATGTAATAATCGCGATAGATTCAATTAAAGGCGAAGTTGTTATAAAAGGATGGAAGGAATCAACAAAGCTTAAGGTTGAGGATGTAATCAAGGAATTAGAGCCATACTGCTTAGAATTTCTTGCAACATATGTAGATAAAGAAGGGATGTTGAAGGGTACAAATGTTGAGTTCTTTAAAAGATTGAAAAAATTGACTAAAAATAAGATAACTGCTGCTGGCGGGATAACAACAATAGATGAAATAAAGGAATTAGAGCGGAATGGCATTGATTCTGCTTTAGGGATGGCCATCTATAAAGGAAAGATAAAATTAGACGAGCTTCTTGGCAGTTTTGCAAAACCATAAAGTTTATATACTATTTTATCAGGATATAGAGTATTACTAGATAATATACTAAATATATAAAAAAAAGAGGTTGATAGTTATGGCTACAGAAGATTCTTATGAAATAATGCCCTATAAGGAGATTGTTGAGTTAAAGAAACAAATTACTGCTTTACAACAGAAAACAGGAGATACTTCTTCTAAAGAGTTATTGAGTTCAATGGCTTCTTTGACAAAATCAATGAACAATATGCTGCAGTTGTTTAGCTCTGCTGCAGAAGAGATGAAGTTAGAAGAGAAGGAAGAGAGCGCGTTGTCGCAGAAGGTAGACCCTTTAATCGATAAGGTAGACAGGCTAGAGGATCAGAATAAAACAATAGCTGAAGGATTAGTTGCGATAGCTGATATGGTTAAGGAATTGAGGGAAGAAAAAGCAAGGAGGCCAAGGATAGCGCCAAAACCTTCACTACCACCATCACCACCACCTAGACCTCAGCTTGAGCCTTTTAATGATTTTTCCTCTTTTGAAACACCAGAATTACCCCCATTAGAGCCTCCAACTCCAATGCCTCCACCAGGAATGCCCCCATTTCAATCTAGACCACCAATGGGAGTTCCTAGGGGCCAAGGCCCAAGACCGCCAATGAGACAACCAATGCCGCCACCAGAAATGCCTCCTGATTTTGGAGAATTGCCACCATTGCCTCCTTTGGAAGATGAGCCAAAGAAGAGGGGTTTTGGGGGATTTTTTAAGAGATAATAGAATGGATAGTTCTCAAAAACTAGA
>CAZTRD010000101.1:0-2558 GCA_964616145.1 uncultured Candidatus Saccharibacteria bacterium | reverse complement strand
AGCTAATAATTAACCAAGATTAGGTAATGTATGAGTAATTATTATTACCAGTCTTTAAACTATGGACCAGCTGATAATAATGTTAGCTGTGGGCATAGTTGGAATTTTTTTGGGCTCAGTTCTTGGTTACATTGCCCGGGCAACTCTTTTACGCAAACGAGCAGGAACAATAGAAAGAAGATTAAGAAAGCAGATAGAAGATACAAAGAATGAAACAGAACAGCTGGTAACTAACGCTCAGTCAAAAGCAGATAATATTATTGAATCAGCAAGACATGATGAATCGATAAGGAGAGAAGAAATTCTTAAGGCAGAGAAATTTCTGGCTCAAAGAGAGAGAATCTTGCAGGGCAAGATGTCAGATGCTGATAAAAAGGACGCCGATCTGCAGAAAAAAGAGGAGACCCTTGAAAACTTAAGCAGGAAGCTGGAAGAAGCAATAACCAAAGAAACTGAGAAGCTGGAAAAAATTGCCAGCTTGTCCGCAGATGAAGCAAAAAACATTCTCATCAAAAAGATTGAGATAGAGTCAAAGCAAGAATTGCTTGAGAGAATGCAGAAGTTAGAGGAAACAGGTAAAGAAAACTTAAAGGAAAGAGCACAAAGGATTCTTGCAACAGCCATTCAGAGATATGGTTTGTCGCAAGCACAGGAAACTACAATCACCACAGTCGCCTTACCATCAGACAAGGTGAAGGGGAGGATAATAGGAAAGGAGGGAAGGAATATCAAAACCTTTGAAAAGATTACAGGAGTGGAAGTGATAATAGATGAAACTCCCGACATGGTAATCATTTCAAGTTTCAGTCCTATCAGAAGACATGTGGCTAAATTAGCATTAGAGAAATTGATAGAAGATGGCAGAATCCAGCCATCAAGAATCGAAGAGATAGTTAAGACAGCAGAAGATCAAACAGCAGAGGAAATCAAAAAGGCAGGAGATGCCGCTGTCTATGATACCAATATTATAGACCTCCCTCCAAAACTTGTTGAATTAATAGGTCGTTTGAAATTCAGAACAAGTTTTGGCCAGAATGTATTACTCCATTCTATTGAAGTGGCTCATCTTGCCGGAGTGATTGCTTCCGAAATCGGAGCTAATGTAAAGGTTGCAAAAAAGGCCGGATTGCTTCATGATATTGGAAAGGCCCTAGATCAGCAGGTAGAGGGTTCTCATGTGGACATCGGGATAAAGGTTCTTGAAAAGTTCAATATGGAACCGGAGATCATCAGTGCGATGAAATCTCATCATGAAGAATATCCATATGAAACGATAGAAGCACAGATTATCCAGGCCGCTGACCAGATTTCCGGAGCAAGGCCCGGTGCTAGAAAAGATACATTGGAAAATTACTTAAAGAGATTGGAGGATTTGGAAAAAGTAGCTACTGGATTTGAAGGAGTAGAAAAAGCATATGCGATTCAGGCAGGAAGAGAAATCAGGGTGTTTGTGAAGTCAGATTCAGTAGATGACTACGGGGCCAAAAGATTAGCCCAGGAAATTGCCAAGAGAGTTCAAGAAGAATTGAACTATCCCGGAGAGATTAAGGTAGTAGTCATCAGGGAAAAAAGGATTATTGAATACGCTAAGTAGATAAAATAAAGCTAAACCCTTCACATATTGACAGGAAGTGAGGTATAATATACATAGATAGCAATATCAAAGGTCGAAACCATCATATAACCTTTAAAAAAATGACAAAACAAGATTTAATAGAAGTTATCGCAAAAGAAGCTAACATGTCCAAGAATCAAGCTAATGAATGCTTGAACATGATCTTGGATGAGATTACCAAATCTCTTAAAAAGGGACAGGATGTTGTTTTGACCGGATTTGGCACATTCTCAGTAACTAAGAGAAAAGCCAGAATGGGAATTAATCCTAAAACTGGTGCAAAATTACAGATTCCTGCTACCAAAGCTCCAAAATTCAAGGCCGGAAAATCCTTGAAAGAGGTAGTAAAAAAGAGTTAAAAAGGTAAAGTTCTAGAAAAGTCCCCTTAAAAAGGGGACTTTTGGTATATAATACAAATATGAAGATAAAAGAAATCGCAAATGTTTTAAATAAAGGAGGAATTATTGTCTATCCTACCGATACCGTATATGGTATAGGTTGTTTAATTAATTTTCCAAATTCTATTGAGAAGGTTTTTGAAATTAAACAAAGATCAAAAACAAATCCAGTTTTGATTATGGTAAGAGATTTAGAAACGTTAAAAGAATATACAGAATTTAATTTACAAGAAGAGAAAGTAATTCTTAAGAATATTAAAAAGCCTGTTAGCTTTGTAATTCCAACAAAAAAAGGAAAAATACCAGGAATAATAAACGCTAATGGAAATACTGTAGGAGTAAGATTTCCGAACACAAGGTTTCTTAAAAAACTATTTAAGGAAATACAACATCCTTTGATAACTACGTCTGCCAATATTTCAGGAGAGCCATTTCCTAGGAGATTTAAAGAGATCAACGAGGGAATATTAAAGAAAGTAGATTTAACGATAAAAGGAAGAAATCTATCCGGAAAGCCATCCAAACTTATTGATTTAAAAACTGGA
>CAZTRD010000100.1:0-2586 GCA_964616145.1 uncultured Candidatus Saccharibacteria bacterium | reverse complement strand
ACTCCGGGAGAAGCTGGTCCGAAGATGGTATTTGTTGAAAAACCAAAAGAAACTGAGCAGCCAAATGCAGTAAAGAAATTAGCTAAGACCCTAATAGATAATGACGCTATGTGGAGCAAAGTCAATGCGTGGCTTGAAAACTGCAAGAAGCAAAAGGAGAATTTTGCTCATTTCACTGTTGAATACTGGGCTAATGTTTATGTTGATGGCAGCAAAGATGAGCATTTATCCACTTCAACAGCAATGGAAAGGCCATTCAAGAAAGAAGGAGACAGCTATGGCGGTTGCTGGGGATGTGGCGGAAGCTATGATAAAAACGAATTAGATAAATTAAAAGAAACTTTGATTAAATGGAGAAAAAATTATCTAGAAGTGCCTTACTGCAAGGAAAAGGCAGATGGAACAGCTCTAAGAGATGTAAAAGCCGAAAACATCAGAATTTTTATAGACGACAATGCAAAGGATTTCATCAACAGAACTGCTAAGTGGAGCCTAAATCAATTAGCCGAAGAGCTCAAGGCAATAAAAGAAAAGCCATTAACAGAAGAATACCTGAAAAAGTTTGAGAGGATGAAGTTTCTTGATAAGGAAATTCGCAGGATAGAATATGAGATTATTCCTGAATTAAAGAAGAAGGTTGAGTCATTCTTTCAAAATAGCTTGCAGTCTGCACTTGAAAAGCCGGATCTTAACCAGATTGCTGAAATAATGAATAAGAATAAATGTGATTTAAAGCAGATGCAGAAAGAATATGATGGGTTGAGGCACGAGCTTTACAGATGGTAAAAGCAATGTGTAGCCGCCAACGGCTACAAAAGTATTTATATAACTTTATCTTGCTAAGTTAGTGATCCAAATGAAACAAATAACTTTTAAATCAAAAAAAGATGGCAAGGAGTTTACTCTCAAAGTGCCAGAATCTTCAGAAGAGATCGAAAACAACGAGTTTATTGAAATAGGCGGAAAAACTAGATTTGTTGAAGAAGTAGAGGATTACGACACTAGCATATCAGACAAGGTAAGGAATGATGGCGAGCTGGTTTTCGGCGTTGATGAAGTATATGACCTTTACTATTTTAATGGCGAATTTTATGAATTCTACTGGGATACAGCATCTGGATGCATATTCTCCAAATTGAAGGTGGAGCCATAATGCTAAAAACAACAATTAAGCTTAGCATATCAAGAAACTCTAATAAAATAACCTGTTATGACTTAGCGACTTTAGGCCTTATTCTTGGAACTAAGGGCATTGCAGGCAATTTGAAGCTGTATGGCGTCAAGCACAAAGATGGAAAATACACGCTAAATATAAGCACAATTAAAAAGCGAATCAAGGAATTGGAAAAACGAAAGAATCAAATTGAAAGTTACCTTCGCGTTATGAGGCAAGTTGCAAGATGATGAATAAAAGCAAAGCAGTAGAAAGAAAATTAAGAGAAGCTGCCAAGAAACTAAACTGCAAAGCAGAAGACATTTGGGAAGATTTAGCAGCCGGCTATGTTGATAATATTCCTGATGAGAAAGAGATTATAAAAGATATTGATTGTTATGTAAAAGAAAGAAAAAAATAATCACCTCTTTTTTAAAAAATAATTTCATTTATATCTCAAGTCATCAGGGTCATAAATTCCATACCCCATGTCTTTTAGGTCATTCTCTGCGCATACCTCTATCAACTGCCTTACCAATTCAATGTATTCGTCAACTGCCAGCTGCTCAGTTATGTGATACTTTCTCAGTATTTTCTCCATTGTAATCCCAAAAAACTCCCTTGTTGTCATGCAAAACCCGCTTCTCATCAGCTCTTCAACAACCCTATTCACTTTCTCCTTATTCATTTTTTTGCCTCCATTGGCATTGTTTTGACAACACCAATACCAGAGGTTTTTTCAAGGCGAAGCCAGCCTTCCACGGTGCGGATACATAAAATTTTGAGCTTTCAATTATTCAGAAAGAGGGTTGCCCTGGCTAAAGGGCAAAATTTTAGTAAGACGCAACTCGCTTGCCGAGTAGGGAAGGCTGACGGAAAAAAATAGATTTTTAAACTAGAATAACTTCGTAGCTTAAAAATGAAACTCGGAGTTGTTGGCAGCAGGGATTGGAAAGACTTTGACTTTATGAAGCGGACTATAGATGAAACTGTCAAAGAGTTTCCTAGTATAGACACATTGATTAGTGGCGGTGCAAAAGGTGTTGATCAGGTAGCGGCAGATTACGGAAGACAGATAGGATTAAAGGTATTGGAATATTTGCCTGATTTTTCACACGGCTATAGCCCAGGAGAGTATCATAAAAGAAATGAGAGAATTGCTAAAGATTCCGACTTGGTTCTGGCTTTTCAGGTTGGCCAAAGCAGAGGGACACAATCAACTATCAATTTCTGCCGAAAGTATAAAACAGAAGTAAGGATCTACAAAAACGGATAATAGATAATGTTTTTAGGCTGTTTAAAGGGGGTGTTTTCAACCATAAAGGAAATAACTATTTGCCCAAGATGCGGAAGCAACAACATTTATGTAATTGTAAGCTCCAGTGAAGAAAAAAGGATCAGTTGTGCTCAGTGCGGGTTTACTGGCTCGGCAC
>CAZTRD010000099.1:0-2586 GCA_964616145.1 uncultured Candidatus Saccharibacteria bacterium | reverse complement strand
ATAATGTAACTGGAATATTGCAAGCTAATTTAACAACAGGCGCAGATGGCTGGACTAACCAAACAGAATTAATTGAATACATAAACAACGGAGGAACAGTAACGTATTACAACGATTATGTAATCAACGCTACAGCAACAAACTATAACCATACAACCGCCACAAGAAACCTAACAACATTAACAAATATACTTAATGATACATTTATTTTATCATTATTGGACGTTTCTGACACAACCCCACCATCCTTCTCAAGCAACCAGACAAATGCATCTTCAACAACCTACAATAGCTCTACAGTACAGCTCAACATAACAATACAAGACGACTCAAACATCAGCTTCTACAGGTTAACAACTAACGACACAACAGATGGCTCATGGGCTAATCAAACAATACAGCCAGCATCAGGAAACGTATCAACTATCTTCAACTACACAATAGGAAACTTCTCAATCAACGGAGGAACATTCGGCTGGAGAGTCTGGGCTAATGACACAGTAGGAAATGTTAATGTTTCAGATATTTATACATTTGATGTTCAGCCTGATGAAAGCAAGATAGCTCCAAGGATTAACTTTACTTCGCCAACACCGTCAAACGGAACAACCCAATCACAAACATACTTCCCAGTTAATGTTTCGATAACTGAAATTGCTCTTGACCAGGTTGTTTATAACTGGAACGGAACTAACTACAGTTATTATGATGATAGTTTGGTTTTGATGTATAATTTAGATAATATAAGCAGTTTAGGTGAAAATTCTACGCATGTAAAAGATTTGAGTTTGTATGGGAATAATGGAACATTTAGTGTTGTAGCAGATGCTAATTCTGGGCCTACTGCAAGTGGAAAATATTCTGGAGCATGGATGTTTGATGGGAGTGGTGATTATATAGATGGAACTTTTAGCCCCTCTAACACTCCTGTTTTTACAATTAGTGCATGGATTAAGACAAATGGCGTAATATCTACTTGGTCTGGAATTGTTGAATTTACTAATTTATCTTCAAATAGGAGAGGGATAGAATTAGATAATACTGGAGCACCATATATTACTTATGGAGCAACAAGATATAAAACATCAACAAATGGGGATGTTGATAACAGCAATTGGCATCACATAGTTGGAGTTTATGATGGCACAACCCCGCAATTATATGTTGATACCAAATTAGTTACTCTTGGAACAGAGGGAGCAGGAAGTGCAGGAATTTCTGCATCTGTATTAATGATTGGAGTGACTGCTACTTCTTCAGGCAGTTATTTTAATGGGCTAATTGATGAAGTCAGAATCTGGAACAGAACATTATCTGCAGCAGAAGTTTATCAAGAGTATGTTTCAAATCTTAATAAGTTTAATTCAACAGCATGGAATTTATATGTGAGCCAGTCAAAGAGCGCAACTGTTGGATTGGATTCAGGAAATTATACCTATTATGCATATGCATCTGATGCAAGTGGAAATGCTAATATGACTGAGATAAGAACAATTGAAATTCAGCCAAGCCCGCCAATTATGAGTTTTGTTGGCCCAACTCCCCTAAATAATGCAATAACAACAAATACTTCAATAGAAGTAAATGTTTCAATTGATGAGGGAGACTTAAATTCTGTTGTGTATAATTGGAACGGAACTAATTATACTTTATATGGCAATAGTTTATTTTTAATGATGAATTTTGAAAATAGAAGTAGCTTGGGAGAAGATTCTACAACTGTAAAAGATTTGAGTTTGTATGGAAATGATGGAAGAACTTCTGGAAACGCAGTCAATCCTACCCCTAATGGGAAGTTTGGAGGTGGATTTAGTTTTGGAGGTTCTGATGACTGGATTGACACCCCTAGCATAAGTGCAACAGGGCTGAAAAACTATACTTTGCTTTTTTGGATAAATACCTCTGCTGCAGCAGGCATACCTGTTGATTGGGCAGTATCTAAATTCTGTAGAATAGGGGGAGTGACTGCAAATAAAATAAATTGTCCTGTTGATGGTTCAAGTGCTGGTTCTGCAACTTCTACTTCAAATGTTAATAATGGTGTTTGGCACTTTATTGCTCTAACAAGCACTTCAAACTCGCAAAAACTATATTTTGATGGAATCCAGGAAGCAACTGCATCTGAAACCTTAAGCACTACAAGCGGAAAAGTAAGGTTAGGAGATTACACAAGCGGCGGCTATGATTTCGCAGGGAAGTTAGATGAACTTAAAATTTATAACAGAACTTTGTCTGTATCAGAAGTTTACCAGCAATATGTAAGTAATCTTCAGAAATACAACTCCACAGACTGGAATTTATACATTAATCAAAGCAAGAACGCAACAGCAGGCTTATCAAATGGTAATTACACATACCAAGCATTTGCGTCAGATTTTGATGGTAATTGGAATAATACAGAAACAAGGACAATAACAATAGGGACTGGAGCAGATACAACACCTCCATCCTTCTCAAACAACCAGACAAACGCATCTTCAACAACATATAACAGTTCTGTCGTTCAAATCAACCTCACAATATCAGACATGGCAGTAGACTTCTACACTCTAACCCATAACGACACTGCAAATGGAGCATGGATGA
>CAZTRD010000098.1:0-2602 GCA_964616145.1 uncultured Candidatus Saccharibacteria bacterium | reverse complement strand
ACCAATTGCCTTGAAGTTGACCCATTTAGGCCTTTTGGGCTTTATTATGATGAAGCAACATGCCTTTTGCACGAAGACAATTTGATTGAAGCTGATGTTTTAAATTGGTGTTATTATGATTCTTCTTCAACAACAATAGACATGTGTGATAATTGCCTAGGCCAAACTTGTTATGATTATAAAAGCGAGGGCGCATGTTTGCAAGATAACTGCGGCGCAGGTGGTGTTTATGCAGGCACAGAAGGAAATAGCGGGTGTGAGTGGACTGATTTATGGGAAGAGTTTGGAGTCGGGCTTTGTTACGATCCTGATTATAGTGAAGCTGATAAATGCAGCCTTTGCGGAGAAGATCAAGGGTTATTTTTCAATACAGCATGCGATGAGGATTTTTGTTCTGCTTTAGGCGCTTGTTATTACAATTCAACAGAGTGTGTTAGCTGTGACTTTGAAGGAGAAGATAGAACTAAATGCGCTGATTATAAAACACAGGAAGCTTGTGTTGGCAGTAATAATCAGCCAATTGATTTTGAAGTTTGTGGAACAACAAATATACCAAATAATATAATCCCCAGTAATGATGTTTGTGGTGTTGGTGTATGCAAATGGAGTTCTGCCAGCAGTAGGTGCTATAAGGATGGTAATGATGATGGGGTTTCAGAATGTACATTAGGAATACTTCCTTGCGAAATAGATTCAGAAGCACCTGTAACAAGAGCACCAAGTTATGTTCCTGCTATGAATGCCTCTGCCGGAGATTTAAGTTTTGTGTCTGATTCTGATGCAGTTAATTTTTATTGGTGTGTTGGTGGCGAGAATTGCTGCCCATGGAAACCAGAGACTTATTCTGGAAGCCCAAAACACGTTGTTATAAACCCAATTTCTCCTGGTAGCATGACTCCGGCGTATAGCGGAGCTGGAGTTTATTATATAAGGTATTATTCTGTTGATAGCCACTCTAATGTTGAAGAGGTGCAAACACTGCCTTTCTATTTTGATAGGGATGTCCCTATAGTTTCTGTGGATTATTCTAGCCAGAGGCAAGGAGATATGTTATCTAGTTTAACAATTATTTTAAGTTCAGAGGAGTTTATTAATTGCTCTTACCAGATTAGTCCGTCTGTGCTAGCTGCTAATATTGTTTCTGATGATTTTAATTTAACAGAAAAAAGGCAGACTTTTGAAGTTGTGTTCCAAGACATACCTGCTAATTTGTATGCTTTTGAGCCCAGCTGTAAAGATGATGTTGGCAATACATACTCAGAGATATGGAACTTATTTTCACCATTTAATATAACTATTTATAAAAATGATGCTGAGGTTGATGAAATTGGTGTTGGGGAATACAAACTTCAGGTTAAAATTTTAAATGGGATTTTATTTAATTCACTTAGTGTTAAGTATAATTATTCAAGTAATTTAGGGAATGTTGTTATGGCGCATCCTCAGAACCTGATTTGGGAAGGAAACTTTACAATTCTGCCTAATGATAATACAATAGATGCTGTTTTTAGGATTAATGTTACTGGATTAGACAACCAAGGCAGGGTTAGTTCTATAATAGACACACATTACAGGATAAATACTATTGGACCTGATATCGATTTTGAGCCAGATACTATCGGGCCAAGTTCAGTCTACGACAATAATTATGTTGTTAAGGGTTATACTGACCCAAGTTCAACAGTTGTCGCTCTTGTTTTTAATTGTTCAGATTCTTCTCATTGTTCTTTTAATTCAAGCCCTTCAACTACAGCATGGATGGAGCAATCTCCTGTTTATTTGATTAATGTAAGCGTTGTTCAATGTTCTACTGGGTGGCCTCAGGCTGGTTCTACTGAGGTTTGTTTTGATGGAGATTTAACTGGTCCTTTTGATCCTATAACAGAAGATTACTATATTGATTTTGGTCTGCTTCACACCAAGAGGTATAAAGTTGAATATATACGCAAAGAAGGTTGGTACATTTACACAACAACCTATTTCGGGATCAATCCAAGTTTAGAAAGGGCATTACTTTCTTCTGATAGGGCTTCTTTGTATGATTATAGGTTTAGACCAGGATGGTTTAACATAACCTTAGGGGTAAAAGAAGGATTAAATAAATTTTTATTATATGCTGAGAGCCAGGGTAAGGTTGGTCAGGTAAGGCAACATTTTGTCAATTACCTTGTTGATAGGATTGCTCCAACTATTGATGAAATAAAGTTATTTGAGAATGGAGTTACTGACAAAACAGATTCAAAAGAGATTGAGTATGGGAGAAATGCAGTGATAAAGACAAAGGTTAATGATTTTGATGGTGGAACTGTTAGTGATTTGATACCTGCGAGCGGCGTTAAAGAAGTTTGGTTATGTATTGATTCTAAACCTTGCTTAAAGGATTTCTATGATAATACTACAGATACTGCTGGGTATTATCAATTCAATCTTACTGGGTTGAATGAAGGAGCTCATACTGTTTATTTCTATGCACTAGACAATAAAACAAATCTTAATGATTCTGTCGGGTATACATTTAATGTTGTTGATACAGTGCCAGGGCCAGAAATTGATTTTGAGCCAGATACCATCGGACCAAGCATAGTTTTCGACAATAATTATG
>CAZTRD010000097.1:0-2605 GCA_964616145.1 uncultured Candidatus Saccharibacteria bacterium | reverse complement strand
CGGGACCCAATCTTAATATCACCCCTATCCTGTCCTAACAATGGGGTCCACCTCAGGTTATAGTGGTCATTCTTTTGAAACAACGCTATCTGGTTTGAATGCTAAACTAGAAGATATCAGCAGATGGCGTCCTATAGAAAACGATTTCAAAGTGGTGGTAATCGCTGATAGAAAGCATCAGAAAGGAGGCAAAAGCAATAAAGACGATGATAACGGTATAGGAGATGACCAGAAGAAAATAATCCATACACCAACTTATCTGTCTGGACCCAGAATCACTGATGTTCACCATGATGATTGGGAAAAATATGATTTTGATGAATATGATGCACTGAGTGTCATTTCTTTAGGAGAAGGAAAGTATGATTTCTACGTTAATATCGATAATATTTGCTTACAGACGGAATTAAAAAATGCTGGACTTCACAAAGATGTAAATCTACTTACTGTTCAGTTTCGATCAGGAATAGTGTTAATTGGTCTTTCTATGGTAAGAGAATTAAGTAGTGGAGATAATAAGAATAATGGGTTGGAGGAATCCATACCTGAAATGGTGAAATTGACTAGTCGGGCGATAGCTCCAACACTTATACCTATGATTACTACGTTGGCAGACTTAGATATAGATGAATCTCTCTCTTCTTCAGATATTTCTTTTATTAATGATTAGTACATATGTCTTGAGCTACCGTCCACCCGCTCCTGTAACTGCTTTGGCACTAACCTAATGAGTGGTACAACTGCTGGTGGCAGGTCAGAATCCTTCAACGGGAAATTCAGAGATGAACTGTTAAACAGAGAAATATTTACGACGCTGATAGAGGCAAAGATATTGATTGAGGGATGGAGGAAGGAGTACAATCAACTCCGGTCACATAGTGCCCTGGGCTACCGTCCACCAGCTCCTTTAACTGCTTCGGCACTAACTTAATGAATGGTACAACTATTGGTGGCAGGCATATTTAAATGGACTGAAACAATAGGAGATATGAATGAGCATATTTAAGAGTAATTATTATCGTATTGCAGAGAATACTACTAAGTATTATCTTGAACTTACAAGAAAATTTAGTACGCAAATTGATAATGAAGCTACTGCGTTGGCAACAGCTGGTATTCTGGATGCGCGAAGATATGTATTTTCAAATAAACCAAGTATTAGTGCCTCGGAGCTAATGAGTATGGCATTGGAAGCGGTGGTGGGGCAGGAATCCGTCGCTCAGATGATTAGGCAAGCCTATTTTGAGGAAAATCTCTATAAAGCAAGGAAGAAAGGCTGGGCGAACCTTTTGGAGATGCCCGCAGTGGAAGCAGACCCACTTACTGACTTCATACTGGCACTGGAAGTAAAAATATTCGAAATAGATAATCCAAGAATAGATAGCACAGACATAATGATAGCTTGTTCAATGAAGATACCAACTATCCTAGAAGCAATTCAAAAGACAAAAGTGAAGTATATCGGTGAAGGGGCAATATCCAAAAATACAGTATCATTTCTATTCTTCCAACGGTTTAAAGCTTACAGAGAAAAGCTTGGTATTATAGAAAAAGATAGTGCTGAAAAACAAAACTAATACCTTAATATTAAGAAAGGAGAGTTTTCGACATTTCAGAGGTGAGGGTATTGATTTTGGAATGAGGGAAGAAGTACAAATTAGCTTCCGTTACATAGAGTCCTGGGTTACTCTGTCCACCAGTACCTTCAGATGCTTTGGTTCTAACTTAATGAGTGAACTATTGGAGGCAGGTCAGGGGCAAGACCAACTGTTGTATGTACAATAATACTGTAGTGATGGAGTAGATAATGAACCGTATCATCAAATTCGTTATTGGCAGGATTATGGCCTTAACTGGACTCCTTTTCTATTTCATAGCTGTTGGGGTAGTAGCCATAGTTATGATTTTAGTGCTGGTACTTATATTTAGAATAATTGACTAGGTTCCGTAATAAGTAAAGCTGAAACTAGAGTTGCAAGGAAAACAATCAGCCGTATAGATTCAAAGCTGGTATAACTTTCAGTGGAAATAAGTGCCAAACAGTTTAGCGCCTGATTCGCTCCTCTGAAACTGGGTCATCTATAATGTAAAATTTTAGAAAGGTAAAATAACGATGAAAGGTGTAGGTCATGGATAATTCTTTAACCTATTCTTCGCTTAATATCGGCAGTGAATAGAACACTATGAAAAAAGTACCCCAATGCTAAAAAAAATTCTATACCCGTATCATAATAATCAGCAATTCTATTAGCTAATCAACTTGGTCAATTGAAACTAGTAGCTTGATATTTAGAATGATTTATTCTTGAATTTAGTACGCTTTGATGGACCTATTTAATGTATCAGGGCTATTCCAGTTTTATATGTACCCTTCCCACTGTACTCCCAGTTTTAAGCATGTTCTTATCGAAGAGTTCGAATATCCATCCGTTTTTTTCATAGAAGTGTTTCAATTTATCAAAATGGCCTTCATCTTGCTTGCTGATATCACCAAATATTTCGTTTAGGCCTTGGTTTATTCCCCATTTTTCGATGAATTTGATTAAGAGCGACTGAGGTGGACCCCATTGTTAGGACAGGATAGGGGTGATATTAAGATTGGGTC
>CAZTRD010000096.1:0-2608 GCA_964616145.1 uncultured Candidatus Saccharibacteria bacterium | reverse complement strand
TCGCAGAATTTGACCCCAAACAACAGGAAGAGCATCTTCTTTCTGAGCGAGCGCTAATATACGTAGCCATTACCCGTGCTATTCAAAAGGTTGAGATTACCGGGACGGGGACAAGGGCGGGGATAATATCTATGGTTTAGTAATATACTTTTGGAATAACTCACTTCTAACGACTCTAGCTTGTCTTGAGTTAGTTCCAGTATACATATAACTATAATACTTGCTAAATTCATTGGTATCCCTCGGCTGATTCTTATTGCTGATTATATTGTTTTCAAAATCTTTCAGCTTTTTAACCAACAACTTGGGTTTTATTTCTTCGCTTTTAGCAAGTTCAATCACGATCGTAAAGAAATTTGATTTCCTGTACCAGATTGAATCATCAGGAAGTCCTAATCTTTTTATAAGTTCAAATGTACTTGTGAGTTTCTTTTTCATTGACTCTGAAGAAGGATATTGCTCGTTATATTGGATAATATACTTCTCTATTTCTCCATCAAAGGCAAAATATCCATTATTTTCAATTGTTGACATACACAAAAGAATAAATTGAAGATCTGCCATGCGTGAAATCTCTGATTCTGTAAAAATAGGGATCTGGGTTTTATCAACAATGTTTAAAATCTCTTTAGCACAGGATATGAAGTCTCCATCATATACAGCATTATGGATTTCAATCTGTTCTAAGCTGAACTTTGTTTTATTAATTCTCTTGAAAATATCTCTAATGGTTTGACTATCAATATCCCCTAAATCTCTAATTACAACATTATAGTTAAGAAAATCTCCCTTTTCTTGTTCAGATAAGTCCTTGTATTTTTTAACAACCTTCCCAAATTCTTTCGAATCTTCTTTTTCCTCAATGTAGTTGACAATTGTACTTAGTCTTTGCTGGCCATCAACGACAACTTCTGTGGATATTATCTTTTCCATATCAATTCCTGTTTGAGCAATATAAATCTCAGGAAATGGTAGTCCTTTTAAAATTGTCTCTATGAAAGACTCTTTATGTTCATGTGTCCAAACGAACTTCCTTTGAAATTCAGGCTGGGGTATTAATGAGCTTTCTTTGATTCTTCGATAAAGTTCAGAGATTTTCTTATTGCTTGGATTTGATGCGATTTGTTTGGCCATGATTTATTGCTTTATTTTTTCGTAAAAATCATTTATTCCATTTAAATGATATCTTTCTAGATATGAGTATGATTTGAACAAACCAGCTGTAACCTTGTAGTTCCCAATAGGTGAGTATCCATAGGATAAAGATTTAAAAAATGAGAACCAAGTATCTTTAAGAATATCAATTTCAAATGAAACTGGTAATAGGTCGGGGCGCATCCAACCTTTAATTAAATACATAAGAAATTTTGAATACATTTTTAGTTCGGTCTGAGTTGGGATCTTGCGAAATTTGTCTAACATATACTGGTATTCACAGATTATTTCGAAGAATCTTTCAAACAGTTTGTTACTCACAATAGCAACATCAATATCGCTTTCATATGTAAACTCCGTTTCCTTGTGATAGCTAAATCCCAATTTGCCTGATCCAACAATAAGTACTTCTTGGTAATGTAGTGAATACTTCTTTGCTACTAAATTCCGGAACTCAAAATATTCATCTTCTCGGTCACGAAAAACAAATGGTGTGCCGTGCAATATATATTTATTGAGAAAATGTCTTTTCCCCTCGTCGTTTGTTTGTAGTAATAATTCGGCCTTAAATTGCTCCAAAGTCATATAAAGCCTATTTGGTTGAAAAATCAAATATAGCAGATTTTCTAATCAATCAAAGCCAGAAAACTGATAACCTTTGATATTAAGGTGAATAAGAATAAGAAAAAAGTCAAGGCTAATGAAATACTTCTATTTTCCCTTTTTTCGCTCTCTTTGGGAAAGAGCACTTCCTGCAGCAGATTTACTCTTTTTACTAGTTCTCTTGTCTCTTAATACTGAAGAGGCTGCAGCAGCAGCTTTTTTCCCTGTAACCTTTTTTGCCATGACGAAATGTTTTATTAATTGTTAAAAATGTTAGGATTCTCCTAACTTAAATCACATAGATATTATCAATATTCATGCCATATCTCGATGTGTCAAAAAGTCAGGCTGCTTGTTCGTTGAGAACTGCATCATGCTGATTTGATGCTAATCTGATATGATTTAGCAGCAGAAATGAACACCAGAGATTACCAAAAATAAATTGTTATGAATCTTTTAGCGATTTCCTCCTCCCTACCCTCCCCCCTAAGTGCTAAAATTATTGATTTTACTGATATTACAACAGGGAGGGTAGGTTTAGGGAGGGTAAAGGCTAATTTACAATCTACGAATGACGAATTCAGTCAGGGAAGGACGTGAGGGTCGAGGGAAGATCATTTTAAATCACCCTCCCTGCTGAATGGATTGATTTTATTGATGGTTGGAGAGACTAGGGAAGGTAGGGAGGGTGTTTTTAACAAAAGAATATTGAATTACGAATAATGAAATTAAAAGAGAGACGTTTCATAAAAAAATGATTTCTTTATCATTTTGGCCATTTTACCCTCCCCACCTTCCCCCGATTGCGAAAACAGTTGATTTTACTGCTATTACAAAGGGGGATGGTTGT
>CAZTRD010000095.1:0-2616 GCA_964616145.1 uncultured Candidatus Saccharibacteria bacterium | reverse complement strand
GGCAATACTTTCTTTATGGAAGCACTGCCTTGCTGGCTAGGATTATAATAATGAAAATTCCTGAAAGGGATTAACAAGTCAACTATGCGTCCGATGGTGGTTTCAACCCATCCCTTATAGTTTGGAAATGCTTCACCAAGTTCTCGAAGCCTTCCAATCTCAAAAGATTGATTGAATACGATTATGCTTCCAGTACTGCCTAAGCCTGCCTTAAGTTCCTCTAAGAATTTCTTTCTTGGGTCTCCGTTCGCTTCAGCCAAGAAGTAAAGGTGTTTTGGCTCTGCACCCTCCTTTTCAACAATGTGCAATGAAAACTGGAAAGGGATTTGTTGGTATGGCTTTGTGCCATCATAAATTGGAATTGATGTTGAAAATGTTTCAAAGTCCAGATAGTATAATGGATAATGAAATGTTTTCAGGAAATGTTTTATTCCCTCTTTGTGGATGTATGGCTTTCCAGTAGATTCACATTCTTTTTGGATTTCCTGCTTTGCATTGAGCTTAAAGTCATCTGGTATGTCGCTTATAGCATGGACTCCGTTCTCATACAATTCAAAGGATTTCTTCCCACCTCTATATAAATCAAATACACTATTATCAGGAAGATGGCTCCAGCAATCATCAGTTAATGAACATGAATAAGGGTCAGAACAATGAGCATTGATTCCTACTTCAGGGCATTCGTTTCTGCCGATAATATTAAACATGCCTTCAACCCTTTCTTTAACCTGCTTTGCCAATTCTTCAACTTCAGATGTCATATCTTCAGAATGAAAGAACTCTTCTGGATTAATATCTCCATCCTTAACATATTGATTATTTATGTGCATTAAGAAACATTTCCTTACTTTAAGGCCTGACTTTTCATAACAGCATTTCTGGAATGATAAATCATGTAAATTTATATCTTTGACTTGTGTGGAACTTTTAACTTCGATTATGTCCCATTCATCACTCCCCACTGGATTAAGAATATCTGCCCTGGCAAATATGTCACCTGGCTTAAAGCCAGCTTCAAACAAAGGCTTTCTTTTTGTTAGCAGCTCCTTTGTCTTTTTGATATTGCCTAAAAAATCATCAGAAGGAATATCAATTCCATCAGGATATAATGACTTTGCCAATTCACCTACCTTATGCCCTTCATCAAATATATGCTGGGTTGCTGAGTCTGGCTCTGGAATCTTGTCTTTATCATTAAAGACAACCCAAAGGAGCTTAGGGCATTGTAATCCTAAGAGATATTTTGATTTTGTGAGGAGAGGCATTTTGGACTTATTTCAACCGCTTAAATTCTTTTAATTTAAAATCAACTTGGTAAGTATAAACCTCAACATCTTTAACCTTCTTTAATGCGTAGTACAATTTGGTGTCATAAGAGGATGCAATAATTATTCCCTTTGTAGCTTTTCCCCCTGTCTTATGTTCCTCAAGCCAACCCATGTATCTTGTAAGTTGACCTACCGTGTCATCGCTCGTTTGAGCCTTTTTTAATTCTATGACGACAAATTGACCAGTTGCTTTATCCTTTACAAGGATGTCTATAATGCCAATATCTGTCTTGTACTGTTGGCTAACTAACTCCCCCCCTTCTTCAATAAGTTCATACTCGGAAGCAAGCTCGGTCTTATCCCAGTTGGCTATCAAAAAGTTTTCTAGTTCTCTCTCCATATAAAAGCTTGATTTCGAATCTGTTTCATTTGCTTCTTCGGTATTGGTTACTTCTTCAACAGCAGATGATTCACCAGTTTTCCATTCTCCTTTAAGGCTTCTGTAGAGAAAATGAGATATTGCTCTTGGAGTTGTAACCACCTTTCTCTTATGAAATCCTTCAATAATAGCCTTATTGCTTTTAACAATCTTCCTGCCTTGGCTGTCATTTTCAAAATCAATGTCATTTTCAAAATTATAGAAATCTATGATTTTTTTACGGTCATTAAGAGAGATTACTGCTACATATTTACTTGGATTGTATGCAAATAACATATCATTAATTGCATTGCCGCTTTTTCCAGTTAAGCTATTCTTTCTTCCATCATTCATTTTATATAAACTATCAATTAACTCAATTTGTTTGTCTTCTTCGGATTCTGTAAGTATGCTGTATAGAAGCTCCCTTAATTTTTTGTCTTCTTTAATCTCCTTAAATAACCTCCTCCAAACTCCTTGAGGTATCATAGCTTTTGCAACTGCCTGAGTCTCTTTTGTACTTCCTTTTGCATTTTTATCCAGTATAAGCACAATTTCATCAATTTCTGAATCAGTAAGTGCTGGGTATTTTTCATTCATAAGCTTATTTTGCCAGAATTCCCTAAATTCTTTAGATTGACGAACCCAGATTTCATCCATTTTATCTAAATCTTCTATATTTGCATAATTTTTGAATTTAGTGTACATTTCGTTTTCATCATTCATTTTATCATCACCTTTGATAATGAGAGATATACTCCATTTTTAATTGTTTCTTTTATTTCTCTTCATAAAAGAAACCGCCAGCAACAACAAGCCAATACCTGCTACATATCTGACATAATGGCTAGAAGAAAAGACAACTGCAACTAACAAACCTAATCCAACATATCTGAAATAAAAGAAAGGGTCTTTTGGTGGTTTTATCAT
>CAZTRD010000094.1:0-2655 GCA_964616145.1 uncultured Candidatus Saccharibacteria bacterium | reverse complement strand
GAGCAAATGTTAAAGCGAATAATATGATTATTAAGAATGGGGGCTCTTTGTTTAACAGCACTAATCAAACAATATTTTCACTTGCTTTGTCAGGAAATTTAACAATACAATCAGGAGGAAATATAACAGGAAATGTGAATATTACTGCGCAGAATGTATGGGTTAATGCTGGAGGGAAAATCAGCGCTGATGAGCTGGGTTATCTACAACGAACAGGGCCAGCAGGAACAGATGGCACCAATGTAGGCGCTACTTATGGCGGACAAGGAAATGCACAATTTTGTATTAAAAAAAAGAAAGCTGCATATGGTTCTGTTTATGAGCCAACAGACTTTGGAAGCGGTGCTTATTATACTGATGGTGGCGGAGCAATTAAGATAAATGTTACTGGAGTTTTAGAAATAAACGGCACTATAAGCGCTAAAGGAGAAACTCCTACTTATTTTGGAGGAAGTTCAGGAGGAAGCATATGGCTGATTGCAGATAGCTTGTCTGGAACTGGAAATTTATCTGCAAAAGGGGGGGGAGGCAAGGATGGAAGCCAAAAAATCTATAACCTTGTAGATGGTGGTGGTGGAAGAATCGCTGTTTATTATACTTCAGGCCAATCAACATTTACAGGAAAGATCGATATCAGGGGAGACACCCATGCACAGCCAGGAACGTTCTATACTGCGAATTATACTGACTTTTTCACTGCAAAATACGGCTCAAATATTCTTGATTTAAATTCAGAAGGTTTTGCCTTAATTCCAAATGATTATTATTTTGATTGGGTAAACCTAAGTTCAAATTCCCAATGGGTGATACTAACAAATGCTTCCCATAATTCAACTTTGAACTCCCCTTTTGTGAATCTTGCAGATTCTGTTTCTATGCTAGGGTTCAGAACACAAAATCAAAGCAGCGGTTCTTCTGATTGGGGAAGTTCAGGGATTTTAAATGCAAGTGTTATTGATTCATATGGAATAATTCAATTCTACCCCAACACAGCGCTAACACAAGGAAAAGGCGGAGAGATATTAGCTGATAATTTTACTATCCAGAGCAGCGGATTAATTGATCTGTGGTGTCTGGGATTTCCAGATGATACAGGGCCAGGCGGAACAACAGATACAAGTACAGGTGCCACTCATGGAGGAAAGGGGCATGACAATTCAGATGCCACTTATGGCTCTGAAACCGGGCCTATAAGCCTGGGGAGCGGAGCCCGTGATGCTTATGGTGCAGGAGCAGTCAAAATAAATGTCAGTGACACCACTAGGATATATGGGAATATAACTGCTGTTGGGGAATCCACTCAATTTTGGGGCGGAGGAGCAGGAGGTAGCATATGGATTATTACAGATAAGTTTGAAGGGACTGGAATGCTATCTGTAAAAGGCGGAAATCAAGGACAAAGCTCAGATGATGACGGCGGAGGCGGAAGAATCGCTGTTTATTACCAAAATAATACTTTTAATGGGACTATCTATGCAGATGGGGATACTAATGCAGGTGGAGGAACCATTTACCTAAGGGGAAATGGCTCTGATACAATGTCTTCTTCGGTTAATATCGCTACAAGTGGGGGGACAGGGGGCACCATCAACCTGACAGGAACTTATTTCAGTTTATCAGGAACTTATAATGCCTCTGGAACTTCTACAAATGGTGCTATAACAATAAACCATACAAACTGCTTCTGCAGCTTTAGTTCTGCTACTTTTGACCCTGCTGCTGTTTACTTAACACAATGCTCAACTCCATCAATATCAATAATATATCCTGCAAATAACACTAACCATAGCATTAATGTAAGCCAGTTGAATTATTCTTTAGTGGATAATGATTTAACAGGTGCTAGCTGTTGGTATTCATTAGATGGAGGAAGTACTAATTCAAGTGCTACGTGTAATATTAATTTAACATCTCTGATAAGCAATGAGGGGTATAATACATGGCTGATTTCTGTGAATGACACTGATGGATTGATAAATATGTCTCTTGTAACTTTCTATAAGGATAGTATAGATCCTATCACTACATTGAATGAGCCGGTTAAAGGGTATAATACTTCATCACAGAGCATGTTCTTTAACTTTACGTCTATTGATAACCTGGATGAGTTCTTGAATTGCTCATTGTATATAGACACATTGTTTGTTATGCATAATGATTCTGTTAATAATGGGACTTTGACTAATTTGAATGCCAGCGGTGTTGCTGGAGGGATGCATAACTGGAGCATTAATTGCTCTGATAGGTTGAATAATAGCAATGGAAGCGAGGTTAGAAGCTTCTATATTGATATATTCCCCCCAGTTGTTAGTAATATAAGCCTTAGCCCTAATACCTCTGCTTTGATTGATTTAGGGACTTACATCAATATAAGCATGAATGTTAGTGATTGGATGAATGCCAGCAGCGTTAAGTTGCAGTATATGAGAATAGGTACGGATAGTGACTTTGTTAATGTTACGGCTGAGCTTATTGGCCAATTTTATTATGCTAATATAAGCACTGATAGTAATAATGCTTATAACTATAGCTATAGGGTATGGAGTAATGATACGTTTGGGAATTCTAATACTACTAATGCTGTTAACTTTACAGCTGAATGGGACTATACGTGGAGCCATTATCCCGCTGCTTTTGAGACCAGCTCTGGAATAT
>CAZTRD010000093.1:0-2663 GCA_964616145.1 uncultured Candidatus Saccharibacteria bacterium | reverse complement strand
TTAGCATAACAGAAAGCAGTTTAAAGAACGTAACCTACAATTGGAACGGAACTAATTATTCTTATTATGATGACGATTTAGTTTTAATGATGAACTTCGAAAACAGAAGCAGTTTGGGTGAGAATGATAGTAAAGTTGTTGATGTTTCGAGATATGGGAATAATGGAACTGTTACAGGTGCAACTTTCAATTCAAGTGGCGGGAAATATGATGGAGCATTTAGTTTTGATGGAAGTGGAGATTATATTACTATTAGTAATCCTGGGAGTGTGTTTGATGGTCAAAATATTACAATAAGTGCATGGATTAATGCCCCCAATTTTCCAAATAGTTATCCTAGAATAGTTGATAGAGTATATAATGGGCAATTTGCATTCTATGTTTATGGAGCAGGACCCTATCTTGGCGGTGCATTAAATACTGTTGGGACAGATGTAGATACAGGGACATTATCTCCTTCTGGATGTTCGATCTCTGCTAATACTTGGACTTATGTAGGAATGATGTATGATTCAGAAACACTTTATTTTTATAAAAATGGTGTTCAATGTGGAAGTTCTACAACTCCTTCTGGTGTATTGGCAACTTCAACTTCAACAATGAGGATAGGAGAAAGAATTGATGGAACTTTGAATAGAGCTTTCAACGGCACAATCGACGAAGTTAGAATTTATAACAGAACTTTAACTCTTAATGAAATTTATCAGCAATACATTTCAAACCTCCAAAAATACAACCCCACAGACTGGAGTCTATACATTAATCAATCACTAAACGCATCAACAGGCTTACCAGACAACACTTACACTTACCAAGCATTTGCTTCTGATACATCAAACAACTGGAACAACACTGAGCAAAGGACAATAACAATCCAATCAGATATGACACCGCCACAAATCAACTTCACCCCACCAACTCCAGCAAGTGGAACAACACAATCCCAAACTTATTTCCCAGTTAATATTTCAATAGTAGAATCCTCTCTAAGCCAAGTTAAGTATAAATGGAATGGAACTAACTATACAATGTATAACAATTATTTAGTTTTGATGTATAATTTTGATAATAATGTTACTAGCATAATTATAGATAATACAGATGCTGGATGTAGTTTAACAGGGACATGGACTAATTCTACAAGTACTACTGGTTATTATGGCTCAAATTATGCTCACGATGGGAATGCGGGGGCAGACCCAACAGAATATGCCACTTATACTCCGAATATTATTGAAGCAGGTAATTACTCAGTTTATGCAAGGTGGACTGAAGGTACAAATAGACCTGATGCTGTTCCTATTAAAGTTGTATATGATGGTGGAACTTATGGAACAACAGTAAATCAACTAGCAAATGGCGGAATTTGGAATTTGATTGGAACATTTAATTTTTCAGCTGGAACTTCTGGCTATCTTGTAATAAATGCAAGTGATTCTGGCTATACTATTGCAGATGCTGTGGTATTTGCTAAGGCTGTTAATGATGTTAGTAAATATGCTAATTATGGAGTTGTTATTAATGCTAATTGGAATGCTACAGGTAAATACAGCGGGGCGTTTCAGTTTGATGGGAGTGATGATTGGATTGATACTACAAGCCCATTTGCTCCATCCTCTACTGGTTTTACATATGTGTTTTGGATGAAAACTTCTTCAGCATCTGGTATGCCTATTTCATCTACTAGTAGATTTTGTAGAATTGGAGGAGTTACTCCAAACAAATTAAATTGTGCTGTTGATGCAGGTAGTGCTGGTTCTGCTACTACCTCCTCTTCTGTTAATGATGGAAATTGGCATTTTATAGCTTTAACAAGTACTGCTAGTGCACAGGTAATTTATTTTGATGGAAAAAAAGAAGCAACTGCTTCAGAGACCCTAAATACTGCTTCTGAGTATGTTAGAGTAGGAGATTATACTTCGGGAGGGCATGATTATAATGGTCCAATTGACGAAGTCCGCATCTGGAACAGAAGCTTATCATCTTCTGAAGTATATCAGCTCTATGCCTCAAATTTACAAAAATACAACTCAACAGATTGGAATTTATACATTAACCAATCCCTAAACGCATCAACAGGCTTACCAGACAACACTTACACTTATCAGGCATTTGCTTCTGACATATTAAATAACTGGAACAACACCGAAACAAGAACAATAAACATTGATAATATACATCCATCCTTCTCAAACAACCAGACAAACGCCTCTTCAACAACATATAACAGCTCTATCGTTCAAATTAACCTTACAATATCAGACAATACAGCAATAGACTTCTATACCTTAACCCACAACGACACAACAAATGGAGCCTGGATGAATGAAACCTTAGTAGATGTAAGTGGTTCAACCATTTACATGATATGGAACAGGACAATAGGCAACTTCTCACCAATAACTGGAGGAACATTCGGCTGGAGAGTCTGGGCAAATGACACAGCAGGAAATGTTAATGTTTCAGATATTTACACATTTGTTGTTCAGGCAACGCCAACTAAAATAGGCTTATCTTTAATCTATCCGACAGGAAATGTTAACGTTACTCAGAATGAATTTTTTAATGTTAGGTTGAATGTTTCTTGTTTAGAGGGAAATTGTGGGGGGATAAATGTCAGCTTAGACCCCATAGTGACAGGGGCAACAGGACATTTTGATGGA
>CAZTRD010000092.1:0-2777 GCA_964616145.1 uncultured Candidatus Saccharibacteria bacterium | reverse complement strand
ATATTGTTACTCGTCGGATAGCGATAGATAAAGGATTAAAGTTAAATGAGTACGGTGTCTTCAAGGGAAAGAAGATGATTGCTGGGAAAACAGAAGAAGATGTTTATAAGGCAATAGGTCTTAATTGGATTCCTCCGGAGATGAGAGAGAACCAGGGAGAGGTTGTCAAAAAGATTCCAAAGATTGTTGAATTGGGAGACATAAAAGGAGATTTACATTGTCATTCTGATTGGGACGGAGGAGATAACGCTATTTCCGTGATCGCTAGGAGAGCTATAGAAAAAGGTTATGAATATATTGGTATCTCTGATCATACTCAGTTCCTTAAAATAGAGAATGGATTAAATGAGAAAGAATTATTGGAACAGAAAAAGGAAATAGAAAAATTAAATAAGAAGTTTAAGATTAAGATACTTTGGGGATGTGAGTCTAATATATTACCAGATGGTTCTATTGATATCTCAGATGATGTCTTAAAGCAAATGGATTATGTTATTGCTGGAGTTCATTCTAGTTTGAAGATGAAGGAAAAAGAAATGACCAAAAGAATCATTACAGCTATGAAAAATCCTAACGTTGATATTATTGCTCATCCAACAGGAAGAATACTTCAGAAGAGAGATGAGTATAATGTTGATTTTGACGAGATATTAAAAGCTGCTAAAGAAAACAATGTTATTTTAGAGATTAATTCTTCTCCCTATAGATTAGATTTAAAAGATAGTAATATTAAAAAAGCAAAAGAGATGGGAGTGAAGATGATCATTGGGACTGATGCTCATCATATTCAGCAATTAGATCTGATGAAATTTGGTGTATCTCAGGCACGTCGTGGTTGGGCAGAAAAGAAAGATATTATCAATACTCAGCCATTAGTTAAACTATTAAAATACTTTAAATAAAGTTTTAAACAAGGAGTTAGTTCCTTGTTTTTTTTATTGACTTATGTTAGATAGAAGATGTTAAATAGCTCTTTGAAATATAAATAATAATCATGAAAGGAGTGACGATATGTGTGGTGTTTTCGGGGTAGTAAGCAGTGAGCCAGTCGCTTCAAAAGCGATTTACGGTATTTACGATTTACAACATAGAGGAGAACAAGGTGCTGGTATAGTTGTCTCTAATGGCGAAGAACTCAAAGCTCATAAGGGTTTTGGTTTAGTTGCTCAAGTATTTGATCATGGACATAAAGAAAAGGTAGTTAGAGAATTTTCAGGGCAATTCGGAATAGGACATACTCTCTATTCAACAATTGGAAATGATGGCTCAGAAAAACAAACAAAAGCGATACAGCCGTTAATAGGAGATTTCCACGGCACAGAATTTGCCGTAGCTCATAACGGTAATCTTATAGAGCTTGACGAGTTAAGAAAGCAAGCAAAAGGCTATAATTTTCAATCAAATGTTTCTGATACGGAAGTTATCGTTGCCCTTATATCAACTTCTAAAAAGAAAGACTTCATTCAAGCTTTGGTTGATATTTTGCCGAAGCTGAGAGGATCTTTTTCTCTGACAATATTGTTTAGAGACAAGGTTATTGGTGTAAGAGGTCCGAATGGTATTAGACCGCTTTGTATTGGTCGAGATAAAAAAAGTGTTATGATTGCCTCAGAAAGTTGTGCTTTTTATACCGAAGGAGGTGATTTTGTTCGAGATGTTAAGCCGGGAGAACTAGTTGTTCTTGGTTTAGACGGAATCGAACAAGACTTTACTTGGGCCAAAGATCCAAGTCTTAACATTTGTATAGTAGAGTTCGTCTATTTTGCAAGACCAGACAGCATAATAGACGGAGTCAGCGTTTATCGTTATCGATATATGGCTGGTGGTTTTTTAGCCGAAGAACATCCGGCCAAAGCTGATATAGTTTTTGGAGTTCCTGACTCAGCTACGATATATGATGATGCCTATGCTCTTGCTTCTAATATTCCCAAGATGCCAGGTATTTTCAGAAATCGCTATATTGTGACTAGAACATTTTTGACAGATCGCAATACAGACCGAGCAGATCTTCAGACCAGAAAGCTACATCCTCTCAGGTGGGTTGTCCACAATAAAAAAGTTGTCATAGTCGAAGACTCTGTCATGCGTGCTAATGTTTTTCCGGCAGCAATTTGTCAAGTTAGAAGTAAAGGAGCAACAGAGGTCCACGCTCGAATTGGTTCTTCACCCGTTAAATATCCTTGCTATCTTGGTATTGATATGCACACTCGTGTTGAACTAGTGGCATCAAGTTTATCTGTAGAAGAAATAGGGAAAAGAGTTCTTCAGTCTGATTCAATCGGTTATTTAAGCCTAGAAAAGATGATCGAATCAACAGGTTTGCCTAAAAAGAATCTTTGTCTAGGTTGTTTTATTGGTAAATATCCAGTTGAATGCAATAAGGCCTGTATTTAATACAGGCCTTTTACTTTATTTTTAAAAAAGGTAAGATAAACTAATGAAAGTATTGAGCGATAATAGAAGAGCCAGATTTGATTATGAGATCCTTGAGAAGTTTGAGGCAGGGATTGTTTTAAATGGACAAGAGGTTAAGTCGATAAGAAGAGGAAGTATAAACCTGAATGGGTCGTATGTTGTCGTTAGAGGGCAAGAGCCATACTTAGTTGGAGCTAGCGTCCCTCCTTATCAACCTAAAAACGCTAGTCCTGACTATGATCCTGAAAGATCAAGAAAGCTTTTATTGAATAAAAAAGAGATAGAATATTTAATTGGTAAGACGCAAGAGAGGGGCTTGACTTTAATACCCTTGAAAGTTTATACTAAATATGCTAAAATAA
>CAZTRD010000091.1:0-2844 GCA_964616145.1 uncultured Candidatus Saccharibacteria bacterium | reverse complement strand
ATTATTGTAATCGAAATATTATATAAACTGGACTTAGAAGTAGTTAATTAATGGACATAAAATATGGCTATTTATAATGTAAAAGATTCTATAGGTAATCTAGTAATAGATAGTCTTGGTAATTATGTTATTATAGGTATCGAATGTGATGAATTTACTGAAGTCCCTGATGCCGTTTTAACTCATTCCGTAAACTATAATACCATTAAAACTAATACAGATTTTGGTAAAGAGAGATTAAGAAATAAGTGGGTGACTCCTAGGAATAAATTTACGCTTCAATTTTATATGGCTACAGAAGATATAATGATATCGATTAGGGATTTTTTTATAAATAAGGGGAATTTTGATACATTTATATGGACAAATCCAGTGGATGAATTATCGTATATGGTAAGGTTTGTATCTGATAAGATAAACATTAATTACGCTGGTTATGATTATTATAATATACAATTTGATTTTATAGAAGTTTTATAATGGAGGTGTGTTTTGAGAGATACGTCAGTAGATGTAAGTGGGATACTAGATAATGAATCTAACAAACCATTAGAGATATATGATGTTTATTTAGATAGTGCGACATTACATTTTGTAGCTAATACTCAGAATGTAAATTTTTATGACCCCGATGGAGAAGCGCAAGAATATATAGCATTAGGCATATCAAGGGGTAACATAGAAACATCAGTAGATACCAAGGTTGACAGTGTTGCTATACGTCTAGATAACGTTAATTTGGCTATGTCTAGTTATGTTTCTGCTAATGAATTACGTGGTCGAAAGGTTATCATACGTAAGGTTTTTGCAGACATATCCGGTACATGGGATAGCGATGATGATTTATACCTATTTAATGGTATGATAGACCAGCAATCTATTGGCGAAAGTGTAATGGAGATACAGTGCGTATCTAGGGCTGGGACGTTTGAGATAGAAACCCCAAGAAGAATGTATGGTTTGTTATGCCCATGGAAGTTTGCAAGTACTGGTTGTACAGATGGTTTAGATGAAACTACACTATATGCTGCCGTTTCTGGAACTGTAGAAGCTGGTTCAACTACGTCAGAAATAAAAGATTCAGCCAGAACTGAGGCTGAGAATTATTGGAATTATGGTCAGGTAGAGTTTGAGACTGGAGACAATATAGGGGCATCTAGGGTTGTTACTGATTCAGAAAACGGAGCGTTTACGTTGAATTACGCTTTATCAAACACTCCTGGGGTTGGAGACCAATATGTAATCAAGCGAGGATGTGATAAGACTATAACTTGGTGTTCTGGATTGAGTAATTCCGCAGCGTTCGGTGGGTTCTTTACAATACCATTCGAAATGAACAGAAGATAATATGACACAATTGCATTGGTCACAAAAATATCTTAACATACCATGGTTATGGTCAGGCGCTACCACGAAGGGAACGGATTGCCGTGGGTTAGTTTTTTTAGCATTAAAGCAAGAGCAGGACTTCGAATTTGAAGAAGAAACCCCTAATGATACAAATTGTAATTATGATATGATAGAACGGGCTGTGAAATATGGCGAATTGATAAAAGATTATAGAGTCTTAAGAGAGTTTGATGTAGTTTTCTTTATTATAGATGGTGATATAAAGCATATGGGTATAATGGTTGATAAATTCGGCCGTTTTTTACACCAACTAGATGGCAGGGTCTCTAGAATAAGTAATATAAATGAAAAATACTGGAAAAATAAATTCTATGCAGCAGTCAGACGATATAAAAAATGAACTTATAGATAAAAAAGCTAAACGTAAGATACTAAAACATCTAAAAAGTGGTGATGTTGGAAAAAATGCCGGTCAAACCATTGGTGCCGTAGTCGGTGTTGTTGTTGGCAGTTTATTAATACTTAGTGGCTTTGGTGCTCCGGCTGGAGCTGCCATGCTCACTGGTTGGGCTGCTGTAGGATTTGTTGCTGGGGCTGCTAGTGTAGGAGCTTCTATTGGTGGTCTATTAGACCCACCCAAGCCACCAAGCTTTGAAATGTCAACTGGTGGCTCTCCAACGTATAGTTTTGGACCACTTACTCATACAGTTACCAACGCCCTGCCAGTAGCAGTACTTTATGGTAGTGTCAAACTAGCTGGTAATGTTATTTGGCAATCTGAAGCTGAAGTAACTTATCAAAAAATTCCTAAAAATATCATTGGTGGAATAGTTATAGAATGGGAAGAAGACCCTGAAGTACCAATTATTGGAGAAACTATATACAGATTGCAGGCACTATGCGAGGGGGAAATAAATAGCGTTTCAGATATTAGAGTAAATGATATACCAATAACGGAACTGGATGGATGTAATTATAATTACTATCTAGGAACAACAGAGCAAACAATAGATGAACGAGCTATAGGTTATGTAGATGGTCTAAAAAGAACGGCTTATATAGCATACACTCTTAAGACCAGTGATGATTTAAAAGGTGGAAATCCAGTTCTGACATGTCTTCCTGAAGGATTAAAGGTAAAGACATGGGATGATGAGGCTGGAGAGTTTAGTTCTGAAAAATCATACTCACGCAATCCAGCAGAATGCGTTAGAGATTATCTAACAAATACCATATACGGTATGTCTATACCTGAAAGTTGGATAGATGGAGTATCGTTTGGTGAGGTAGCTGAATACTGCGATACGTTGGTTGATGATTTTGCTGGAGGTACTGAAAAGAGGTTCCAATTAGATTTTATAGCAGATACAAGAAGAGCTTCTTTAGATATACTTAATGATATTTTAGCTACTTTCGGTGGTTTTTTATCTGTAAGCGGAGAGAGAATAAAGCTTAGGGTTGAGCACGAAGACGAGATATCAATACAATCTTTTA
>CAZTRD010000090.1:0-2863 GCA_964616145.1 uncultured Candidatus Saccharibacteria bacterium | reverse complement strand
AAACTGATAAACTATCATGAGGGTAACTCTAATGAAGACCCTGATGAGCCAAAAGAGGAATCTGGAGAATAGCTTAAAGCAAAAAGGAGAATGAAAATGTATAAGCTCAAGTTTAATTCATGTTTAATAAACGCTGTTGACAAACGCGTCCGCACCCGCAAGACGACAGTCAATATATTTGCAGATGGCCAGGAAGCGCCCATATTTGTAGGGGAAGTATCTTGCTACCGTAGAGATAAAGACTCGCGAACGGTGGGGCAATATTACGCGATTGTTAAGGCGACAAAAGGGGGCACCGGAGAAGAAATAGAGAATATTCTTAGCGAATGGTTTGATCATTGGCTGCACGACAGAAGGAGAAAGTTTTTTACGAGCTGGTGGAACTGCCATTTTACAGCGAACTGCAGCCCATACTTTGCGGAGGTGTGGATTAATGGAAAATAAACTAAGCGATTACTCTGTAAAGAGCGTAAAAACGTTCGATGGCATGGAGGAAACAGGTTTCAATGCTAACCTGTATAGAGGCAGCAAGAAAATAGCCTCTGTTATTGATAGCGGAGACGGCGGGGAGACAAACGTTAGGTGGCTTGACCATGGATCTGGCGGAGTGGTAATATCCGGAAGGAACTTTAGCGGAGGAGTGCATGTTTTCCGCGGCACCCCCGAAGAAAAAAATACTCGAGGAACTTCTGAGCAAAGAACCAATGAAAAACGACATGGATGGACTAAGAGAATATTCAGCGGGCGTTGATCTTTTTATCGAGAAGCTTATAATAGATTACCATAGAAGAAAATCATTCAGCAGGCTATGTAAAACAAATATCTGCTTTAACCTGAAGAGCCAGAAGCCGCGGGAATACTTCACCCGAAAGGGAGAATATACCCCTAAAGTTAAGGCTGCCCTGGAAAAGGCACACGGGGATGACCTCGCTGTTATTTACAATGAGTGGTTTTTTGAAAAAGGAGGAATAATGGATAAAATTTACACAGGCAAGGAAATCTGGGATGCCTTAATCCGCCAGCTAATGGAGCAGAGCAATTATTATACCACAGAGGAGCTTAGTAGCCAAGACGCAATTGACCACTTCGTTGGAGAAATGATTGTGCTATTCACTTATGTGAACGACGATGATGATGAGTGCAGGTTTTATGGCTTCCTTAACGACGTAAGAAAAACACCGATATACAAAGAAATTGCGGGAGAAAATAACTCCCTGTCGTGTCACAACAAGCTCGACGATGAAAACCGCACCTGGTACGTGGAGAATTTAGAGGGAAGCGAAAAACTTACCAAGTTGGACATTAATGAAGGGCTTTACAGAGCTGATCTTATTGAAATCGTTACCGGCAGCCTATATCGCATCCAGATGATGCGCGTATACTTGAGGCTATCGAGGAACGCGTTCATTCTCCTTGAAGCCGGCAGCCTATATCGCAACCAGATGATGCGCGTATACCGCCAAGAGCTACGCGATGCCGTAAAGAGAGCGACGGAGGGATTTTTAACCAATCTTCCCGAGGGAAGTGATAAATGAAACTACCACCAAAAACAAGGAAAGCGTTTATACATTTAGCCCGGTTATATGAAACAACCGGGCTGGAGAAAATCCGAGAAGCCTGCATGTGGTGTGTCGGCAAGTGCGGAAACGTATATGGAGAGCTTGTCGCCGGTTATTTAATAGGAGTGGGCAACGAGAATACGTGCCATCTTTGCACCAATCTCGGGGCCGGCTGTGAAAATTGCTGGAAGCTAATTAATGGAGACTTTTGCAGAGAAGGAATTAATAGAGAGACGCTGGAGGCTGTACTTGAAGCCAATACTCCGGATCTCATCAGGAAAGCATTCATTGCCCGGGCAAAACATATCCGGGCAGAGATAGCGAAATACGAAGCACGATGAGCGGAAAAATAGGAGGAAAGGTGAAATTAGATTTAATCAGGCTAAAAGAAGAAGGCGAGACAGATGTGTTAAGAGTGCTAAAATTAGCATTTGATATTAATTACGGCATAAATTATGACATAGGCACAAATCCTACTGGCCAATATCTAAAAGCAGTTGATACGCAGCGAAACCAACATATAGTCATTATGGAGGATTATAAGTTCATCATTGCATACAAAGACTGCGTTTCAGTAGTAGCAAGAAATGAGCACGAAATAGACGAAATACTTAAAAAGTATGAAATGACCAGAACCGAAGCAGCAATCAGGAAATGCGATACTCTTGCAAAAATAGTTAAGCAATTGGAGGTAGGCGAATACTGCGATGAATACCATAAGCTTACAGACAGTATTGCCTTTATGGCACTTAAAAGAATGGCAGAGGATAAATAAAAAAGGAGGCAAAAATGCCGAAAAGAGAAGAAGTAAAGGGATATTTATTTACAGGAGAGCGTGAAGAAATATACGGCATGAGGGCTATTGCAAGAATATGCTACGAAGCAAATAGGGCTTACTGCATGATATTTGATGATTTCTCGCTGGAAGGTTGGGACGACGCTCCTGAATGGCAGCGGCAAAGTTACATTAGCGGAGTACGTTTCCGTTTGGAAAACCCAGAAGTTACTGCACGCCAAATGCACGAAAACTGGATGGAGGCAAAAGTTGCTGACGGCTGGGTTTATGGCGATAGCAAGGACGCAGGAAAGAAAACTCACCCATGCCTTGTTGGTTACGACGCATTGCCGGATTTTCAGAAAAGAAAAGACGTGTTGTTTTCTGCAATAGTCAAAGCTTTGACAGGCTAAGGGGGCAGCAGTGTATCCTTACGACAGCACGGAAAAGTGATCTGGTAGCAAAATAAACATTAAGGAGAAATAATGGAAAAAGCACACTGGGAAGAAATAGATTTTTTTGACCTACC
>CAZTRD010000089.1:0-2872 GCA_964616145.1 uncultured Candidatus Saccharibacteria bacterium | reverse complement strand
GGCTAGAAACAAAAAACATCAATCCAAATATTATCAGAATAACAATTCCAAGAACTATGAAAATTGTTATTTGGCTTTGTTTCATGCTTCTCCTCTTTTTTAATTAATAAAAAAAGAATAAAATGATTGGTATTAGGTTTTAACTCAGGTTCAAATGCCAAAAACCCTGCCAACAGCCCACTTATCAGTTGTGGTTCCATCACCCAGTTGGCCATAATCATTTCTGCCCACACACCAGACTGTAGAATCTTCAAGTGCATAACAAGTTGTTCCGTAGCCTATAGAACCAAACCTGGCGTTCCTAATCCCAGACACATCTACTGGTGTTGTTCTTTGAGTTGTAGTTCCATCACCCAGTTGGCCCTGGCCATTATACCCCCAGCATTTGGCTCTTCCATTAGACAAAACAGCACAGCTGCTGCCATACGCCCAACTGCCACCATTATAAGCTCCAATAAAAATCTTTACAGCATTTGAAATTCCTGAAACCTGTACTGGCGTTGTTCTTTGTGTAGTTGAACCATCACCTAGTTGGCCATACCCGTTATACCCCCAGCATTTGGCTTGCCCATTAGACAAAACTGCGCAACCATGGGCTGTTCCCATCCCAATATCAGCAACACCCGTAAGCCCAGAAACAGCAATCGGAGCATTTCTATTTGTTGTAGTTCCATCACCCAGTTGGCCATGGACATTATACCCCCAGCACTTCACTGTATCATCATTCAATAAAGCGCAGCAATGTATATCAGAGCATTCAAGCTCATCAATATTAACCAACCCAGAAACTGTTATTGGTGTTTTACTCTCGGTAGTTGAACCATCACCTAGTTGGCCATACCCGTTATACCCCCAGCATTTTGCGCTTCTGTCAGAGAGCACAGCGCAGGCAGATGCCCTGCCGCAAGCCACTTGGACAGCATTTGAAATTCCTGAAACCTGTACTGGCGTTGTTCTTTGTGTAGTTGAACCATCACCCAAACGCCCATTCCCATTATAACCCCAGCATTTAATTGCGCCGCCTGAAAGCAAAGCACAGCTAAAAATCTCACCTGAACAGACCTCTAAAGCATTTGAAATTCCTGAAACTTGTGTAGGGGTGCGTCGACGAGTGGTGTCACCCACACCAAGTTGGCCATTATCATTATTTCCCCAGCACCTAACAGTTCCGTCATTAATAACAGCACAAGCATGTGCCGCGCATCCTAAGTCTAATACCTTATCTCCGGATGCAATCTCCCCGGAAATTCCTGGCACAGGATCATCCAAACAATTCCCATCACCATCACAAACACTGCCAGAGCTTGTCATTCCTCCTGCAACGTTTAGCCCCCCCACAACATTAACCGCCGTGCCTGTTTTAGGTTCTATTGTATCTGCATATAATGTTCCGTGTGAAGCCTGACTTGTTGTATACGCCGCAATAACAAAGCTAACAACAAAAAGCAAAACAACAACAAAAATTGCAACATAAAAATTTTTCTTAATTAAATTTATTCCTTTTTTCATTTTAAAACACCTCGTTTTTAAGTTATTTTACAACATATTTTTGTCCCAAATGGGCTGTTTTCGCATTTTGAAAGATGAGCATCAGTTGTGCCAGATAATGAAACAAAACAAGTTTCATCAGAAGCGCAGCTTCCCGAAGTTATGTATCTGCAAGATGCTGTGCCTGATGAAGATGATTTAACACAAACCTGGTTTGTAAATGTGCTTAAGCTATAAACGCCTGCATGCGCATCGCTAAGCTCAGATAATTTAACAAAGCCTGCCTGGCAGGACGTATCTAAAGTATATGTATTTGGGCAGCATAGATTATAACCGAAGTTGCTATTACATTGTTTGGTTGCATGCGCATCTGTTAAGGTGGATAAGGATAAAACACATATGCCTACGCCACAACCTTGGGCTTTGGGTGTTGCCGTACAATATGGAGTAACTGGTATTGGCACGCAAGAGCCTCCTTGGCATATTCCAGAACTGCAAACTACTCCTTCACTGCAATCTGCTGTATCTGCGCAATCTACTAAAGTATCACCATCATCATCAATCTGGTTTGTGCAGTCTTCTACAGTAGGAAGAACACAAGAGCCGGATTGACAGACCTGTCCAATCAAGCAGTTGCCGCAACTCCCTCCGCAGCCATCATCACCGCATTGTTTCCCTACACAATTTGGTGTGCATACAGGAGCATCACCAACACCGCAACAAACTTTAGTGTTATAAGCGCTACAATCCCCAGCATGCGCATTGTTTGTCCCAGACAAAGTTAAAACACAAGTTTCACCCAAAGCGCTATCACATACTGTATCTGTTCTGCAATAAACATCTGTGTCTGTTGAAGTTAAGTTTACTTTGGTTGTATAACTTACATCAACTGCTACATGAGCATTAGTTTGTCCAGACATTGAAATCATTCCATTTCCAGTTCCAACAGTAAGAACTCCGTTCTCTAACTTACAACATACACCATAACCATAATTAGTATAAGTATATAACTCTGCATGTGCATTTGTCAAGCCTGAAAGCCTTAAAACTCCAATTCCATCTGAAGTTTGGCAATTTCCACTAACAATCTTACATATAAGATTTCCTATTGGTGGGAGTTCATTAACAGTTACAACAGCAGATTCTCCAGAAGCGCCAGATACAGCATCAGTTGCTCTAACCTTACAGGATCCATCAGCCAATCCTGTTAAAAGGCCAGTATTATCAATACTGCAATACGTTTCTCCCCCAGGAACAATAGACCAAGTATAAGTGCTGGCTGGAGAAACAATAAACTGTAATTGGTCGCCAACATTAATATCATAATCACCATTAGATGAAGCAACTATTATTTGTATGTTGGTTACAATTATATTCGGAAAGG
>CAZTRD010000088.1:0-2883 GCA_964616145.1 uncultured Candidatus Saccharibacteria bacterium | reverse complement strand
GAGAGAGAAAAAGAAGTCATCTACAATCGAGTTATTGATTAGAAAAAACTAATTTAAGCCCGGCCTATTTGAAAAATTTTCCTAATGATTATAATATTCTAGGTGGGGGATTATATCAAAATGGTGAAAGCCACCATTTCAGATAACGGATTTAGCATTTACGAACTTGCGAAACAAATTAGGAAGAACGAAGTAAAGTTATAAGTGCCTCGTTAGGTAAAATGTTGATTGGTCAAATTTAAGATTCACACTATTTATATTTTCAATGGTTTCTGATCTAGTAAATTAATAATTACTTTATTTATTCTATGCGGACAAACAAGAATAAAGAAGTGCAATAAATCTGAATATTTTATATATAAATCTGGCACTCCAGCGAGATCGTTAGCTTTTTTTGTTAGCTCAGCCCAACTTTGAGTTGTTTTAGGAAATTCTGTATAATTCAAGCCTTCATCTGTATGCCAAATAAATGTATCTTCAATGTTATTGGGCTTAAATTCCTTGAAACGAATATGTGACAATTTTTGCCAGTTTTCACTTAATATTTTTCTTTTATTTCTTATTGCCATCATTAAGATCACTGTTTCCAGCATATAGGAACTACCAGAAAATTGACTGAAGTCGATTTCCGCTTTATCGATTCCGAAGGCAGCCTCAAGAACATCATTTACACTATAATAAGGATTTGCCAAACCATTTTTGCTTCTATGTGAATTCTTGTTAATGATCCCGAGAAAAAGGCCATGTAGTAAAAAATGTGAAATATTGCTTTCTTTATTAAGTTCTAAATACTTAATTAAGTTAAAAAAATAAGGAAATGCAGACTCTCCCCAGATCCATAAAACATGAATATTGTCTTTTATTAGTTTCAATAATTTCTCATCTTGAAGATATTCTTTGTCCGTCATTTGAAGATGGATTTCCAATGTCGCCAACGCTCCCAATATAATGGTTGTTCTTGCTCTATAAATAAATCCACCGTCTCCTGTCCAGTCCCCTTCGAGAAAGTCTTTTCTTTTTGAGATCTCAGCTTTGAGGAGTAGTAGATTTCGAACTATCTCTGAAGTAACCAAATTTAGTGAATCGATCCAATCTTTCTCTTTCAGTTCTGTTTTTTGAACATATCGCGCAATACAAGCAGCCAAAGAGGTCCATGCTTCAAAAAGTGCATAAAAATTATTTTTAATCTGATAAGAATTTAGTAAATAAGCAGTTATTATTATACTACTAGCAATAGCATTAATAGCATTAGATTTCTGTTTAGGAATCCCCTTAAAGACTGTATTATTCAGAAAGTTGAAAAACTTATTCTTTGGCAAAAAGTCAGTTCCCTCAGCAAGGAATAGCTCCAGAAACAAACGAAAGTCTTCCAAATTTGTAGGAATAAACTTTCCCTGAGCATCAATAAATTCCTTTAACAATGACTGGCCATTAATAATATTTAAATAAGAATATCTCCTTCCTTTTCTTTGGTTGTCTTCATTCATCTGATCAATTTGGATTCTTACCTCATCAGTTATTTTACCATTTGTAACTATGAAAGAACTATGCACCTTTGTCTTGTCAACAGATGGATGAACTATCGGTAGCTCTATCAACTCTTTTATCTCACCTAAAATATTTCTCCATTCCTTGAGATCTATATTGCCTGTTTTAAGTTGATATGCACAATACTCGCTACTACTATTTATAGTTACTATATCTTTACCCTGCTCCATGGGGCGATGAGAGGAAACGTAAATTACCCTTTGCCCCTTCTGCGAAAGGACTTGACAGTATGCTATTTGGTAATTTTTCTCATTAGCATTAATCAACCAGTTTTCTATGGCTCTCTCGATCATTCCACTCTTTCTTCTTTCTTTTGATAATATTTTCAATTCTCTTATTGTAATCAGGGTTACTTTCCCATTCGAGGAACTTTTCTCTAAGCTTAGCTCCCATCTCTGGAGAAACCACAAGTGTGGGCCAATCAGGATTTCCTTGGTCATCGAAAGCGATACTTATCTTATCAAGCATTTCCATAAAAATGTCAAAGCTAAATGGCTGTCCTTTTCCATTTACAACATTTCCAGTTTTACTTGTAATTTCCTTAAGATTATCAAATACAAGCCTTGCTTTCTTTTTCTTTATTTCCTCGGCCATGTTTTGAATATTTTCAACGAACGCCATTGGACCTTTTACTATAACATCTTCTCTATTTATTGGAATTTTACTAGAAATCTCTTTATAAGCTGATTGATACAGTTCCTCGTTTTCATCTTTTGATGATGTTTTATTTCCTTCAAAATGCCGCTCCTCTCTTATCTGTAAAAGGAAAGGTTCTTGACGAACTAGGCTTTGAATATAGTTATCAATCGTTTCTACAAATCTTCCTTTTATTTTAGGGAAGTCTGGTAACATTTTCTCATGCCCCCCCTATCTTTGAGATGATTAGTTTTTTTCTTTTGAAAGCCCCATTGAAATTTCAGTTAAAATAATCGAACTACTTCGTTTATGCACGGCTCTAGGTGAAGGTTCGAAAAGTAATCAATAATTTTCATTGTGGTATATCTTTGTAGATTCTTATTCTTATGCTTATTATAACTATTTTTATTAATTCTACAAATAATAGTTTTCTATATAGGCAGATCCATGTCTTTTTATGCAAGGAAGGGATCCTTCTTATACCGGGAATGGCTACTTTCTATTTTAATAAAATAATGAGCAATTCAAAGAAAAACAAAGAAAAAAGAACCTTTATATATATAAAAAGCTGATAGTACTCTAATATTGACTTATATATGGTAATATGATAATATAATCATATACTTCTTGGTTTTACTTGATTCAAAATCCATAAAAAAGGAGGTGAAAAATAAATGGCCACAGTAATAACTGTTCCCC
>CAZTRD010000087.1:0-2979 GCA_964616145.1 uncultured Candidatus Saccharibacteria bacterium | reverse complement strand
GAGTGAATTCAATTTGCATGTATTATAATAATTCTGGAGCGAGTTCTGGAGAAAATGCAACAGGTGTGTGGGATGATGATTATAAGGGTGTTTGGCATATGACCGAAGTGAATGCTACTGATTCAACAGGAGTAAATAATGGGACAGAAAGTGGAGGAGTTACTTTTAATTCTTCAGGTAAAATTGATGGAGCTAACAACTTTGCTGGAGATAATGATTATATTAATTTTGGAAATGATGCAAGTTTAAATCCTGAATATAGTAATTTTACTATTGAAATGTGGGCAAAGGTTCAAGATTTAGCTGGAAATCAAGGGGTTCTTACTAAAGGGTATACTCCCGCTTATGGTATTTTTCATACCGCTGGTAATGATGAAATTGCTTTATATCTCCAATCTGGGGGCGATCATAATGGAATTGTTATTACTTCTTATTATGGCCAATGGATACATGTTGTGTGGACTATCGATAATGGGGGAGATAAACAAAACTCGTATCTAAACGGCGTTTTTGACCATCAAACAAGTTATTCTGTTGGAAATGTTACTTCTGCTTTTAATCTTAATATTGGAAGGTACACTTCCACAGGAAGTGGTTATTTTAAAGGCACCATTGACGAAGTCAGAATTTCCAACACAATTCGTTCATCTGACTGGATAAATCAATCTTATCAAATGATGGCAAATCCTACAACTTATGTAAGTTCTGGAAGTGAAGAAAGCCAAGATATCACAGCGCCAACAATAGCCTTAGGCAATCCTATTAATAATAGCTGGACTAATTCAACTAATGTAACATTTTACTTTACACCAAATGATGCGGATTCAGATTTAGCTAATTGTACCTTAGTGATAAATGATGTTTTAAATCAGACAAATAGGAGTGCACTTACAGAAGGTTCAGAAAACAGTATATGGACTATTTTAGGGGATGGAACTTACAATTGGACTGTAAATTGCACTGACACTGCTCCTACGCCAAATACAGGAACAAACACTCATGTAAAAACAATAAATGTAGACACAACCTATCCTGGCATAAGTTATTCTGGAGGCACTGAAGACAATAGCACATACTTCAGCAGAGAATGGGTTTATGTGAATGTTTCTGTTAATGAAACTAATTTTAAAGATATAACTTTCTACTTGTATAATTCCAGCGGATTAAAGAGCAATGTAAGCTATCCAAGTTCAGTAGAAGTCCAAGACAGCGGAGTAAATACATCAGGATTAGTGTTATTAATGCACTTTAACAATGATTCTGCTTATGATGAGAATGATATACGCGCTTATGATTTTAGTGGGAATGGGAATAATGGAACAATTAATAATGATGCGTTTTACAATCCAAGTGGCAAATTGATGGGTGCTTATCAGTTTGATGGAACAGGGGGAGCTGCCGATGATGATTATGTTGATGTTGGAAACGATAGTAGTTTAAATTTGACAAGTGCAATTACAATTTCTGCGTGGGTTAAACCATCTTCAACTTTTTCTGGTTCTTTGTATCCCCGAATTGTTGCAAAACAAGTGAGTGGGACTACTACTGCAGCTAGTTCTTTTCAATTAGGTATAAGGGATGCTCAATGGAGGTGGTCTATAGGTGGTGTTTTTGATAATTATGATTCAAGCATGGGTGAGCTTGAAGCTGATAAGTGGTACCATATTGTTGGTGTTTATGATAGTTCAGATTCAGATGCAAGATTTTATCATAATGGCGTTGAAACATGGACAAGTTCTGGTTATAGTTCTGCAATTCCCGCCTCCATACAACCAGTAACTATTGGATTATGTTGGTATAACTCAGATCCTGCTTATGGTTTCGGAGGTTTAATAGACGAAGTAGCAATCTGGAACAGAAGCTTGTCTGCAAGTGAGATACAAGAGCTTTATAATGCTACTAAATACAACCACAACTTTACTTCATTATCTGATGGTACATATTATTACAATGTAACTATAGTGGATAAAGCAGGAAATGAGAATTCAACAGATACCCGGAATATCACTTTAGACAATACCCCTCCGATTATTAGTTATGCAGGGGGAACTGAAGACAATAACACCTATTTCAAAAGAGACTGGGTTTATGTGAATGTTAGTGTAACAGAATTAAGCTTTAATAATATCACTTTCTACCTGTATAATTCAACTTCCTTAGTTAACGCCACAAATTATAGCACTGTAGATTATGATGCTAACTTTACAGGCTTAAATCCAAATGAATATTATTTCTATAATGTTACTGTAAGGGATAAGTTAGGATATGAAAATTCAACAGATACCAGAAATATCACTTTAGATAATACTTATCCCACTATTGACTTTACAGATCCAACTCCTGATAATAATACAGGAGTAAGTGTAAGTTTTGTAGTTAATGTTTCTATTACAGATGCTAATCCTGCAAATGTAACTTTTAAATTTAATGGAACCAATAGCACATATAATTCAACTTATATTAATTCTTTAGGAAGTAATAATTGGTATTTCAATGTAACTCAAGCAGGGCTTACTATTGGAAGTAATTATAACTATACTGTTTATGTGGTGGATAAGGCTGGAAGTTCTAACAAGACAGAGATGAGGATAATAAGTGGAAATGCTGCTCCTGCTTTTATAACAATAACTAGTGTTCCTTCGACTAGTGCTGGGTTTGATCCTGGTGTTTTGGTTAATATAACTGTAAATATATCAGATACTGACAGTAATTTTGATACTGCAATATTGCAGTGGAAGAACTCTTCAGAGAGCTGGGGTGTTAGGGATAGAACAATGAGTAACTTTACAGCTTCAAATGGGCTGTATATTGGGTTGAATGCAAGCTTTATACCTACTTATGGTGCTAATTATTCCTATAGGATTATAGCAAATGATACTCTGGGGTCAAGTACTACAAGTACTGAAACAAATATAAGTGTTTTCTGGGATTACACCTGGACATTAAGCCCTTCAACATTTGAGTCAAGCTCCGGGATAT
>CAZTRD010000086.1:0-3070 GCA_964616145.1 uncultured Candidatus Saccharibacteria bacterium | reverse complement strand
GAGCAAATGTTAAAGCGAATAATATGATTATTAAGAATGGGGGCTCTTTGTTTAATAGCACTAACCAAACGACATTTGCTCTTGCCTTATCAGGTAATTTAACAATACAGTCAGGAGGGAATATAACGGGAAATGTAGATATTACTGCGCAGAATGTGTGGGTTGAGGCTGGAGGGAAGATCAGTGCTGACGAGTTGGGTTATCTTGCTGGAGGGGGGCCTTGTTATTCTACTGCTGGCTCATGCCATGGAGGTTATGGTGCTCGTGGAGAAGCCACATCTATATATGGGGATTATATGTATCCTGTAACAATGGGAAGCGGAGGGAGTTATGGTGGCTGGACAGGGGGAGGAGCTGTTTTCATCAATGCTACAGGAGATATATCTGTCAATGGCTCAATAAGGGCAAATGCCTACACAAAACTTCCTACTACAGTCCAGAATAATGCTATGGGCGCAGGGGGAAGCATATGGTTAATTGCTGGAAACAAACTATCAGGAATAGGAAATTTAACAGCAAAAGGGGGCTCTGTTTGGTATTGGGTAGGCAGTGGAGGAAGAATTGCTATTTATTATTCAACTCATAATTTTACAGGAACAGTAGATGTTTCTGGGGGGCAGGCAAGGCAGTCAGACAATGCATATTATGACGCTTATCCAGGAACTTTTTATTATCCTGATGATTTTGATGATGGGGATTTTGTTGTTAGTTCTGGTTTTGCTCTTGTTGCTGGAAATTACACCATGGGAAATCTTACTGTAACGAATGGAGCTACTTTATCATGCCAGGGGCTTAATACCTCAACAACCACTGGATATGGGTGCCAAATAACAGCAGAGAACATACAGGTTGATTCCGGTGCTGAAATAAGCGCAAGAACCCAGGGATTTAAAGCTGCTAAAGGGCCTGCATCAGGAGGTTATGCTGTTGGTGGAGGGCATGGAGGAAGAGGAGGAAGCAATAATGATGCTGTTTATGGCTCTGCAACAGAACCAACTTCTTTAGGAAGCGGAGGAAGCTATCCTGGAGGAGGAGCAATAAAGCTTAATGCAACAAATAAATTAATAATTAATGGATATGTTGATGCGCGCGGCTGGTATCAGGGTGCTTCCACTGCGAATAATAATGGTATGGGTGCAGGGGGAAGCATATGGCTAATTGCAAATAATATTTCTGGAGTGGGAAATATAACTGCTTTTGGAAGTCATACAGCGCAAAGAGGATATGGCGGAGGAGGAGGAAGAATAGCTATATACTATAATACAAGCGCATTAAGCGGGGATATTGATGTTCACGGCGTAGATGATGCATGGGGGGGAAGCATTTATATTAAAGAAATAAAATCTGGAAGCTCATGGATTTCAAGCTCTAGGGTAAATGCTTCTGGCTCAGCTGATTATACCTCAACAGGAGGGCAGATAAATTTAACAGGAACTCTTTTCACTTTATCAGGAGGTTATTCGGCAACAGGCTCAAGTGCTAATGGAGCAATAACCATCAATTACACAGACTGCAGCTCCAGCTTTGCCTCTGCAACATTTGTTCCTTCAGCAACATATCTAACAAGTTGTGATAGAGCACCCCCCTCATTCTCAAACAACCAGACAAACGCTTCCTTAACAACCTATAATGGAACAGATGTGCAGCTCAACTTGACCATAACAGACACAGCAGTAGACTTCTACACTCTAACCCATAACGACACTGCAAATGGAGCATGGATGAATGAAACCTTAGTAGATGTAAATAGTGCAACCATCTATATGATATGGAACCGCACAATAGGCAACTTCTCCCTTGCAGGAGGCACATTCGGCTGGAAAGTATGGGCAAATGACACAGCAGGAAATGTTAATGTTTCAGATATTTACACATTTGTTGTTCAGGATATAACTAAGCCAACGGGTTGTGGCATCTTAGACAGGGCAAATACTGTTTATACTTTGCAAAATAATGTTTCTTCATCTGGAACTTGCTTTAATATAACTGCAAATAATGTTACTTTGGATGGAAATGGCCATCTTATCACTTACAGCCAAGGCGGAAATAATAATGAATATGGAGTTACATCAACTGCAAACTTTACTACAATAAAAAATGCAAGAATTGTGGACGGAACAGTTGCAGGAGGTTATGATTATGCGATTTATCTTGTTAATTCAAACAATGGAACAATACAAAACAACACAATCACTACCTTGGATAATTGGTGGAATTATGGCATCTATCTTTCCTCCAGTTCAAGTTACAACATAACTTCAAACATAATCACAACTTCTGGAAGTGAAGGGCATGGAATCTATCTTTCCTCCAGCTCAGGTTCCAACATAACTTCAAACATAATCACAACTTCTGGATATGTTGGTACTGGCATCTATCTTTTATCAAGCTCAAACAATACCCTAACTTCAAACACAATCACAACTTCCGGTAGTGATGGTTATGGTATTCTTTTTGACTATAACTCAAATTCCAACACCCTAACAGGCATAACTGTAAACTCAACTAATGCAGAAAGAGTATATATCTCTGGTTCAAATAATAATATTTTTAGAGACAGCACTTTGATTGGAACAACTTTAAATGATGCTTATTTAACTTCAACTTCAATTGACAACACTTTCTTGAATGTATCTTACAACATAAGCAGAGAATATGTTGCATCTGGCTCTGAATTAATAAGAAAATGGTACTATCGCGCCAATGTAACTGACACATCAGGAAACGCTGTGTCAGGAGCTTCTGTTTTAGCTTATAACACAACAGGTATTTTACAAGCCAACTTAACAACAGACGCAACTGGCTACACAACATTAGGAGAATTTACAGAGTATGTGAATAATGGTGGAACAAGGAATTATTATAACAACTATATAATTAATGCAACTAAAACCAACTACAACCATACAACTGCTTCAAGAAATATAACCATATTAACCAACATCCTAAATGATTCCTTCACTCTGTTAGAAACAGGAGGGGCAAATGTTACTATATGCAGGGAATTGGATCAACCAAATACTGTTTATACTTTGCAGAATAATGTATCTTCTACAGGAACCTGCTTTAC
>CAZTRD010000085.1:0-3108 GCA_964616145.1 uncultured Candidatus Saccharibacteria bacterium | reverse complement strand
GGAAAATATTTACATACGACCTTGGAAAAACAGCCGAAAGGGTAAAGGCTGAAACATCATTGTCAAGAGCAAAAAACTTTGTTAAGGAAGTAGAGAGGATGATAGGTTAAAATGTTTCAAAGACACAAATGGCCAACATTTGAAGGAATCACGATGATTATATTAGTAGTCATCTCAATATTCAGCTTTGCATTCTTTACTGAAAACAATATAACGGGATTTGTAGTTAAAGAAAATGAAGTTACTGGGAATATGGTAAGTGTTACTGGGATGGCTACTTTTAATGTAAATGATAGAGTTCGACACAAAGATGGAAAGGAAGGAATTGTTACTGGACTTAATGATATTGGCTGGCTAATTATAAGATGGGATAGTGGAAATGTAGGTGTATTCCAGCCTGACTACTACATTACTAAGATTGATGCAGGAACTCCAACAGGACTATTAACACCTTATACTGCCTCAAATGGTGATACTGTATGGGCAGATGGTGACGGAAAACTATACCAAAATTCTAAAGGTGAAAATCCTCTACAATTAACAGTTGATCCAAAAACAGGAGAAGTAAAAAATGGTGGGGGGGAGGTTGTCATGAGAGTAACTTTATCAATCCCATCAACAATAAATATTGATACAACCTCAGCACCATTGTATAATTCACCTAGTGGAGTGTCATCATTCTACATAGTTGGTGATAAAGTATATAATAGTCAGGGTAAGTTATTAGAAAATTATCAATTTGATAGTGAAAAAAATACTATAAGTTGGCCAGAATGGAAAAATGCTGCAGGTACAGCATCACAACAAGCTGGTTCCATGAGAGTAACTTTATCAATCCCGGTTCCAGCAGCAGGACCAACACTTACTGCAACTAAACAATATACAGTTGACGCTAACAGAAATGTTATAGATCCAGCTAATGGAGCAATTGTTGGAAAGGCAGACACAACAATCAATCCTGGAAGTGTAGCAGGTTCTGCTTTGCAAGCTCATGTTAGTGCACCAACTGCAGCAGCAGCAACAGGGCCAACACTTACTGCAACTAAACAATATACAGTTGACGCTAACAGAAATGTTATAGATCCAGCTAATGGAGCAATTGTTGGAAAGGCAGACACAACAATCAATCCTGGAAGTGTAGCAGGTTCTGCTTTGCAAGCTCATGTTAGTGCACCAACTGCAGCAGCAGCAACAAAAACACTTGACCAACAATTTCAAGCTGCATCAACCTACCTATCTACTTCTGCCACAGAGGGAATAAGTGCAGCATCCTACCCCTACCTTGATGCATTACCTGATATGACTGATGTTGTCAGAATTGATTCTGCCATCTTAATAAAAGATGTTGCCATTGGACAAGCTGCTGCTACAGCAACAACTGCTCAACTGACCTACAAAACAGAGACCATAAAGTTATATGAATTAGTAAAGAAAAGAGACGATCTAATAAATGCAATAAACAACGAAGGATTAACACCTGAACAATCCCAAAGTAAAACTCAAGAGCTCATTTCAGTAACCCAACAAATCCCGAGGCAGTTGGAAACTTATAAAAGAGCAGCATCAACTTACCAGCAAGCATACAACAAATATGACGATGCAACCTATAATACTGGCAGGGCCTTTACTGATTTATACTCTGATGATGCATCTTCAAGGCAAAGGGCAATTAACAAGCTTCAGCAGGAATATTTGAATGCGAAAACTGATGAAGAAAGAGGTAAAATAAAGGAAGGAATCATGAATGCGTATGATATAGATTCCTATGAATTATATTATGGTGGTGGTGACGGAACAAAAACAGCAGAGCTAACACAACTTGGATCAAAAATAGATGAAATAGACCGAGGAATGTCGATTGCAGCTTACTACAGCACCCCCGATAGCCCAATAAAATATAACTTAGATGGCTCATACACGCAGACAGTCAACGGACAGCCTATCAAAGGATGGGTTTTCACAAACGGAAGAGTAGACCCAACTATACCAAAACCAGTTACACAAGAACAGAAAACTGCTCAAGAGAATAATATAAATCAAGCCTTACAAAACGCAATAAATGGTTACAATGCGCAACATGGGAGTGACACCCTTATATTGAAAGAAGGAAAAATATACGACCAAAAGGGAAACATTGTTAGCGGAATCAGAACAGCAGCAAGCGGCCAAACAGAAGCAATATCCAGAGCAGCCCCAGAAACCATCACCATCAACGGCAAAACCCTTCAAATGAAACAGGGCTATAAAACAGAAGGTGGTTTAGCTATTTATGAAGATACTGTAACAGGAAAAATATACACTCAACAGGCAGTCATACAATCTACTCCACAAAGCATTTCTTCAGGAAATCTAATCAAAACAACAAAGTTCTCAGATAGCATCTCGATGGAAGAAACTGTACAGATAGTAAGCGGAAAGATAGGCACCGACGTTAAAGCTACAAGTCTTGTTCAGGTTGATGCAGCAGGTAAAAAGACATCAGTACTAATTGATCCAATAACAAAGGAAAATATAATAGCTGCTTTGAAAAAAGCAGGAAAAGATGCAGTCTTGCAAGGAGACTTGGATTCTGGTTTGACTATAAGCGATAAGGAAGGAACTTTAGCAAAGCAAACGATAGTTAGAAAAGAAGGAGATACTCTAAAAATTGAAACAGGCATGGTAAAAAATTCAGCTGGAGAGATTAAGCCAACCACAATAATTACTACAACACTCATTTCAAAAGAGTTTGAAAAGGTTAGTTTTGACACAAACAAAGACGGCAAAATAGACGAAAATGACAATCCAAATGGAATGCATACTGCCCACACAATTGATATGGCTGGTCCTGATGGTAAGTTTGGCACAGATGATGACCAAAACGCCATAATCAAATACGACCAGTCTAAATTAACATCAACAACAAGAGAAACAATCGTTGAAAAGATAATCTACAAGAAATTAACAGGTGAGCCTTTAGAGGCCCAAAAACCTGATGGTAACGGAGGATGGGTAAAAGATGAGGAAAGAACAACAACCCTCCATGACCAATGGGAATCACGAAGGTGGTTTGCAAACTTTGAATTCCACCTAACCCAATTCCAAGGTCTCAGTGGATTCTCTCAATTA
>CAZTRD010000084.1:0-3126 GCA_964616145.1 uncultured Candidatus Saccharibacteria bacterium | reverse complement strand
AGGGGAGTTTTTATAGCAATAAAGTAATGGTTGTTTCTGTTTTGTTGTTGATTGTGCTGGGAGCGGTTCTCTTAGTATATGCTAATATAGAAGATTCACCTAAAATAACATTTGTTTCTCCGTCAGCAAATAATACTTTTACTACTGATAACACTTATCTTATCAATTTTACATTAAATGCAACAGCATCGGATGGGTCTAATGTAACTCTGGTTAATAGCTCAATAAATGCAACTATAAATAGTGTAGTATATACAATTGCAAATATGAGCTGTATAGATGAAGGCGGTTTAGGCCTAAACTATACATGTAATTTTACAACAAAGCCATTGACAAATGGGACATTTGATATCGTTATATCTGCTGATGACAATGCAAGTAATGCAACTGTTGGAACAACAATAACACTTTATAATCTTACTGTTTATACCGGTCCACCTCAGATAGCTAATATTACACTGAGCGATCCTTCTCCAACAAAGGCTGGAGCCGTCAATTTCACTATTGTGTTTGATAGGCTCATGGTTGTAACTCCAAATGTAAGTATAAGGTTTGCGAATGGAAGTTGGGCTAATGTGACTATATATAGTTTTGAAAATAATAGTAAGGAACGTACAGCAACATGGATTGGCAATTATACTTTTTTAGATGGAGGTAAGCTAAACTCTGGAGATGGGAATGGAAGTGTTGATGGTACAGCTTATCTTAATATTTCTTGGGCAAGGGACGCGGCTGACAATGAGATGGTAATAAATGAGACATATACTTTTATGTTAGATACTGCAGTACCATGGGTTGTTTTGGATACTTTAGATAACACCAATCAAACAAATGTTACTTTAAGGTTTAATTTTACAGATAATATGTCTGTAACAGCAAGTTGTGTTTTGTACCTTAATGGAACTGTTAATACTACTAATGCTTCAACTTCGAATAATACGGGTACGAATATAAGGATGACTTTGGGTGATTCCCCGGCAGATCAGACATTTAACTGGACTATTATATGTAATGATACTGCTGGCAATGTGGGATATGCTACATCAAATAGGACTATTAATTTAGATAGGACAGCACCGGTGATAAATTCGACATACCCTATAGATGGACATTATGTAAACGATACAGGTAATATAATCATAAGGGCAAATATAACAGATTTATTTACAGGTATTTTGAATACAACAACAGGGGTGTCAATAAAGATTGATTATGCTAATGGGGCACAAACCTGGGCTAATGTCACTACTAGTACAAGCGGTGAAGGGCGTTTGGTTGCACTGGGTAATATAGCTAAAACAAATATGTCATTGAACTTCTCAGCACTTACTGGGTCTGGTATAAATGTGGGCGGTTCTCTTGCAGAGAATCAACCAATAACTTATACTGTCTATGCTAAGGATCATGCAGGAAATGTGCAATCATCTTCTGCTACATTTTATATAGATAATACACCCCCAACAATGGGAACTCCGTCGCTTGACCAGAGCTCATATATACAGGGAACTACGAACTATACATTAAGTGTTACAGTAGACGATACTTATGCAGGCGTTAATACAGTAAATGCTTCATTAGGGATAAATACAACCCCTTATACAAATTTGGTGATTGTTGGTTTAACATGTAATGGGTCAGCAACCTCAAATAATAGGTTGTGCACTTACGAAGGAGATACATCTAACCTTGCCGCAGGGACCCATAAGTTAAATGGAACTCTCTTTGCATGGGATAACACAAATAACTTAACAAACCGAGGTATTGCTACAGTATCATTAGATATTGTAATTAATGATTCGGGAGTACCTACTATAAATAGTGTTGTTGCAAATGTGACAAGGGTACTTAAGAATGTTGTTGCGACTGTTTCAATCAATGTTTCTGTAAGTGATACAAGCGGTATAGACTGGGTTTGGGCAACATACAGAGATAACGATGCTACTGAAGAAAACTGTACCTTCGTTATGCATGGTAATATATCATCAATGCTAGCTATTGGAAACTGCACTATTATTGCTAATTCATCTGGTTCAGATGTTTATCTTAAGACCTTAACCGTGACTTTGCATGCGAATGATACAACAGGAAGTTCATCTACATCTACTTTACTGATAAGGGTCGAAGATGACCCAATTAATGTAACTGCATTTACAGTGCCAAGTAAGCCGTATTTAACCCAGAATCTTATAGTTAATGTGACGGTGTTTTCATGGTATGGGGTTCCAACAATTGTTCAGTTTAATATTACTAATGGAACAAACAGCGCCATTCATACAATGTTAAATACCACTTGTACTGTAGCAGACGAGTTACATATGTATCATTGTGTGAATTTTACAAATGCGTCTTTCTTTTCAAGTGCTAATGGGAATGTATCAACAGTTTCAATTTGGAATGTCAGTTGTGGGTCAGGTTATAGTGAGGAATCCTTGCCTGCAGCATTGACTGTTACCCCTTATGTAAAAACGTCAATCCCTATAGATACAATACCTGGCACATCAACTCTGCTATTTGTGCAGTCAGGCATACAGCTATCTGGGATAACCAAACTCCATAGTTTAAATACGAGTGGAACTACCCAGGACATTGTATGGACAGATACTACTTTGAATCAGACAGTAATTACATTGAGTAATGTTAATATATCAGCAATAACTAGTAACTTTACTCTTGAGATTGTTCCTGCTAATGCTAGTAATGGAACTAAATTCGCCACTATCCAAACTTCGATTGGGGGGATAGATGTTGCAACTCTTTTAACTGCAATCGTGATACACCCTAAGATAAACAATGTTAGTACTTTTGGTGATAACTCACATACTATAGCATTTAATTGCACAGCATTAAATGTTCCTTGTACTTCAACTACGAGGGTGTATAGGGCGCCATTCAACACAACTACCAATCTGACAATAGGAACAACGTGGACATTGCTTGATACACCTACATTAAGCGATGGCAATACTATTTTAACACAAACTGTGAGTAGCTTCTCTATATTTGCTTTGGCAACGCCTGTGGCAGCAGCCACAGAGGAAGCTGCATCATCATCATCATCAGGTGGAGGAGGTGGAGGAGGCATATCTTCTATTTCAACAACAGGTGTAAGCAAGACACAAGTATGGA
>CAZTRD010000083.1:0-3162 GCA_964616145.1 uncultured Candidatus Saccharibacteria bacterium | reverse complement strand
AGGGGAGTTTTTATAGCAATAAAGTAATGGTTGTTTCTGTTTTGTTGTTGATTGTAGCAGTTTTAGCATATTTGGTGTATGCTACTGCTGGCCAAAAAGTGGATATTATTTTTACCGATATAACCAACGGTTCTTATACTGCAGATGAAACTCTTGTGATTAACATAACTTTTAACGCAACAGCTAGTGCTAGGGATGCTACGAATGTGAGTATTGTTAATACTTCTATAAATGTTACTTTAAAACTTAATGGTGCCCATGTGCGGTCTTATAATTTTACAAATATGAGCTGTCAGTACTATGATGATGGGGTGCAAGTAAATGAGAGTATGATATGTAATGTTACTACAACTGCATTGGGGGCCAATGGCACATATGAGATTGTTGCATATGCTGAGGATAATGATACCAGTGCCAATAGTGTTACATCAACTATTAACTTTACTTTGTATATTGGAGCACCTGTTGTTACTGCTGTTACAATAGTTAATGGGACTTCACCTCTTAAATCAGGAACATACAAGGTTAGTGTTACTTTTGATAGGAAAATGAGCATAGTTCCTGGAGTTAATGCTACAATAATAAATGTCAGTAATTCCGCAGACCAGTATTTGCTTAATATAACCCAGTTAGGGTCAGAATTTGCCAATACCACTGAAGGAAGGGCTGTATGGAACGGTACTTTAAGTCTTGAAGATTACGCTACTGGGGTTTTTGATGGTACGTTCTATATTAATGTTAGTGGGGCAAGGGATGCAGCGGATAACCTTATGAGAGATAATAATAGTGTTTACTTTACTTTTGATAGCGTGGCACCCCAAGTTGAGTTAATGACTATTGATAATATAAACCAATCTAGCCTTGTGTTGCAGTTTAATTTTACTGATAATGTATCTACAACAGCATATTGTCAATTGTATCTTAATGGGACACTCAATGCTACTGATACTTCAGCCTTAAATGGTACAGCAACTTCAATATCAATGAGTTTACCTGCTTCCCCAGCAGATGCAACATTTAATTGGACTATTTATTGTAACGATACAGCTAACAATATAGGTTATGCAATTGAGAATAGGACTGTTAATTTAGATAGGACAGCACCGGTTATAAGTGATGCTACAATCAGCCCATTAAATGGTTACTATATAAAAGATACTGGAGATATAAGGATTACAGGGGTAGTATCAGATGCCTTTACAGGGGTTAGGAACCAAACAGTTGAAGATTTATGGATTGGTGTTTCTGCTTTGGGTATCAAGAAGAATTTTACAATCTCTTCTCCAACAAATATAAACATGACTGGTTCAAAAGCAAGCTTTAGCGTGTCTGGTAATCTCTCTAAATATTTTGGGTTAGGGGAATTTCCAGAAAACACAGCCATAGCATATACTATCTATGGTAAGGATTACGCTGCGAATGAAGCAGGCACATCTGCAACATTCTATATAGATAATACAGCACCGACTGTTGGGGCACCTTCGCTTAATGGTGGCTCATCATATGTACAAGGAGAGAACCTTATAATGACTGTACAAGTGAATGATACTTATGCAGGGGTAAATCTGACAAACGCAACATTAGGAATTAATGCAACTGCTTATGTAAACATATCATATATTACAATGACATGTTCAGGTTTGGGAACAACAACTGCTACGTGCACATATACATTAAATACTTCAGCCATTCCAGCTGCTGTTCCAGTCCTTCCAAGGGGAAATTATAGGTTGAATGGTACTATCACTGCATATGATAACACTGAAAATTTATTGAATAGTGGAACTGCTACAGTTGCTTTGGATTTTGATATTACTGATGCTGGAGTGCCAACTTTAGATAGTGTTGTTGCAAATTTGACAAGAGTACTTAAGAATGTTGTTGCGACTGTTTCAATCAACGTTTCTGTGGATGATACAAGCGGTATAGAATCAGTTTGGGCAACATATAGAGATAATAATGCCAGTAGCGATGTTAACTGTTCTTTCTATGATGGTGGCGGAGTAACAACCACATCTCTTATAGCAATAGGTAATTGTTCAGTTAAAGCCAATGCATCTAGCTCAGATGTTGCAGCTGACAATGCTTTGACTTTGACTATCTTTGCTAGGGACACAACTAATAGGGAGTCTTCAACTACTTATACGCTTAAAGTAGAAAATGACCCAATTAATGTGACTGCATTTTCAGTTCCAACTAAGCCGTTTTTAACCCAGAATCTTACAGTTAATGTGACAGTGTTTTCATGGTATGGAGCTCCGACAGTTGTTCAGCTTAATATTACCAATGGAACAGATAGCGCCATTCACACAACATTCAATACCACTTGTTCTGCAGCATATGAGTTAAATATGTATTATTGTTTGAATTTTACAAATATGTCTTTCTTTTCAGGTGGTAATGCTAATGCATCAACTCTTTCAATTGTGAATGCTAGTTGTGAGACATATACTGATGGATCATTGCCTACAGAACAAACTGTTACGCCTTATACGGAAACATCAGTTAATATAGATAAAATACCTGGCACATCAAGTTTCCTATTTGTGCAGTCAGGCATAAAACTGTCTGCGTTAGAAAGCGCCCTTATAAATACGAGTGGGGATACCCAGGACATTGTATGGACAGACACTACTTTGAATCAGACAGTAGTTACATTGAATGATATTAATATATCAGCAATAACTAACTTTACTCTTGAAATTGTTCCTGCTAATAGCAGTGGAAATAGCTCAAATCCAGCTACAAACTGGACCTATGTTCAAGCTTCACTTACAACAGGCACAGCAACTCTTTTGACTGCTATTGTGCTGCAGCCTAAGATAAATAATGTAAGCACAGGGTTTACAGGCAGTACAGTAGCATTTAACTGCACTGCTTTAGGAATTACGTGCGGTTCTACTACAAGGGTGTATACTGCACCATTTAATACAACTACAAATGCAACAATAGGCACAACGTGGACTGTTGTTAGTGATGCAAATACTGCTTGGAGCAGCCCAATGTTAACAGTAACTGTAAATAGCTTCTCTATATTTGCTTTGGCAACTCCTGTAACAGCTGCAGCCGCAACCACAACGACAACATCATCATCTGGTGGAGGAGGCGGAGGAGGCATATCTTCTATTTCAACAACAGGTGTAAGCAAGACACAAGTATGGA
>CAZTRD010000082.1:0-3231 GCA_964616145.1 uncultured Candidatus Saccharibacteria bacterium | reverse complement strand
TCAATGGGTCATCAGGTAAACATTATCCAAGGTCAAGTAATTGAAGTTTCAGAAGATCAACAAAAAGAACTGTTACGAAGGTATGGTTTTTTAATTGCAGCAACAGAGATGCCAGGATCACCAATGGAAATGGAACTAAAGAAAAAGAAACCAGTGGCTAAGAAAAAGAAAACGGTAGCAAAAAAGAAAAAGAAATAATTAATATTTAAAACTAAAAATATATGGGAATATTAGGTGATAGAACTGGCATCACACGCCAAACTCCCGTTCCGACAAATGACATGACAATGTCATCCAACATTGATCAGATCACATCTGAGTCAACTGGAACATTCATTGTTGCAGCAACAGGAGCAGCGGACGTCGGTAGTGCCGCTGGAACAATTGTTTTATTTGGTGTTGACAAAGCACCAATTTATAACGCGAGTGGTACAGCAGTAGGTACAAACCAAGATACATCATTTTCATTTGACGCGACAGATACATTTGATGCTGAGATCGCATTTGATTACAACAAGTATTATCAGTATGTAGGTGGACAAACTCAGGTTTCCATGGCGGCAGCAATGGACGATGCTTTTACAACAGATGGTCAATACATGGTTAATTATGAGACAGGATTAGTTATTGGTAGGAAGAAAGATACAGACACAACTGAAACAGTTACATATAAGACAAGAGCATTACAGATAGAGACAACAACAGGATCAACGTTTGACTTAACCAAAATAGGTGGTACAGCTGCAGTGACTGCCCCACAGGCTTATGGAATAGATGTAACCGGAGCTGATTCTTATACAACTATAGTAACAGCAAATGCAGTAAGACATCACATGAGTGTTAGCTTACAAGGATCTAATGATGCAATTGTTAGTATAGACGGAACAATAGACGGATTTTATATACCTGCTGGATCATCTCATGTTTTTGATGGTTTATTAATTGCCAGTAGTGCAACTGTAAAAGGTAAAAATGCTAGTGCAGGAAACAACTATACTAATTTAGCAATAACAATTTGGTAATTAATAAATAACACATATAAATATATGTCAGGAAGTACAATGTTAAATCTTTGGGAGGATGATGGAACAAGTTTATCTACAAAGAATGACAGAAACATAGTGATTGCTGGAACAGTTTCAGGAGTAACTACAGCAATTACTGGAACAAAAAACAATGCTTTAACTATTTCAATACCAGATCAGGGAACTGATGATGCAAATGGAGTTGGAATAACTATAGTTGCAGACGACGCAGGTTCTGGTGGTGCTGGAAATCATAGTGGAGGAAACATCAAATTAGACCTTGGAGCTAAACAAGGGACAGCATCAAACGGTATGATAGATTTAGCAATAGGTGGAACAACATTTGGATATGTGGCTGGTGGAGGACCAACTAGTTCAGTTCCTGTAATTATTGGAATTAACGCAGATAGTGCAAATGCTGGAGGTGTATATGTCGGTTCTTACAGTGCATTAACTACATCTGGAGCTAATCTATTCCAGGTTCTAAATAACATTTCTGCTGGTGCTGGAGTTGAACCTATTTTACGGATACAAGCTGACGGTACTGGATGGGATATGTTTTTCCGTGACGCCACTAATGATGCAAACCTTGATTTCAGAATTGGTTCTAGTGATAATGACGAACTACATATTCAGTCAATGTACGATACTGGTGCTCAGACACTCGACTATGTTCAGTTTACTACCGATTCAGCTAATGCAGGAGCAGATAAAGGAGCTTATAAGTTTAACGTAGACGGAACTCCCATATTCACTATTGATGATGGAGGAATTGAAGTAGTTGGTGGAATAAATTTTACAACTAGCGTTGTTCAAGCTCCAACAAATACAGGAACACTTTATGATTTTCAACTTGAAACAGAGTGGACAACTGGAACAATTATAAACGCAGACTTTGGCGGTGCGACAACTCAATCTGGTGATATATATGGAATAGTCTTAGACTTCAATACCAATGTGGTAGGAGTTACAGATTTAGATATAACTGGTTATGCTGTTAATACTCCAGCTCTAACACAATCAGCTGATAATATAACCACTTACTTTGGATATAATCTTTCTACAGCTGGTGCTTTAGCACAATCAGGAGCTGGTTCAATTAACTGGGCAGGACTAAATCTACAACTTCCTAATATTGAAGAAACTACTGGAACTACAACTGCTTATGGAATAAATATAACTGGTGGAACAATAACTAGTGGTACGGAAGAACTTATACACGGAGAAATAGCTCAGATAGCTGCAAGTATTCCTTCAGTTAATATTTTAACAACACTTGGTGCTGACGTTGATGGTGTTACTGGAATAATGTCAACTATAACTGGATATTCCGCTGGTGGTGCTATTGCAAATGTAAGCTATGCGTTTAAGTCTACACTAATTGGTGATGGTGACGACACTGACCACATGTATATTGGATATGGTGCTGGTGACTTTACTGCAAGTGGAGGTGCTGGTTATTCTGTTGCTTTTTACGGTGGTGCTGGACATGCTTACTTATTGGCAGGCGATAGTGGAGATTTAAGATTTGGCGGTTACACTCCAGCAATAGTAAGTGAATTTGATAATGATATAACTGCTGCAACTGAGTTTACAGCTTTCAACTTTGGAAATGGGGGAGAAAAAACTTGGGCTTCTGGTGCTGGTCCGTTAGGAACACAAAGAGAGTTCCAGTTTATTGCTCCAACTTATTCTGGAAATGTTGCTGCTGCTTTAACAATTACTGATTCAGCAACTGTTTATATTAACGCTGCACCTATTCAGGGAACTAATATAGCGCTTACAAACACTTATTCATTATGGGTAGATGCTGGAAGGTCTAGATTCGATGGTTTTGTTTCACACGGTCCAGCAACTTCTGTAACAATAGCTACTGGTGTAATTGCCGTAACAGGTACTTATAATACCGTTGTAGTACAGGGAGGGACTGGTGGTGGAGCAGATGATTTAACATCAGCTATAGGTGGATCAGAGGGAGATATTCTTATTTTGAAGACATCAACATCTGGGGCAAACGATACGGTTACAGTTACTAATGGAACAGGTGCTGGAGCATTTATACTGGCAGGAGCAACTAACTTCGTAATGGATAGTGTAGATGATAGGATACAGTTTATTCACAATGGTACAGAGTGGGTTGAGCAATTTAGGTCAGATAATTCTTAATACTATATGGCAATAATGGTTCACACAGATGTAGGTACTG
>CAZTRD010000081.1:0-3233 GCA_964616145.1 uncultured Candidatus Saccharibacteria bacterium | reverse complement strand
GTCATTTGAGATATTGGCTTGTCAAAGGTAACTGTTGGAAGATTTACTCCTTGTTCGGTTGTTTGTGTTTGTTGTTGGTTACTGACTGGCGTATTAATTATTACTGCTGGTGACCCCAAGCTTTGTGTTGCATCTGATGAAGCTGAGCTGTCTCCGTAGGAATTGTATGCTTTGATGTATCTTGTATATATGGCACTTGCTGATATTCCTGTTTCATCAATATATGACAGATTTGGAGTTGATACTGTTTTAATTAGAGTTCCATTGCTGTCATATAACTTGAATCCTGTTTCATAACCAGAATTATCGGTAAAATTCCAGCGAATAGTATTTGATGACACAACAATTGGAGCGCCAATTGTTGGAGCAATAGGGTAACCTTGTTCTAAATCAAGAGATGTTAAAGGCTCAACAAGGGCACTATTTTGTGTCGATAACTTTACCCAATCAATCGTAGAAGTGCTTCCTTTAGTAGCATCTTTACCACATGCAAACAATCCATACCCATCTGAATAAGTAGAGTCCGCTGATGTTAATATTTGGACACCATCACGTTCAACATGAACCCCTAAAGAATCCACTACTATTTCGTAAATATGATAGCTAGTGAGGCCCAATGCAGTTGTGTATGCAGCCAATTGGGTATAAACACCATTAACCATCCTAATGAGTTTAGCGTCTGTATTAGAAGAAATCCTGAGAGCATAACCATTCTTAAAGGTTTTTTGTGAACTACCGGACAAGTCAACAACATCTCCTGATCCTAAAGACAACGCAAGATAAGCAGAAGTAGTAAAATCTAATAGAAGCTTGCTCCTTAAATTGGAAAAACCATTTGTATTACTTTTTATCCCTACATTGTTTACAACATTATGTTGAGGTTCTAAGATAACAACGCCATTGTTAATAACAACAGATCCGTCCCCACCGATTATCGATTCTGTCCAAGAGTTTGTATCTAAAGTTGAACCGATAAAATCATCATTCATTACAACAATATCGTTATCACCCCCGCCCATCTTGCTTATGGTAATTTTATTCTGGTCATCAAGATAATGATATAAATATAAATGCCCTAAACCTGAATACCATAGATTCTTCTTTTCTTTGATATAGTCTATGTGCTGTAATTGCCATGAATCAACCGCCCAATCAATAAGTCGTGGATGCATCATTATGTGGTAAATCCCATTTGCGCCTATCACTGTATCGAATTTAGCATTAGCATCATTCAAATTGCTACTCTCTAACCAAAGTGACCCTCCGGTTATATAATGATCATACGTAGCATTCCATGTTGCAAAAGAATCTCTATCTACTGTAGAGGATCGTTCTACAATGTATTTAGCTTGTCCAATCTTTGTGTATGAAGTAGCGTCATGACTAGCATATGGCTCTAAAAAAGCATAAACATATTCTTGTGTGCCATTTTTATAATCCAAATCTAAATTAGAGATCAAATCATTTTTACTACCACTTATTTCTGCATCATAGTCCGGGTAAGGTACAACATTATGAGTTGCCGAATGAGAAGCTATCTCAATATAGCCAGCATCTATTTTAACTTGCACATCATCCCAGTCTGGATGAATCCATCCATAGTTATAATGAGTATCAGTAACAATGCCCGCTGAAAACCAAATCCCTTTACTCGTAAGAGCATCGCAAGCAATCTTAAACGCCGTATCGTTAGCTGAATTTGCATCTACTGTGCCTGGAGGGGCATCGTGAAACCAATCATCGCCCGAAACTGTTACAACAGCATCTCTATTATCATAATATGTAGTAATCCCTAAAGATGCCACCTCAACAAGATACCCCAGAGAATTCGTAATCTTCAAATGTATTTCATCACTAGAACTACTAAAAGCAACAGAAACATAGACCTTATTGTCTGAATAATCATACCTCACTGCCTCAATTCCGTTGAAAAAATCATTGGACGTTTTTTCAGTAATTTGAGCCCAAGTCTGGTTTATATTGTATCTTCTATACGCTTTCAACCCTGATGAACCCTCAGGAATAGAAAACTCATATGTTAAAGGATAGGACAGCCCATAATCACTATGAATTGTTGAATCAACAGATATTTTAGTATAAGCGGTATTCGGGTCAGCAGATGATAAATTGCCATAATACATATAAATGGTCGCTGTGGAGGAAGTCGCGACACTTGGGACCTGAGGCCAAATGGTAGCGATCTGATTAATTGAATCATAGTTTGTAATGTAGTATTTAATCGGTGTTAACCCATCACTATCAGTAAACCTTAAGTCTTCACCATTGATTTGAGCCTTTGAAAAATCAAAATTTGAAGAATTTAAAGTCACCTGCACTTGATAATTAGTAAGCGTGCTTGTTCCACTGGTATTGTCAACTGTAATAGGTTTTCTATAAAGCCAACTTGAGCTATACCAACTTTCCCCATCAGCTTTTGCTTGTTTAGTTGAAGGATAAAACAATCCAACTGATAGTTGTGAAATAAGAAAAAATATCAAAAACACTGAAAACGCTTTTGAACTTTTAGAAAATCTATTTTCCATAAATTTATGCAAAAATGCTTGCAAAGCATTCCTACTTTATTAATTTAATAATACCACAGAAAGAATTAATGAAAAGGAAGATTTCCTCAAAATATTTAAAGATAAAGGGATTTGTCCCTTGGACACACAATACGATGTTCAGATTCGAGTTAATGGAAAGGATTAGATACAAGGAAGTTCTATGTTTTTGGATAGAATGATAAAATTGAGTGGATATGAGTTTAAGTAAAAAAGCAATCTGGGAGCAAGTGTTTCCTGAAGACGCCGAATTGAGAATCCAGATGGCTTTTGAAATGCTTTTGGGAGAGGAGTTTGGATTAACTGATTATAACCAACTGGGGACAGCTATTGGTCAATCTTTCCAAAAGAATTGCAGACAGGACAATAAAAGACCACTTAAAAAGGAGCTCTCTGATTAAGACTAGAAATATTTTAAGAGGTTTTTATCTGATTTTTTCAACTAATTCAAAGCGAAAAACTGTATTATGCTCAATCCTGTCTATACCCGTGGGCACAATATCACAATTTGGTTCGCTGACCCCAAAAGTTCGGGGTGAAAAATCATTTTTTTGGTCAGGTGTGTGGGTAGGTATAAGCCCAAATATCCTCACTTTATAATCTTCGATCACTATCCTTTCCAGTAAGAAGCGGAGGAACGCCTGCTTTTGCTCAAAGGTAAAATCCCTGATT
>CAZTRD010000080.1:0-3323 GCA_964616145.1 uncultured Candidatus Saccharibacteria bacterium | reverse complement strand
ATGTCCTATGGTTATAAATATACCATTTGCTCCATCTGATGATTACGAGCAGACGCTAATCAAGATATGCATCGAAATAAGCCGGGCTATTATGGCATCTATGCCAATACCGATAAGCGTAATGACCCCGGCGGGGGCAATTGCCGCTGATGGATCTATTGGCTCGCTGACATTCACAGTTATAGCATGATCTTTTTTTTAGCTATCAGCCAAATAAATAAGGAGGATACATGGCAAAAAAGAAATACGTAAAGAGCAGGACGGGAGAGACTAGCTTTGAGCATGCATTTAGAGACTGCGCGGCGTTAATGGGAATTACTTATGAGAAGATAGAGGACGTAAGGATAGACAAAGGCAGGCATAATAGGATTAAGACCGGGCAATATCACGGAAACCCAAAGGCTGGCTTTGAGGATGAGCTTAGGAGACCTTACGACGGCATTATTGTGTCTAAGCTGGGCAACTTCCCCGTCGAATTCAAGTTTAACGCCAACACTCTGGAGCCTCACCAAAAGCAATCGCAAGAGAAGATAAATAGGGTCAACGGCAGCTTTTTTGTCTTAAGGAAAGAAATAATATATATCTCTGAGGCGGACAATAGGTGGAAGACGATATACTCCATCCAGAAAATGATTGACAAAAAAATGACTACCGTCTATTCTACAGGAAGGTTAGAAGAGATGGCGAAGTGGTTTATTGGCGAGAGCGGAGAAGGCGACTCGCACATTAGTTATTATGTTAGGTGGCTGAAAAAATGAAATTAAGGAGATTATAAAGATGAAAAAGCTAATACTTCTATTAATGCTGATACCATTATTACTTTACGGTGGTGGCACTGGAATACAGGCAGTGTATAGTTATTCTCCAACGAGTATAGATACAAGTGGTTATACCGGAAGTTATGTTATTTTATATCCAGATGGAGATGCCATTAATGCAGGTATCGGTGTTCCAGAAAATACAATTGGACTTATATACACTAATGTCGACGGCGTGGTTTGTGGGGAAGATTACTATTTGGGTGCAAAATCTACAAACCAACAACTTCAGTGGTTCAAGGCATTATTTACTCATGAAGACACAGCACTGTCTGGAACTATTTCATCTGTTGTTTTAGCATATTCTATAAACGCTGGGCAAACAGGAATGACACAGGGTGGATATAATCCTACCGTAAAAATAGGCGATACAGAATACACTGGTGGTGCTGTATATTTAGATGATGAGGCTCTTACTGGAAGTTATTCTTGGGAAACAAGCCCCGCAACATCATCAGCTTGGACTTGGGATGAAGTTAATGGACTTATTGCTGGATTAAGCGTATATTCTGGATACACAGATACATCTAATAGTGCGGAAATTAAAGTATATCAGATTAATGTAATAGTTTATTATGGTGCTTCATCTGGTTGGTCGGGGAATATCTGTGGGACTGAAAATGCAGAGAATGTTAATGGTGTATCGGTATTAAACATCAAGTCTATAAATGGAGTGGAATAATGAAATGGCTAACACTATTATTTATTTTATTGCCTTGTTTTTTATTGGCAATGAATATACTTATTAGTGATAGCGTTCAGTGGCACGCGGAAACCTGTTCAACTTATATCAAGACATACTGTCCAACTGCGAATATAACAATTAGGTATGAAACACTTAGCAGCTCCGTTACCTATGCCATTGCAAATGATATTGATATAATTTCAAGGTCAGCAGGTGGATTATCAGATAATTCACAAATAACTGGGGCGATAGCTTATGTTACGGGGGGCAGTATTGGAATAGTTCACGCACATGGCGAAAACACCCATATAGAATATGGCAATCCATCATATTTGGGATATATCGTGGCAGTTGGGGCGGGAACTAATGGAATAAATACAGAATCTTATGGTGCAGGATTAGAATGGTTCGTTAATGGAGAAATTTACGAAAGTTGGGCTACTGCAATTTCTGCTGGAATGATAGGGCAGTTAATGATAGGCCATTCGTGGACTTTCAATCAGGCAAGACAGGCACTGCGACAAACCGCTTCAAATTGGGAAACAGGTTGGATTCCAGATGGAGGGTTTGGATATGTAGATTATAATGCAGCGGATAGTTTAGAAACAGCGGGACTATTCTCTTTGAATTGCATATACAATGTTCGCGTCATAGAAAACTGGGAAGGATATATTGAAATTGATTGGACTGATGTTTTTAGTTCATCTTGGGATGTTTCGGTTGATGGATATTCAACAGCGTTTGATGAAACTGTATCATCATCTATTTATAGTAAAAATCATTCCGTTAATGACCTAATTACCTTTAATATATTTCCAACTAATGGGAGAGTAGAACCATATTGTAAAACAACAATCACATCTATGTTGGGAACTACTATTTATCTTAGACCAAATGGTGATGATACAATTTCTGGTGGGTCTCATACTGGAAGTAATTATTATTCAGAAGTCAATGAAGCCACTTTAGACTTAGAAAATTATTTTTCTGGGAATTATAGCGGGGATGATTGTTCTGGGAGAATGACCATCCAAAATCCTACCGCTTCTGGAGTAATAAATTCTGTGACAATGAAAGGACATAGTTTATCTACAGCAGTTGGGGACTGCGTTGCAAGCATTTGTCGTTTTGGAGTTACTTTGTCATCTACTGATTATGACGGTGCTGAAACAATAATTTCTAATACTGGAAACTGGCCAGAACTTACCGCTTCTTGTGAATACTCTGTTAATCCAGAAACATTAAGTGCATGGACGTGGGAAGAAATAGATTCATTAAAGGTATGGGTATCTATAGTCAATGGCGGTGGGGATAGTGGTTCAACGTCTATGTATCAATTATGGATAGAGGTTAGTTATATTCCAGAATCAAATGGCTGGATTAACAAAATCTGCGGAGTAAATAATGCTGCTACCATAAACGGAGTATCAACAGCAAACATCAAATCAGTGATGGGTGTGGAATAAAGGAGATAAATATGGAGTTGATTAAATGCCCGATGATGATAAAGATATCGGCTTATAATGATATACTTTACTCATCATATCTTGAAAAGGAAGCAAGATTTCCACTACTAAACGCTGGTATACTTGGGGCAGGTCTACTTGCTGCGTCTGTTGCAGGAACAAATACTCCCCAATTTATGGCTTAGAAGATGCTATAAAAGCAAAATTCGAGTATGGTAAAAAGATATATAATCCTAATGATAAAAAATTAAGAAAAGCCATAAAAGATAATGAAACAGTATTCGGAGGGATAGATGATTAAATGTCCTAGTAGCATAAAGATTAAACAGGCAAATATGTTCAGTATATTCAGGA
>CAZTRD010000079.1:0-3506 GCA_964616145.1 uncultured Candidatus Saccharibacteria bacterium | reverse complement strand
TTCCAGCTGCTCTTTCTTTTTCTTGCTATGTTGCAGTTGGGGGTAGAATGTACCAAGGCGGACTTGCCACATAGACATATTTTGTATATACTATTTAATCTTTACATTAAAGCATTGTTTTGCTAATCTTAAAAATATGAATGATAAAAAAATGGAAGTGAATATTGAAGAGATGAAGAAAGCCGGTGTATTTTTCGGACACAAGGCTTTTAAGTGCCACCCTAAAATGAAGCAGTACATTATCGGGGTGAGGGGAAGCGACCATATCAATATTATTGATCTGGAGAAAACGGTAGTTAAACTTCAAGAAGCAGTTAATTTCATTTCGTCTTTGATCAAAGAAAAAAAGATAATAGCATTGGTAGGAACATCTGCTGGAATCCAAGAGATTATCAGAGATGCCGCAAGGGAATGCAATGTGCCATATGTAGACAACAGATGGATTGGGGGAACGCTTAGCAATTTCGAGTCCATCAAAAAAAGAGTAGAGCACATGAAAGAACTGGAAAGAAGAAAACAAGCAGGGGAGTTGGAAAAATATACCAAGAAAGAACAGGCCGGATTTGATAAAGAGATTGATGATTTGAATAAGAAATTCGGGGGAATCAAGAATATGGATAAATTGCCGGATGCCTTATTTATCATCAATACTTCCAAAGAGAAGAATGCTATCAGGGAATCCAGGGCAAAGAATATTCCAATAATTGCGATAGTTGATACTGATTCTGATCCGTCAATTATTGATTATCCCATTCCTGCCAATGATAATGCGCCAAGCGCGGTAAAATATATAGTAGATAGGATAAAAGAAGCTTGCAAATAAATTTCAATTAATAAAATGGCTGATTTAGAACAAATAAAAAAACTTAGAGAATTAACGAATGTTTCTTTGGCTCAATGCAAAAAAGCATTAGAGCAAACTGATGGAGATATAGAAAAAGCCCAGGAGATTCTGCGCAAATGGGGAGAGGATTTGGCAGGAAGAGTTGCCGGAAGAAACGCAGGGCAGGGGATTGTTGATGCTTACATTCATACGAATAAGAAGATGGGAGTTTTGCTTGAATTAAGATGTGAAACAGATTTTGTTGCCAGAAACGAGGACTTCAGAACTCTTGCTCATGATTTGGCAATGCAAGTTGCTGCAATGAATCCTCTGTATGTCAAAGAAGAAGATATCCCTAAAGAGATTCTGGATAAAGAAAGAGCAATATATCAGGAACAATTTGCTAGCAGCGGGAAACCAAAAGAAATTCTAGATAAAATGATTGAAGGAAAATTGTCCAAATTCAAAGAGGGGATTTGTCTTTTAAAACAACCATTAGTGAAAGACCAGACAAAGAAAGTGGAAGATGCCATCAAGGCCTGCATAGCTAAATTAGGAGAGAATATTTACGTAGAGCAATTTGTTAAAATTGAAATATGATTATCCAATTAATTTCATTAGCCGGTCTTTTTATCGGTATTGTCGGAGCTTACTATCTTGTAAAGAATAAAAACAGGGAGTTGAAAGAATTGGAAATCAATGCCGTACCGGAAGAGGCCTTTGTAAACAAAGCGATAGAACATATTGCTCCGCATTTAAACATTGATTTTAAGAAAATTCATCCAGCAGAGTTATTAAGAAAGATTAAGGAAGGGGATTGGATGAAAAAGACATTGATGAAGACGAAAGTATTACTTTTAAAAGGAGAAAATAGGGTAGATTCTTGGTTAAAAAGAGTTCCTCATCCAAAAAAGTTTGAGACAAAAGAATAATTCGGCCAGCGTAGCTCAAAGGCAGAGCAACTGTTTTGTAAACAGTAGGTTGTCAGTTCGATTCTGACCGCTGGCTCTGATATAATATAATCATATGGATAAAAAACAGGAAAGTTGCGATCTTTCTAGATTATTAAAACCATATGCTAACAAATGGGTGGCCTTATCTTCTAACAAAAAAGAAGTTTTAGCTTATAGCAATCAACTTAAGGATGTTGTTAAAAAGATCAAAACAAAAGATGTTATCTTTACAAAGGTTTTTCCAGAAAAGTCTTTCTATATGCCTTATCAAATCTAACTATGAAATATAGATATACATCTTGCGTTCCAGTTGATTTATCAGCGAAGTGGATTAAGAGATCAATGATAGAGATAGAGATATTCGGTAAAACGAATAGCAAATTCCTAGCATTGATTGATTCAGGGGCTGATTGCTCTCTTTTTAATATTCAAATAGCCCAAGCTTTAGATATAGACCTATCTAGAGCTCAAAGGATAAATTTAACAGGAATCAGTGGAAATATTCAGGGATACTGTTTAAATAATTTAAAAATCAAAATAGATGGTATTGAAAAGATTCTGGAAATACCAGTATGTTTCGTTGATAGCTCTACCGTTGGCTTATTATTAGGTCAAAGCGGATTTTTTGATAAATGTAGGATAAAATTTGAAAAAGATCATGATGCATTTGAAATTGACCTGGCTAAGAAAAAATGAAGCTTGACACGGACTAACAAACAGAATAGAATATGAATACATTGTAAATGGAAAGAACTTTGAAAACTTAACAGCAATTCGAGCCAATTAGAGGTAATTTTTTAGAGTTGTCCCTTGCCTATTATTAGGCACAATCACAAACTGTGATTTTTTTGAGAGTTTGATCCTGGCTCAGGATGAATGCTGGCGGCGTGGATAAGGCATGCAAGTCAAACGGTCTGTCGCAAGACAGACAGTGGCAAACGGGTTAGTAACACGTGGGTAACTTGCCTCGTTGATGGGTATAATCCGTCGAAAGACGGACTAATTCCCAATGGTCATTTCGCTGAAATGCGAAAATGTAAAGCATACGCAAGTATGCACAACGAGAGAGGCCTGCGTCCCATCAGCTAGAAGGTGTGGTAATGGCGCACCTTGGCTATGACGGGTAGGGGATGTGAGAGCATGATCCCCAACAAGGGTATTGAGATACGGACCCTACTCCTACGGGAGGCAGCAGTCGATAATATTCGGCAATGGGCGAAAGCCTGACCGAGCGACGCCGCGTGAAGGATGAAGTCCTATGGGATGTAAACTTCTTTTGCAGGAGAATAACTGCTGCCTTTTAGGTAGCAGAGAAGGTACCCTGCGAATAAGGGGTTGCTAATCATGTGCCAGCAGCCGCGGTAATACGTGAGCCCCGAGCATTATCCGAATTAATTGGGCGTAAAGCGTTCGCAGGTGGTTTGGCAAGTCTGTTGTCAAAGCCTCGAAGCTTAACTTCGAGAAGGTGACAGATACTACCAGACTAGAGGGCGTTAGAGGCTGACGGAACGGTCGGTGTAGGAGTGAAATCCGTTGATATCGAGGGGAACACCAAAAGCGAAGGCAGTCAGCTGGGGCGCTCCTGACACTCAGGAACGAAAGCGTGGGCATAAAACGAGATTAGATACCTCGGTATTCCACGCCCTAAATGATGGATACTGGTCATTGGAAGTGTCGACCCTTTCAGTGGCGAAGCTAACGCGTTAAGTATCCCGCCTGGGGAGTACGGC
>CAZTRD010000078.1:0-3609 GCA_964616145.1 uncultured Candidatus Saccharibacteria bacterium | reverse complement strand
GGAAAATATTTACATACGACCTTGGAAAAACAGCCGAAAGGGTAAAGGCTGAAACCTCATTGTCAAGAGCAAAAAACTTCGTTAAGGAAGTAGAGAGGATTATAGGTTAAAATGTTCTCACGACACAAATGGCCAACATTCGAAGGAATCACGATGATTATATTAGTAGTCATCTCAATATTTAGTTTTGCTTTCTTTACTGAAAACAGCCTAACAAGCCCAAGCGGAGATGCAGTTACCGGCATGGCAGTTGAGAATAAGGTTACCGGAAATATGGTGATGGTGACTGGGATGGCTACTTTAAAGCGAAGTGATGATACAAATTTTATTAAAAAAGGAGAAACTTTAGACGATACAGATTGGGCTAAATTAAAGGCTATGGGATCAGCTAGTAGTGAAGTGCCTATCTGGGGATCGAAGCTCAAGCGTAATTATGTATCCTTTATAGTAAAAGACAAGGTATTTACAATAAAGGTAAAGCAGAAGAATTTAGAGAATACTAAGTTTGAGGTAGAAGATATTCAATTGGGCTCAACAACTACTCACCCCACTATCCTTGTACTAGACGAACATGTTTATTATGATGGTGGGTGGACAACAGACAAAAAAAATGGATGGGTATGGGCAACTGGTAATGCCTTTGATTATAGTGTAAAACCAGAACATGCTATTTGGACTGAAGCTGGATGGAAACCAGATAGAGATAATGGATGGACATGGGCAGAACCAGGGGATTCAACCAATTTCAATACTGTAAAAGTAGAGAATGCCCATTATGATAGTATACAGAAAGCTTGGATACCTAATACAGGATATGAATGGGTCAACAGGGAGAATAGTTGGAAAACACAAGTTAAAACCCCCGCCTCCACTACAAAAGATGAGCCAAAAAAAGAGGATACAAAAGTAGAAATAGAAGGAGCACCAGCAGCAGCGCCAGCAGCAGCACCAGCAGCACCAGCAGCAGATAAAGTAACAGCAGCACCACCAGCACCAACAGCGCCTACAGTGCCAACAGCGCCATCGCCAACAGCGCCAGACCCTGATGATCCAAGCTCTGCAAAAAATATACCTGCCGGAGGGAGCAAAGCAACATTAGCAGAAGATGGTAAATACTATTACAGAAAATCAGACGGAACGGTTTTAAAATATACGGGCAACGATGCTTCAGGCAACCCCATATATGAAACAATTAATTTCAACTATAATCTTCAAGGTAAGGTTGGTGGAGAAACATTAAATTTTATTATTGAGGCTCCAACAGAAGCAGCAGCAAAACAGCAACTAACCGCTAATAGAGTTACTTCAATCTCTTCCATCACTACACCATCAGTCCAAAAAGATTCATGGGCTAAAGGGTATTATACTAACAGAGTTACTGAAGAAGTAATTATAGGAGGTCAAACATTCTATAAAGATGATTCCGGGAATACCTACCTACCAAGAACCGAAGAGACTTATGAGGATTTTGTAGAGAGAATAAGCTACGAAGATCATGCATATACTCAATTAGCAGAAATAGTAAAAGATAACCCGGGAATAAAGAATGATGTGGCAAAACAAAGGCTTGCCTATGAATATGAAAACTTAGCAAGTTCCATAGGTATTGTAAAAAAAGATGCAACATCAGCCAGCTTGGAAAGAAAAGGAGATGATTGGGTTGTTACAAATAATGTAGGGATAGTTCTTTACGAAGGTCCAGACCTTGGCGCAGCAACTGGAAAATTAAATGAAAACCTTGTAGGATATGCGCAGATAATTGGGGACCGAGCGCAAGCAAAAGCTATTGAGGCAGATTACATAAAAGTAACCAACCAGATTAATGAGATAAGCCAAAGGCTAATCAAAGGGGAAATCACTTCAGCGCAGGCAAAAGAGCAAATCAGCCAAATAACAAACCAGTTTATAGCTGACTCCAGAACAACAGTTGCTCACTTAGGTTATTTAGGCCCAACAGAAGGCAATCAAATAGATAGGGACGCTGCGCAAAGATACTTTACCAATAACAAAAATGACCAAGTTATAATGTCCACATTAGCAAGCGTTGCAGCAACGAATACAAATGCAAAAGCATTGCTTCAGCAGCTTGCATTTGAAGGCGGCACAAAAAGCCAGGCATATATACAGATGGAAATAAAGAAAGATACATTAGGAAACAGTTTCACAAGCATAGAAACTGCATTAAAATTCAAAGAAGATGTCGCCAAAATAGACCCAAATGCGGCTGCTAAATTAAAAATTGATTCAAATGGAAAACTATATGATTCGAGTAATAATAAGTTCATTAAGCAAGAGGATGGCAGAGGATATGCCTATAGCCTCAATGGCAAAAACGTGGTATTTGGGCATGAAACAGAGGGTCCAACTCTGATAGATGGCAAACCAGCTGATCCTACTGGCATGGCACTTATTGCCAATGAACTTGCAGAATTCTATAAGTATGATCAAGCTACAGGGCTGATAAAAGACCTAAAGGGAAATATTTACGGAAAATTAGGGGAAATAGGCATGCATAAAAACTTGGATGATGAGTGGGAGCCTGATGCAAAATACAGAACAGCGCCAACACAACTAGCAGACGGAACACCAGTAACATTAAAAGAAGATTGGACAACAGAAACTGGCAAAAGAATATATGAAATCGCAGGCAAGCTGTATAACGAAGATACAGACTGGACAAAAACAACCAGAACAAGCACCACCTACTTAAAAACAACAAACATCAGGCTATTTGAACCTATTGGAGCTACAGATAAGGATGGTAACGCAATAGCTGGATCAGGAGTATTAATAAGAAAAACAATAACCTTAGATAATAAAGGTGTAATGAGCAACAAACAAGGAGATTCTGCAATAGTTCCTAATGGTAAAAAATCAGATCCTCCAGCAAACGACATCCCAATAGACCAAACAACATTAAGCATGATAAAAAGCGCTGTTAGCGCTGGACACACTGTCACACCAAAAGGAAACTCCCAATCATCAACAATAGAAATAAATGACAAAGAAGGAAGTATAAAAAGTGTAATTTCTTTCCAAGGCAGCACTCCAGGTAATAAGTATTCCATAACCGGAAACAAACTGACTGGAATAAAATCCCAGACAGACTATAGTAAAACAAAAGACGCAAACGGCGATGGAGTAATAAGCGAGACTGAAACAGATTATGTTATTTACACAACAAGGTTCTTTGCTACACAAGAAAACAAAGGCAAACTAGAGATTGCTTGGAACGCAGACAATTTCAAAAAAGGCAATGATAACAGATACTTCGCAGACTTATATCAGCAAGCATATGAATATGATACCGAAGATGGTACTACCCCCCAAGGTGAACCTCAATATTATTATATTGAAATGAAGGATAGAAGGGCAGACATAGAATTAGTAAATAAGGTACCAGTAAGCAAAGACACAAACAAAGCAAACATATACTTAGTATTGGATGATGATACAGTAAGAGACACAGCAACAGGTGATGAAGTAACCGACCCAGCCATAAAAGAAAGAGCAATCAGAAGAAGAGACCAATCAGGCTCAAGGCAATGGTTCAAAAACTTTGAATTCCACCTAACCCAATTCCAAGGTCTCAGTGGATTCTCTCAATTA
>CAZTRD010000077.1:0-3612 GCA_964616145.1 uncultured Candidatus Saccharibacteria bacterium | reverse complement strand
GGGATTAGAAGGATATTTCCATTTCTACAATAATGAGAGATTTCATCAAAGCCTTATTTTCCTTTTTGCTCAAGCTTTTTCTAAAAGCTTGAATTATATGACACCAAGTCAGGTTTATTATGATTTTCAAAGAGTAACAGATGGCTAATGATCCACCTTATTTTTGCCAAATTTTGGTCTTGACTTTGGGGGTAACCATAGGGGTATTGAGACATTCATAAGGGATGCCAAACAAAGCCTTGGATTACCTAATTTTCACATGAGAGATTTCAATGGCATAACAGCCCATCTTTGCGTATGTATTCTCAATTATCTTGTCTTATCCTGGCTCAGATACTCAAGGGATCTTAGTTTCACAATAGGTCAGATGGTTCACATAGTTTTTCATGAGTTGATACTCAAAGCGGTTGAGGAAGTGCATCATTACTCACTTTCTCAGGATATTAAGATCATAAATTGGCTTCCTATCCCTGCTTGAGTCCATCTGCAAATCTCTTGGACTCTATTGAAAACTTCAACCATATTATCAATAAACTTTTCTTTGGTATATAATTCCTCATATCTTTTTCGGGCAGAAATACTCATCTTTCGTCTTAGTTCCTCATCCCCAATCAATAAATGGAAATAAGGAGTCAAATTTGATCAAATATCTGTTTAATATTTGCAAGGAAAATATCATCTGTAAATCTTGATTTGTAAGTTTGTAGACTTGCCGTTGACATCTGATCTTTTAATAAAGGATTATTATAAAGTATTAAAATTTTTTCGGCTATAATTCTAGGTTCTCCTATAGGAACGATGAAACCACTTTCTCCGTCTATAACAGTTTCTTTTATACTTCCTACATCAGTAGCTATAACTGGTAATCCAGCCGACATAGCTTCAAGAACCGAAATAGGATGTCCTTCAGTATAACTGGGTAATACAAATATATCACCTTGAGCAAAAAATTCTGCTTTCTTATCTCCTGTAATTAATCCGCAAAATTTAACATATTTCTCTACTCCGTAGTTCTTTATCAGTTTGAAAGCAAAATCTCTTTCTTTATCTGAATGGAATTCACCTGCAAACCATAATTCAACTTGTTCTGTTTGCTTTGTGACAAAAGGAATAGATTTAATTACATCAAAAAAGCCTTTCGGTTCTATTAGTTTTCCAATAAATAGAACACCGAATTTATTGCTATCTTTCTTATTCTTTAGGTTTTTTGTAACGGGTTCGATTCCATTGTAAAGCACAAAGCTGTTTTTAACAGAAATATCGGCAGTTACTTTACATTTAATACTCTGACCTATGAATATGATTGTATTGATTCTTTTCACTACAAATTTGAAATAAGCTTTCTTAAGCCAATTACCTTTCCCGGGATTGTAATCTCCAGCATGGAGATGACATATTACTTTAGTTCTAAAAAGCCAAGTTGATATTATATACAAAGAATCTCTAATGAAACATGCAAATTCACTAGATGCAATAGTTATATAGACAATATCTGATTTGTGTATAATTAAACACTTTATCAATCTAATAAGATTGTATATTCCATTTGTAACATTTCCAAGATCGAGTTTACCTTGATTAGAGCTCGATTTATTATCTGAAGTATTGATGTGAATTATAGAATAATCTGAATCTTTCAACAATCCATGCACCAGGGTTTCTGTCATAGCTTCACCTCCACCATAAGGAGGTGGAGTAGGAGCCATTATTATTATTTTCTTATTATTTGGTATTTTAGATTTCATTTTTTCTGATATTTTGATTTTATTTATCCATTAGATACAAAAGACTTCTGGAGAGATCAAATGTATTAGTGGGCAGATACCCCATACCTTCTGGAAAATGTCTTTGTTTTTTCGACCAACTCATTAACAATTTTTATCTCAATATTTTCGTTGGCATGATATGGATCTTTGAAATTATCTTTATTGATAGTAACCTCATTTGGATAATCAAAGTCAATTACCTCACTATATCTTGCCAATTCTTTTTTATAATCCTCATAGTATTTTTGTATACCATACTCGTTTACTTTATTCTGTAGTTCAACATGCGTGGGTGGAATAAAGAATTGCAATTCTATATTATTTTCCTCACCGTAATCAGAAATTTTCTTTATGCAATCCAATAAATGTATTGGGTAAATAAAACTATTGTAATATCTTCCTGTAACCTCGGTACCTAATTGGTAAGTCCAAAAAGCCTCTTTATTCATTGCCGGGCGTTCAGTTCTCCACATTTTACCAGTAAGCTTTGTGTATAGATTTAATAGACTAGCTTTTAATATAAATGAATTAAAATAGTATTCTAATGGATTTTTTATCATTGATTCCGATTCTTTAACCATATTTTTTGTATTATTTTCATTGAATAGATTAAAAGGAACAGATATGATAACCTTTTCCGGTTTTATATACTGAATCGCAAACCAAAAAGTATCAATCTCCTCATATAATGTTCCTCCACCATAAGCAAAGTTATATATGTCTGCAACACCCAATTCATTAAAGTATTCTACTTTCAAACCATCAGTTCGACTGTCACCTAGAATAATATTGCTTTTTGGAGAATTTAAGAATTCAATCATTTTGTATAATCGATAGTGCATTATATAACTTACTTTATCTTTAGGTAAATTTAGATTGAATACTTTATTTAGATTGAATGGGTCTATTATAAAATTTAAAATTCCAATAATAGAAATAGCTATAAAAACAGATAAAATCACTTGAGTAACAAATTTTTTTGCCATAATTTAAAATTGAAAATAAAGAAATTCGGATACTTTCCCCATTTTCATAAAAGATATTAATAATATCGTGATAGTTACAAATATGTACGTATTTGTAAGCTCAAAACGACCTCTTAATTGTATTGAATTTCTTATAAAAACAGTTATAATGAAAGCACATAAAAGCCATAAGATAAAAAATTTAGTATGCAACGTTGGCCAGGGACCAAAAGAGATTCCATATTTTGACAAAAATCCAAGACATGAATATAGTCTAGAATGAATTATAATTCCATTTAAGCCAAACATTCCTTTTAATATATTTATGATATCTTCCCATTTATTTGCCCTGAAAATTACCCATGTTATGTTAATGAAGTTGAATGTTATAAACCAAGCGATAATCTTATTCATTTTTATTCCTGTTTTCTGCCAAATTCTGTGCAAGATCATAGCAATACCATGCAAGAATCCCCAAAATACGAAAGTCCAACCAGCACCATGCCATATACCACCGAGTAAAAATGTTATCATTAAGTTTGCATAAGTCTTGAATTCACCATTTCGGTTACCACCAAGTGGTATATAGATATAGTCTCTCAGAAAATTCGATAATGTAATATGCCATCTTCTCCAAAAGTCTTGAATGTTTGAAGATTTGTATGGTGAATTGAAATTAACAGGAAGCTCTATATTAAACATTAGTCCAATGCCTATTGCCATGTCTGAATAGCCGCTGAAATCAAAATATAACTGAAACGTATAGCTTAAACTTGTAACCCATGCTTCTATAAATGTTAAATTTTCTGGATTACTAAAACCACTATGTTTTCGTCAACCATAAAATTACCCACCACGATAACGACAAAGTTACCCACCCC
>CAZTRD010000076.1:0-3626 GCA_964616145.1 uncultured Candidatus Saccharibacteria bacterium | reverse complement strand
CATAATCATTCCATTAATATCTTTGGATTCTGTAAGTTTAGGATAAAGAAAGAAGAATCCTAGTGCTAATAAAACAATAACTATTATAGAAATAATAATTAGAATATATTTTTTCATATTTTTTTAATTTTAATTGCTTTGCCGTCAATTATGGCCTCGGTTATCTTTTTATAAGCCGAGGTTAATATTCTCTGAAATGTGCTTTGGGAAGTATTCATTTTCTTAGCACATTCAACCTGTTCCAGCTTTGTTATATTCTTTAACCTTAAAGCCTCTGCTTCCTCTGTAGTCAATTCAATTATTTCTAAAAACTGCATGGGAACACCTTGCGGTTTAAAATATGTAATTTCTGGATCAAATTTTACTCTTCGACAAAGCCTTGGTCTAGCCATAGTTGAAATTATTAATACTTAATGATATCTTAATTATTGAAGAAGGTTTCCCCAGCCCTATTAATATAGGACTGGGATGACGACCTTCTTCTTATTTTTGATCCTTCAATTCGCTTAAGCGATCTTTAACAGATTTTAACTCGTCTTCCAATATCTTAGACTCTTCTTCCAACATTTCTTTTTCATTTTTAGGATTAACCTGAGAACCACCCCAAAACCTTCTTAATCCGCATCCAAACCATCTTCTTCTTCCCATTCCAGCTCCACATGGGCCTAACCCTCTACCCGTAGCAGCGCCTAATCCTTGAGGACCACTTCCATCAAAATTTGGCATATTTTAAAACATTCTTTATTAATTATAGCCGACCTTTATCTATTATGAGTATATACCCATAACAATATCTTGTCAATACCTTTATTCACTTATCAAAAAACACCCAGCTCCAAGACCAGCAATAAAACCAGATAAAAATCCTTTATTAAGACTGCGTCGGATACACAAAATACCAATAGGACCAATCGGAGCAGCTATTGATAATCCGATAATGATACCTCTGATTATAAAATTTAAATCCATTGATATTTATTTTATCTTATACAAAACTGTGGATAACTCTTGATTGACACAATATATTGTGCTATAATCGAAATGTAGATGAAAATCTACTAATCACGCGGTCCCGCCAAAAGCGGGATTTTCGCTTTTCATATAATCTCTTTTACCAGTATAAAATTGGCCAAAATTAAAATATTTATCTTCAATACAATGCAATTCTCTAGCTACCATTCCCCTAACACCAACTATTCCAATCCTCTTGCCACTCACCTTTAGACGTTCCAATGGAGCTCGCATATCAGAATCTCCAGAAAAAAGCAAAACTGCAGTCATTTTTTCTGCATCATCTAATATGTCTATTGTCATTTCTACATCAAAATTGCATTTTGGCTCCTCAATGATTATTCCTGACTTATTGAGCTCGTTGATTACTCTGTTTTTTTCCAGAGTATTTTTATTGTATATTTATATTGATTATTCTTTGCAAAGACTTGAAATACTATTCCTCTTTCTTCTCTAAATTATCAATTTCTAATAATGCTTCAAAAATTTCATCAACCCCGCTTTTTGATAATTTTTCTGTAAGTTCACGATTAATATCGTTACAATCTTTAAGGTGTGGGTTTCTATTCTTAATTTCTGTGATTATTTTATCCAAACCTTCGAATAAATTCTCGACACCAGCCTCTATCTTATTATTAATAGCCTTTGTATCATTATGCGCTAAACTAGGACGCTGTTTTTTTATTGATTCAATAAAATTACTATGTTTATTTATTTCTTCTGTAATAAATTGTTTTAAGCTATCATCTTCTAGTAATTCTGATATATAGCATAGAGATAATCTCGGATTTTCTTTTTTTACATCCTTCGAAAAATAAGACGGGTCAAAAAGCCGGATAATGCCTAACTTCCATGCTTGTTGAAGTGTTAGAATCACAACATCCCAAAAGTTTTTATATTTACATCCCTTATCCTCTAAAAATCTTTCTAACTTAGTAAATGTTTTGTTCCATTTTTCTTGATGCTTTGCAAATTCGTTATTCGCATACATCCAAACATAAAACTGTTGGCAAGATTGATTTACTTTCAAAATAAAACTTTCGAAAACTTTTTTATCGAGCATTTATTTGTTTATTTGCAATATCTATCCCTCTCGGTCGCCCGAGAGGGTTACCCTTCTCGGTCACTCGAACGCGCCCTAATGGGTGCACCGCATGAGACTTGGTTGGAACGGATTGGTAGAAGAGTTGAATAGGTGGGAAGAGTTTCACTCTATAATTAATAGAAACTAAGCGCTAGAATTTTGTAAAATCTTAGTAATATTTTTCCTTAGAAGAAGTTTATCTGTAATCGCTATGCTATCTTTAAAAAATAATCCTAATTTATCCTCCATAAGCTTAATAGCGACCGTATTTTCCGTATAAATGTAGTTAAAACCTTTAGATATATTCAAAATATTTACTATCCAAGGAGTTGGATCGTATTCTTCCATTATTGTATCAATAACTTCTTTGTTGTCTTCAAGAATTCTGTCCGCATCCCATAGCTCAATTTGTCCAATAACCAAAATCTGTTTTTTAATCTCAACAGATTTTATATCCGCCCTAAAATATTTCTCAAAGTTTTCTACTAATATGTTTTCTTGCTCTGAAAAATATTGAATAATCCAATTTTCGTCTAAATTAGATATTGCTCTTAATTCTAAATATGCCTGTCTATCTCTTTCTGTAGTTACCGGGGATTTAAAATTAAGCGTATTAGAAATAATAGATGCTGTAAGTAATCTTGCAGAATTAAGACTTATTTGTTTTACTTTATTGCGTTTTTTAAATTCTTCCCAGATCAAAGTTCCACAAGCTCCAACAAGCTCTATATGAGACTTACTTTTTAATTTATCTTTCCAGTTGTCTTTAAAAAGAGATCTGTGATCATATATTTCAATTATCCTATTTATATCTACAAAACCGGGAATTGTTTTAGGATCAGATGTATCAACTAATACAAAACTTTCTGTGCCATCAGAAATATATTCTTTTTTATACTCAATTCCCCAGTTTAATATTGATGGTGTAATGCTTGCTGTAAAACCGCAAGTTATAACTGGAATCGATTCCTCTCCCTCTAGTTTGAGTAGTTCTGAATATGCAATAATACATGCCAAAGCATCGATGTCTGCACCCTTCGATTCAGCTGTAATAATTATTTTCATATCTTTATCACTTTAGCAAAAGATACTCCTCTTTAGAAGTGCTTGACTTCCCTACTCTACAATTCTGATAAAAGTAGATAGATTAATGCTAATCTCTTGATAATTCACTTGACTTTGCGCCCCATATCAGTCTAGTACCTATATTTAAACTCAATCTTTCTGGAAGCAAAAGAACGCAAATGCGCGTTCTTTATTTTTTTATTGAGAGTCTCCTCTCACACTTTCTTTGTCTTCTTAATCGCTACCTGCTCCTGTCATGTTTTTAAAAGTTAATTATTAATTAATTGTAGCTCTACAAATTTCCTAGTCAAGTACCTTACTACCCCATTGAGTCGCCCTAGTGGGCTACCCCTCTCGGTCACTCGAACATGCCCTAATGGGTGCCCCGTATCAGTCTGGTACCAAGGATAATGAGACCAGTAGAGCATCCTTGGGGAATAGTTTGATGGTAGAAATGACCCCATTC
>CAZTRD010000075.1:0-3730 GCA_964616145.1 uncultured Candidatus Saccharibacteria bacterium | reverse complement strand
GTAGTCCATAAAGATCAGAGTGGAGAGATTGTTGGTTTTGATAGAAATGGAAAAACATATTATAGACCCAAAGGGTTAAGTGATGAGGAATGGTTTGGAAACATAGAAGCATTATCTAGTCAAGAAGCAAGAAAAACAAATGTTCCACAAGGAGCAACAATAGCAGGAACAGCACAGAAACAATATGAATTACAACAACAAATAGGACAAATAGGACAAATTGGAGCATTAACAGATGCCACAGAAGCACCAATAGATTGGGGGCAAGCATTAACCGCAGGTGGTGCTAAAATTCTTCCCTCAATGTTGGGGGGTGCAGGGATAGGAGCAGCAGCAGGACTTATGGGATCTGCGGGAGCTTTATCTATTCCAGGAGCAATAGTAGGAGGAGTTACAGGATTTATAAGTGGTTTTGTTGGTGGGGTGATGACAAATATTAAAGCACAACAAAAAGGAGAATTACAAGCAGCAGATATTGAATTGACAAATGCTAGAACTAATATGCGACAATTAGCAATGTTAGCTTCACAAGATCCAGCAAATGCAGACATTTATATTGCGCAATATAATGCTCAACTAACTAGAGTATATCAAGCTAGAAGACAAACAGCAGCAGAAGTTGCAGGAAATTTAAATAAGTTTATGGAAGATGGGAGAGAACAACTAGCAGACTTTGACGCATTCATTCAACCAGGAGGAACAGCAGACATCTACGGACAAAAACTAAGCACTTCTTTACAAACAGGAGTTCCTTTGTCAACATTCGGAGATGAACTAATAAATATATAATGGCAAAAACTAAAAAAAAAGTATTTCCAAAAGAGATTTGGGTAAACTCTGTGCTAGTGGGAGCGATTTCTTTTCTGTCAGCAGTAATAGTTTTAGAAAACTTTACTATGAAAGCTGTTATAGTAGCATTAGCAGCAGCAGGTATAGTTTGTTTGACAAGATTAAAAGCCTATACAGACACAAAGAAAGACAGCATAACAAAGATGTTATTTAATTTAATACCTTGAAAGGAGGTTATAGAAAATGAATGAGCAAAAAGAAGAAACTAAGAAAGAAACACCAACGGGAGCAGATGTTAGTTCAGATAACAGGGTTGAGTATTCGGCAGAAACTATTGTTGAAAAAGCAAAAAGAGAAAGAGAGTTCTTAAATAAAGAAAATGAGCGTCTAGAAAAAAACATTGCAGCATTAAGAGAGATGGAAGCTCAACACCTTTTAGGATCTACTTCGGGGGGTAGAGTTGAAAATCAACAACTCTCAGAAAATGATTTAAAGAAAAAAGAAGCTCTAGACTTTTGGAAAGGCACAGACATTGAGAAAGCTATCGCAAAACAAAATGAATAAAAAACAACTAGAAGTTAGATTAATTAACTTAAAGCAATTAAAATCTCAACACAATCAAGATATTCTAGAATTAGAATATTGTATTGATGGATTGACTAAACAACTCGAAGCAATGCCTGACGATCCCGAAGAACCTAAAGCAGAATAATGCAACTACACTTTTTTTTAAGGGGGGAGTATCGAGCTATAAGAAGATTTAAGGAAGAAATGTCAGCGATCTATCTAGATTTTCAATATGAAAAAGATGATGGAAAAGGTGGATTTATTCCTGGAACTTCTATAAATTATAGAATGCAAATAATTTTACGAGAAACTCCCTTTGGTATTTATGAGATTGTATTTCCTAAGCAACATATGGATTTAATCTTAACTACTGTTCTAGGAAAAAAAGAAAATAATCTTGAAAATTATAAGGGCTATGGTAAATATATTTTAATGTTTAGAAAGTTATTAAAACTAAAAAAAATACCAAACTACGACAACAGCAAGACTTTAATAATTCTAAAAAATGGAATAGATATAATTCCTATTGGTATAAAAGACGATCCAACTAATGCAGATAGGCATGAAAATATTTAGTTAATCGGTATACCGAATAACAGAAAAGTATTTAAAGAATTGAAATCTAAATAAAGCATGGTAGTAGCAACATGTATTGAAACCCCAACTAAATTCGAAAGAAAAACAGTTGCAGATGGAACAGCAATACCTTTGGGAACTATCATGCAGTTGAGTTCTGATCCTAATACAGTTACAGCTAGTTCAGGTGCTGATGTTTTCGGTGGAATTGCATGGGAAGAAAAAACAGCTTCTGATGGAATTACTGAATTAACAGTAGCAATGGACGGTATTTGGGATATTGGTGCAGCAGAAGCAGCGATAACATTAGGTGGTATTGTTTCATTAAGTGGTGCTAATATGGTTAAACAAGCAGTTGAAGCTGAAATGGTTACAGGTGCAATAGTTGGTAAATGTCAAGAAACAGCTAGTGCATTAGAAACAGTAAGAATTAAAGTAGGGAGTATTATATAATGGCAGATACTGATAGAGAAGCTGATTTAAGGTATGAAAATATTGACCGTGCAGTTAAAGCAGTAGCAGCTTTAGATTATAAATTAAAAACTCTTTGCACTATTGACACTTCTAGTGCATGGACAGAAAGCTATTTTAGAGAAACTAATAATGACGAAACAGATGGAGGAACAGGATCATCAATTAAAGGTGTTCCACAATATGCTCCTTTTCCGTTCTTTGATGTTACAGAAACTAAGGTTAGTGCAGTTATTCAAAAGTATGCAGGAGAAAGTATTATTTCTTTAGAAGCTGAACAAACAGCAACTATTCCTATGTTACAAAGAAAGATTTATAGATTAACTCAAAAGATTACTTATCAAGTAGATAAAGCTATTGAAGCTGTAATGAGTGATAGTGCAGGCAATACATTTGCTATTGGTGCAGGAGATGAATGGGACAGTGCAACAGTAGCTAACAGAGATCCTATTAAAGATTTATTAACAGCAGTTCAGTATTTAAGAGCTGACGGAATAGACGCTTTAAATGGAAATGGATACATTGTAGTTAACGGAACAGACTATACAAATATTATTTCAAATTCTAAAGTATTAAATCACCCAACTTTTCAGAGTGTGAGTGCAGTTCAAAACGGAGTAGTAAATATGCTTTGTGGAATGAAGATCATGATTTCTGAAACAGTTACAGTCGATCAAGCTTATGTAGTAGTTGGTAATTTAGCTTTAACATGGAAACAAGCAACACCTCTAACAACTAGAACTATTGAAGATCCTGGAAAATCTACAACTATTAGAGCATGGGAAAGAGGAGTTTGTCAAATCCCTGTTCCAAACGCTATATGTAAAATTACTAACACGAGGAAATAATTATGGCAGGTGAAGTTCTACAACCTCTAGCTTTAATTCTACCCGTTAATGAAACAGCTTATTTGCCAACAGTAGCAGGAGAAATATTTTTAAGTGGTGGAGTATTATATTGGTATGATGGATCAAGCGTTCAAACATTGGCAGGATCTAACTCAGGAGATTAGTAAGTTTTATTAAGTTTCTATTTCTAAATAAAGTATGACAATAAATCCTTTACTTCCAAAACGAGTTCCCCCTGTTAAAATGATTGATAATAAAAAGAGTGCAGGGATCTTAGATGATTATGCAGTAAGAAAGAATGTTGCAACAAAACAAGGAACAATAGATCAAGTTCCAACAGCATTAAAAGATATTGCAAATAAAGAATATGTTGACGCTCAAATCTCAGGAGAAAATCATTGGGACGACGATGGAACTTATATTCATCCTTATCACGATACAAGAGGAATGTATGTAAATGGAAATGTCGGCATTGGAAC
>CAZTRD010000074.1:0-3751 GCA_964616145.1 uncultured Candidatus Saccharibacteria bacterium | reverse complement strand
AGCGGCCAATTAGCTGATGCCCAACCGGCTTTAGCCCACCAGGCCAGCCATATTACGGGGGCTGATTTACTAGGACTTGATGTTCAGTCCTTTGAAAACTTGCTTATAAATGGGGATTTTGAGATAGGCAATCCCCCTGTTAATTGGACTTTAGGCGGTGCTGGGGCTACTTTTGCCCGCAGTAATGCTCAATTTAGAATTGGTGCTTATAGTGGCTTACTCACTAGGAACGGGAACGACTGTTATGCTGGGCAAGCAATTCCCAGTTATCTCCGTTATGCAGGGAGAACTGTAACTTTTGGCTGTTGGGTGTGGGCTAGTGTAGCTGGCAGAGCCGATTTGCAATTAACTGATGGCGTTACTAATACCCAAAGTGCTACGCATAGCGGAAGCTCTGCGTGGGAATGGATAACTATAACTAAAACCCTAGACGCTACTCCAGCTCTTTTTCACGCTAGAGTTAGAGTAACTACAGGTGATACCGCCGCCTACTTTGACGGCGCCATCCTGGTTGAAGGCTCGTTATGCCCCGCCTTCTCACCAAAGCCCGCCGAGCTCATTGTCCAGGAAACCGAAGTCTATAACGCTGCTGCCCCAGTAGCCTGGACTGACCTTAACTTATCGGCTACAGTAGGTGCTCAATCCTGCCTGGTATTATTAAAGGTAACCGAAACCAGCAATACAGCCGCTACTCTAATAGCGGCTCGTAAAAACGGGGATACCGATGAGTTTATGGCAGGGGGGGGTTCTAATAACATAGCTTTTTCTCTAGCCGGGCAAAATAGTTCCTTTCATGTAGTATTGGCGGTATTTACTGATGGGGCCGGTATTATTGAAATCCGCGCTAATGCTGCCAATACTCTTACGATAGATGTTATGGGGTATGTAAAATGCTAATAAAAGAGATTAAAACAAACGCTAAAATAGAGCATGACTTACTTACCAGGCTATTCTATAACCCGCCGGAGAGTTTACCCGTTGAGGATAGAATAACTAAAGAGGAATTTGACCTTCAGCATGCTAAAATATGGGCTGACTTGGAAGCTGAAATAAAGACTGCTGAGGATTATATCGAGCCGGTTAAACCTAGAGACCTGGCAAAGGAAATTGACGCTATAAAAGCTGATATAACCAGCTTAAAATTAGTGAGGTGATATTATGGTAATGAACGCATTTCCGATTTACGCAGCCGATATGATGAACCACAGAAAGATATTGGATGCTCACACTATGAGCCCGTTTGAGCGCTACCGGGTTGAAGCCTATATCAATATAGGTGGCGGCGGTGTTACTCAAACGCTGGTAGCCGACCATCTTTACGCCTTCCCCCTGTTTATTGCCCGTAATATCACTATTGACCGCCTGGCTATTGATGTAGAAACTGCCTCAGCCGGTGATGCTGCCAGGATAGGCATCTATAGAAACGGGGTTGACCTATACCCGGGAGCATTAGTTGTTGAAAGTGCCGCATTAAGTGTAAATGCTATCGCCGTTATGGTTGACACCCCGGTGGCCCCTGTCCAGTTGACTAAGGGGCTCTACTGGGTGGCTGTAATATCCGATGGTATCCCTCACCTTGAAGGTTACGGACCTGACGGCGGCATCAATATTCTGGGCTTAAATCCTGCTGACTTTGCTGTTCATTATGGCGGGTGGGACTTGGCTGTAGCTTACGGCGCTCTACCAGACCCCTATACCGCCGGAGCCGTTTTATACGCCGGCAATAGAACTACTATTGCCCCTCGAGTATTAACGCTAGATATAGAGAGAATATAAAAGAGGTGTAAAATGCCAAAGAAAAAAAGGAAATTCGTATTCACTAAGGCAAGAAAGAGAGCCTTAAAAAAGGCACAGGCTGCCCGTAGAAAAAAGAAATGATAGGCAAGCTCTATTTCTGGTTCTGGCATGATGTTTGCAAGCGACCGGAGCCATTTACTTACACGATGCGCCGTAGTGCACGAGAACACCCATTGCCCTGGATTTTAATACCATTGGTTACCGGCGGCGGGTTCTATGCCCTTGTTACTCATCTGTGGGGGATATGGTGAAAGTGTCTAAAGTCGCAGTAATGAGAAAGGCTGCCGGCTTGGTAGCTAAAGGCATATCAAAGCGATGGGCTTTGAAGCTGGCTTGGCGCACAGTCAAGCGTTAGGCTTCACCTATCCCCCTTCCACGAGAGCCTGGGGTTCGCCTCCTTCCCCGGGCTCTTTTCTTTGTGCCTAGAAAAAATATTTTGCCAGGGGGCTTGACAAATCGTAATATACTGTTTATAATAGACATCATGGTAATAGAATTAAGAAAAGCCTACACCTGCCTACGCTGCGGCCATTTTTGGTTATCCTCTATGACACCGCCTAATGTATGCGCAAAATGCCATTCACCGTATTGGAATAAAAAGAGGGTGATAAACACAGGCAAAGGCGACATAACATATATAGACCCAGTTACTATTGATAATATAAATCTAGCTGCTAATAATAGCCAAATTATTGTAAAGTCATAGTGCGACCCGAAAAGTCGCACTATTTGTGTTTAAGGGGGGTAGAAATGGCAAACCGATTTCAAGCTAAAACGAGGCTATGGGCTTACCGCTTTTTAGTTATCCGAGACGGGGAGTTTTGCCAGCGCTGCCACAGAAAGGTGGCTGCTACTTTTCCCTTAGAGATAGACCACGCTGACGGCAATCCTAAAAATGACTCCCCTGACAATCTCCGGCTGCTATGTAAAAGATGCAACATCATACTAGAGCACGAATACAGAAGTAAGAGTGCTATGAGAGAGAGAGAGAGAGAGATTATAGAAGGTAAGATCAGCACCCGTATATTAAAGGCTGAGGCTGTCTATAAAGAGGGAAGCTCAGAAATGAAAGCTAACCTACTTTGTGAGGTGTCCTACCGGAAGTGGTTACTCAAAGAGATAGACACCCAGGGCGGGCTGGACAAAAAGGAAGCCATCAATAGTGGTGCCGAGCTGGTAGGATGCTCACCGCTAACCACCAAGCGGTATTTAGAAAAGCTAACCTCTACCGGTGGCTGTCTCAAAGAGGAATTAGACATGCTGGGGCATCCCTACCTAGTTTTCAAAGAGTCCTTTGCTAAGAGCATCAATGTTGACCTTAAGTGAGGTCGAAGAATGGTAAGTAAATTAGCTATACCGAAACAGACGAAAATAAAATGGGGCTTTGGAACTCCTGCAACACAAGCCCCCTCACTAAAGCATTGGATACTTAAAGGATGCCGGCGCTGCCGGGGTGATATGTACCTTGATATTGATAATGCCTGGCATTGTCTTCAGTGTGGTTATTGCCCCTCAGACGAAAAAACAAAGGCAAGGTATAGATTAGGTCGCAAGCCATTACCTATTACTGTCAAAAACATTTCTGACACACTACAGACTACCAAGAGCATAGGAGCCTCGGCCCTAAAATTACACTGTAGCCGGGGTTATATATACCAGGAGCTGAAAAAGAAGGGCTTAACGCCTAAAGAGGTAATCAATAAAGGAGGGATATCGAAATGACAAAGAAGGCCGCGCAACCAGCCTTGGGAGCCTACGAGGAGGCCAAGCAAACAGCCTGGGAAGCCTACAAGAAGGCCGAGCAACCAGCCCGGGAAGCCTACGAGAAGGCCGAGCAACCAGCCTTGGAAGCCTACAAGAAGGCCGAGCAAACAGCCTGGGAAGCCTACGAGAAGGCCAAGCAACCAGCCAGGGAAGCCTACGAGAAGGCCAAGCAACCAGCCTGGGAAGCCTA
>CAZTRD010000073.1:0-3953 GCA_964616145.1 uncultured Candidatus Saccharibacteria bacterium | reverse complement strand
CCCTAAGGAGGTTTATGGTGATAAAAATGGAAAATAAACTAAGGCTAGGAATACCAAAAGGCTCTCTACAAGAGTCTACAGTTGCAGTATTTAAGAAAGCAGGATTCAACATAAGGATTAAAGAAAGATCTTATTATCCTGAAGTAGATGACAAAGAGATAGAGTGCACCCTTGTCAGGGCTCAGGAGATGGCACGATATGTAGGGGAAGGCGTACTTGATGTCGGGCTTACTGGTTATGATTGGGTAAAAGAAAGCAAGACAGATGTCAAAGAGGTAGCCAATCTTACTTATGCTAAATCAGGATTAGGCCCGGTAAAGTGGGTTCTTGCAGCTCCAAACGATTCTGGAATCAAATCTGTAAAAGATTTAGAGGGCAAGAGGATTGCGACAGAGGCAGTGAATATAACTAAAGAATACCTTAAGAAAAATAATGTAAAGGCAACTGTTGACTTTTCTTGGGGCGCAACAGAGGTTAAGCCTCCTAAGTTAGCTGATGCGATAGTAGAGATAACAGAGACAGGCTCTTCATTAAGGGCAAACAACCTAAAGATAATAGACACTATTCTTGAGTCAACTACAAGGATAATAGTAAATAATGAATCTTACAAAGATGATTGGAAAAAGAAGAAGATTGAACAATTGGTTTTGCTGCTTAAGGCTGCTCTTTTGGCAGAAGAGAAAGTAGGATTGAAGATGAATGTTATGGAAAAAGACCTCAATTCTATAATTGAAATACTTCCTACATTGAAAGATCCTACAATATCTAATTTGGCTGGTAAAGGATGGGTTGCTGTTGAGAGTGTTGTGGATGAGAAGATAGTAAGGGATTTAATCCCTAAGCTAAAAGCAAGGGGGGCAACAGGAATAATTGAATATCCGTTGAACAAGGTTGTAGAATGAGAATACTAACTAAGAATGAGATTGTAAAGATAAAAGAACGCGGAAGTTCTGTTGATGAAGAGAAGGTTAGGCCTATAATCGAAAATGTAAAGAAGAATAAGGATAGCGCTTTAATAAAATATGCTGAGAAATATGATAAGGTTAGCATAGCTTCAATCAAAGTAAGCGATAAGGAAATAAAAGAAGCTTATTCTAAAGTTGATAGTAAGGTTGTTGATGCTATAAATGCTTCGATAAAAAATGTAAAGAAATATCATGAGATGCAGATGCCTAAGGAATGGATGGAAGACATTTCAGATGGCGTTAAAGCTGGGCAGTTGGTAAGGCCGTTGGATAGTGTGGGATGTTATGTTCCTGGAGGGAATTATCCTTTAGTTTCAACAGTAATAATGACGGTTGTGCCTGCAAAGGTTGCTGGTGTTAAGGAGATAGTAGTTTGCTCTCCTCCTGAGATAGATCCTGCTATACTTGTTGCTGCTGATATGTGCGGAGCAACTGAAATCTATAAAGTTGGCGGGAGCCAAGCGATTGCAGCAATGGCATACGGTACAGAAACAGTGAAAAAAGTAGATAAGATAGTTGGACCTGGAAATATCTATGTGACTGCCGCTAAGAAAATAGTTTATGGTGATTGCGGCATAGACTTCATAGCAGGGCCTAGCGAGATAATGATTGTTGCTGATGAGAACAATAATCCAAAATATATTGCAGCAGATATGCTTTCTCAAGCTGAGCACGATAAACTTGCAAGCTCGATACTTGTGACCACTTCAGAGAAACTTGTAAAGGAAGTAAATAATGAAATAGAAAAACAATTAGATTTATTACCCACAAAAGAAATAGCGAAAGCTTCTTTGGAGAATTTTGGCGGGGCAATAATAGTCAAAGATATTGACGAAGCTTTTGATGTTGTAAATGAATTTGCTCCAGAGCACCTTGAAATAATGATTGATGACGAGAAATTAATTTCAAAGGTAAAGAATGCTGGAGCTGTATTTTTTGGAGAGTATTCAGTAGAGACTGCAGGAGATTATTGCTCTGGCCCTAATCATGTTTTGCCTACTAATCAATTTGCAAAAGTCAGGGCAGGATTAAATGTTATGGATTTCCTAAAGATGCCTACTGTCCAAAAGATAAGCAAAAAGGGCCTTCTTAATCTGAGCAAGACGATAATTACCCTGGCTAAGGTTGAAGGATTATCTGCACACAGCAAGAGTATTGAGGTAAGAGATGAAGCCTAAGAAATCAGTGCAGGAGATGAAACCATATAACCCTCCTTTGGAGGGCAGGAGAGATTTCGTTAGGCTTGACTTTAATGAAAATACAATTGGGCCCTCATATAAAGTTATAGAAGCGATAAGAAATGTTGCATTGAATGAGTTGGGCGCATATCCTGAATATTCTCCTTTTAAGAAGAAACTGGCAAAGTACCTTAAGGTGAGGTACGAGGAGGTTGCTATAACAAACGCTTCAGATGAGGCGATCAAATTAGTTATAGATACTTTTATGGAGAATGGGGATGAAATAATAATCCCTGTTCCTACATTTCCTATGTTTAGGTTCTATGCTGAGGTTGCAGGGGTTAAGGTAAATGAAATATTATACAATAAAGATTTGTCTTTTCCTACAAGTAAAGTTATGGATGCTTTGAATGAGAAGACAAAGGTAGTTGTTATTGTTAATCCAAACAGCCCAACAGGAACTCTTGTAGAGGAGAAAGATATAATCAAGATAATAAAGAAAGCAAAAAACTCAATAGTGCTTCTTGATGAGGCATATTACCAGTTTTCAGGAAAGAGCATGAAAAAGTTGGTTAGAAAATATGATAACCTTGTCATACTGCAGACATTTTCAAAAGCATTTGGGTTAGCCGGCCTTAGGTTAGGGTATATAATCTCAAATAAGGAAAACATTAAATCATTAACTAAAGCGAATTCTCCTTATAGTGTAAATAGTCTTGCTGTAAAGGCTGCTATGGCTGCGATAGATAATAGCAGATATGTTAAGAAGTATGTTTCAATAGTGCAGGAGTCTAGAAAATTGTTAAAGAAATTCCTGCAGAATCTTGGGATAAGGTTTTTTGATTCAAAGGCAAACTTTATACTTGTTGATTTTGGCGGTAAGGCTGATAAAATTGAAAAAGGACTGAGGAAAAAAGGCATTTTAGTAAGAAGCCAATCAGACAAGCCTTTGCTTAAAGGATGTGTGAGGGTAACTTTGGGAACTAAAAAACAAACTTTAAAACTGGTAAATGCCCTAATGGAGGTATTGAAATGAGAAAAGCTAATGTTGCAAGGGATTCAAATGAAACTAAAATAAAATGCGCTGTAAATTTAGATGGAAGCGGGAAATATCAGGTTAAGACACCCATAGGATTTCTTAGCCATATGCTTGAGCTTTTCTCAAAACATTCTCTTATCGACTTGGATATTGAGATAAAAGGTGATGTTGATGTTGACCAGCACCACACTGTTGAGGATGCAGGAATTGTATTAGGCAAAGCAATACTCGATGCTTTAGGGGATATGAAAGGAATAAACAGGGCAGGCTATTTTATAATGCCTATGGATGAATCATTAGCTATTGCTGCATTAGACATATCTGGAAGACCATACCTTTCATTTGATGCTGAATTCAAAAGCCAAAATCAAGGTGGGTTCTCTACAGATCTTGTAGAAGAGTTCTTTAGGGCAGTTGCTAATTCTTTGAAGGCAAATATCCATTTGAAAGCAGAAGGCAAGAATGACCATCATAAGATCGAAGCTTTGTTTAAAGCTTTTGCAAAGTCCATGAAGACTGCTGTAAGCAAGGACGAAAGGCTTAAGGAATTGCCAAGCACAAAAGGGTTATTGGATTGATAGCTATAATAGATTATGGGGCAGGAAACCTGCAGAGTGTGAAGAATGCTCTTGATTTTCTTAAAGTTAAGTGTAAGGTTACTAATGATGGGGAGGAGATACTTGCTGCTGATAAAGTAATATTTCCTGGTGTTGGAAGCTTTGGGGATATGATGGACGCTTTGGAAAAGAAAAAATTAGTTAGTGTGATAAA
>CAZTRD010000072.1:0-4049 GCA_964616145.1 uncultured Candidatus Saccharibacteria bacterium | reverse complement strand
GAAATACCAGCAATTGATATTGACGGGACCATAGTTGCTGGTAACCAGAGGGTCAGGGCGCTTCAAACTCTAGGTCGCGGCCAAGAAGAAATTGATGTAAGAATCCCCAACAGGAAACTTACAAAAGCAGAATTTAAGTTCTACCTACTCGCCAGTAATCGTATAAGTGGCCTCTGGGATTTTGATGCCTTAAAGACCGACTTTAATATTGAAACTCTTCTGGCAACCGGTTTCGACACAGACGACCTAAGTAGGATATTTGATGATAATCTCGAAGTAGAAGACGATCATTTTGATGAAAGCGCAGAATTAGAAAAGATTAAGAAAACAGACATTAAGCCCGGAGATTATTTTGCTCTTGGCCACCATCGCTTACTTTGCTCCAATGCCCTTGATTCTGCCACTGCTAAAACACTCATGGCTGGAGTCCAGGCAGATATGATTAATGATGATTTGCCTTACAATATCGGGCTTTCGTACGACAAGGGTGTTGGAAATAAAGGTCGCTATGGCGGGACAACAAATGACAATAAAAGCGATGAAGAATATAGGGCTTTTATAAGGACGATCATGCAAAACGCTCTTTCAGTGGCAAAGACAGATGCGCATATATTTTTCTGGTGCGATGAAAGATATGTATGGCTGTTTCAAGAGCTATATAAAGAATTCGGGCTTGATTCAAAACGCCTCTGTATCTGGATTAAAGATAACGCTTCCCCTACTCCGCGGATTGCTTTTAATAAGGTGACTGAGTTTTGCGTTTATGGAACCAGAGGCAGGCCATTTTTATCAGATAAAGTAAAAAATCTGAATGAATTGTTAAACAAAGAAATAACCAGTGGTAATAGATTGTCAGATGACATTTTGGATTTATTGAATATATGGCTAGTAAAAAGATTACCTGGTAATGAGTATCAACACCCGACGCAGAAAAATCCTCAGGTTCACGAAAAAGCTTTGCGACGCTGCACCCGTCCAGGCGATGCAGTTCTCGATTTAACCTGCGGATCTGGCAGTATTTTATCAGCTTGCCATCAGCTTAAGCGCACAGCCTATGTCTGTGATTGCGAACCGATCTTCTGCCAGCTTACCATTAATCGTTTTAAACAAATCTCACATGACAAAATCAAGAAACTTAACTAAATATGGGACAATCTTCAAACTGGGCAACCATTACTTGGCCTATGGCGATAGCCGCGATAAAGAATTAATCGCGCGGCTTGTTGATAAATTTAAAGTTAAGGCTGTTATCTGCGACGTTCCTTATGGCATTGCCGCGGTCGAATCAAAAGAAAAGTTTCAGCCACTTTCTAAAAATAAACCTATCGCCAATGACCATCTCCAGAGTGATGCAGAGTATCAGAAATTTACTCAAGATTGGATTGAAGGGATCAAGCCGCATCTTGCCAGAAAAAATGTTTTCTACGTCTTTAATTGCGATAAAATGATTTTTGCTCTCCATCAAGGAATGATTCAGGCAGGATTAAAATTCGGACAACTTTTGATATGGGTTAAAACGCATGCTGTTTTAGCTCGCATGGACTATGTCCCGCAACATGAGCTTATCGCTTATGGCTGGTATGGCACCCATGAATTTCTCAAATCAAAAGATAAAAGTGTTATTGTCTACCCAAAACCCAATAAAAGTCCCGATCACCCTACCACAAAACCTATTGGTCTTATTCGCAGACTCATATTAAACAGTACCCGGGTCGGAGACATAGTATTCGACGGATTTCTTGGATCAGGTACTTGTCTATTAGCTTGCGAGCAAACCAGGCGTATCTGCCTTGGAGTAGAAATTGATTTAGAATATTGCTTAACAACAATTAAAAGATTTGAATTATTAACCGGCCAAAAAGCCAAAAAACTATGAAAAATAAAAAAGAGAAGAAATTATTATTAGAACAATTAAAGAAAGCGCCAATTGTAGAATTGGGATGTCAAAAGGTAGGCATAGCCCGTAGTTCATACTATCGATGGTTAAAAAACGATAAGAATTTCGCCAAAGAGGCAGAACAAGCATTGCTCGAAGGATGTTTATTAATTAATGACCTGGCCGAATCTCAAATAATATCAGCGATTAGAGATAGAAACATGACCGCCACAACTCTGTGGCTTAAAACCCACCACAAAACATACACTGATAAACTTGAAATTAGCAATCGCATAGTCAATGTAGACGAACAATTAACATCCAAACAGAAAACAATTGTGAGGGCTGCACTCCGCCTTGCCTCATTGGATAAAAGATATGAAAAACAATAATAAGAGAATCGATGCAGAAGAAATCATTAAAACAATGCTTAAGGACAAAAGAGTTCGATTGAGTATTGCAAAAAGAAGCCATAAATTCTTTTTCTTCTTTTACTTTTCGCATTACGCGGAATGTGAAATAGCTCCTTTTCATGAAGAGATGTTCTCTATCACTCAAGATAGAGATGTTAGAAACGCGATCATCTTAGGTTTCAGAGGTTGCGGTAAGTCCACCATATTCACGCTCTCCTTCCCTCTTTGGGCTATCTTAGGAGAACAGAAGATAAAACATGTATTGATTCTCAGCGAGACCCAACAAAAAGCTCAAATGTTTTTGAAACAATTAAAATATGAACTCGAAACCAATGAGCTTTTGAAGAAAGACATGGGGCCTTTCCAAGAAGAAAGATCGGGTTGGAATTTAACATCTTTATATCTACCCTATTATGATGCTAAAATTTCAATCGCTTCCACTGAGCAAAGCATCCGCAGTTTAAGACATAAACAATACAGACCACAATTGATCATTGCTGATGACTTAGAAAACCTAGAATCAGTAAAAACCAAAGAAGGTAGAGATAAAATATACAATTGGTTGGTCGGAGACGTAATGCCAGCCGGAGATAAAAACACTCGTCTTATTATTGTCGGAAGTTTGTTGCACGAGGATTCTTTAATTAAGCGCCTACAAAGAAGCATAGAAACAGAAAAGATGAGTGGAATATATAGAGAATATCCACTCTTAGACGAAGACGATAATTGCACTTGGCTCGGGAAGTTCCCGAATCAAGAAGCGATTGATAGAGAAAAATCAAAAGGCATAAGTGATATAGCTTGGAATAGAGAATATCTTCTCCATATTATTCCAAGCGAAGGATGCGTAGTGCATCCTGAGTGGATCCACTCTTATGACCCCGATAAAGATCTTCCTGCAGATAATTATTTAAGCACAGTTTATGTTGGCGTTGACCTCGCGATATCAGAAAAAGATAGTGCTGATCGCACTGCTATGGTAACAATGAGAATTTACAAACAGAACGACAAATACACTGCTTACGTAATGCCCTTCCCTCTCAACGATACCATAGGATTTCCAGAACAAGTTAATCAGATAAAACTGCTAGCAACAGACACAGCAAGATATAATTATCCAAAGATATTCGTTGAAAAGGTTGCATACCAAGAATCTTTGATTCAATATTGCCGCAGTTCGGGCATTAGAGTAGAAGGAACTCCTCCACATGGAGATAAGCGCGAGAGAATTGCACTTACCACTGCAGCGATAAAGGAAGGACTAATTCTCTTTCCAACCAAGGGCGCAGAAGAACTTATAACTCAACTCACCGGATTTGGCGTAGAAAAATATGATGATCTAGCAGATGCATTTTCTTTGGTCGCAAACCAATTTATTATTTATGCAAATAAGCCAAAATTGAGTCTTGAATTTATAGACCTTCATCCTCAGTCACAATGGAGGTCTCGACCATATTACCCTCTGGACTTATAGGCGGCTCTGCGTCATCCCTTGTGTTGAAAGGTCGAATATAAACCAATCAACAAAAGGAACATGGAACAAGCAATAACAACAAAAATAGGAGGGTTTCAGATGCCTATTGCTACTCCCCCACTCAAATACTGCTTATACAGCCGAAAATCCAGCGAAGAAGAGGACAGACAAGCACTTTCTATCGAGTCGCAGATAAAAGAGATGACGGCTATCGCCCAAAAAGAGAACCTGAGTATAGTAGAGATTAAACGCGAATCGCACTCTTCTAAGGCGGTTGGCCAAAGAC
>CAZTRD010000071.1:0-4085 GCA_964616145.1 uncultured Candidatus Saccharibacteria bacterium | reverse complement strand
CAACATACTTACTCTCATCATATTCTCCATCAAACCCAATCGAAAAAGTATTCAATTTATCCTTACCGACAAACTTTTCCATCTCATAAACAATGGCAGAACTATCCATCCCCCCACTCAAAAAAGCCCCAAGAGGAACATCAGACATCAACCGGACCTTCGTCGCATCCTCAAATAAAATCTTTCCTTCTTTAATCAATTTTTTTTTGTCATAAACGGGACGGTATTTAGGATAATCAAAATAATATTTTTTCTTAATACTATTTTTCTTTAAATCAAAAACCAAGTTTTGCCTTGCTTCAACTTTGCCAACATCTTCATAAATAGAATATGGCGACGGGACAAAGCCAAGTGAAAAATAAAGATTAACGGCGTCTTTATTTAACCTTGCCTTAAAGCTATAATTCAAAATACCTTTAATCTCAGAACTAAAAATAAATTTGTTACCATCAAAATAATAATAAATCGGCTTCTGTCCTGTCCTATCACGACTAATAAAAAAAAGTTTTTTACCAATATCATAAATACAAAAAGCCCACATACCGTTAAACTTTTTAACACAATTCTCCCCCCACTCAAGATATGAAGCCGCGATCACCTCGGTGTCAGTATTAGATTTAAACCCATATCCCCTTTTTAACAAATCTTTCCTTATTTCTTTATAATTATAAATCTCACCATTAAAAACAATCACAACCTTTTCCCCATTGCGAGAATATTTCATGGGCTGAGCCCCAGCTTCAGACAAATCAATAACTGCCAATCTTGTATGCCCAAGCGAAACATTTTTATCCATAAAAATCCCGTCAGCGTCGGGGCCACGATGCCTCAAAGAGTCATTCATCTTCTCGACTAACCCAGAGTCAACAAAATTAAATCCATTTATCCCACACATACTCCAAAGAAACATAAAGACTATTTAAGTATTCCACCAAGAATTATTTTACTCTCAAATATTTATCCATAAGTTTATTATAAAAACTATTGACATTCATACTATATGCATTCCAACAAGAGTGCGTACAATAGCATTTATTTTCTTTTATTCTTTTTACGGCTTCCAACCAATCTGCGTTTGTCAACAAATTATTAATATTATAATCTATATCTTTTATATTAACAACTCCAGGAAGAATTTCGCAAGGGGAAATATTACCGAAATAATCGATTGATATTATTTCTTGACCTCCCATGCATGGAACAATCTGTCTCTTCCTCCTTAAAGATTCTAAACCAATTTTAAAAAGTCTTCTTAATGTTGAATAATTTTTCAATTTATGAGCACGATGAAATTTCAAGGTTAAAGAATACAATTCTTCCCAATCCTTCTCAGATATTGCAGTCGCCGTTTTCTGATTAAACCCTCCACGGATTGGCTCAAAACACCAAAATGCTTTAGACATACGATTACTTATGTAAGAGTGTAAATCCGGCAACGCTTTAAAATTATCCTTCGAAACAGCAGTATTTATTTGTATCGCAAGTCTTTTACTATGTATTGTTGAAAGTAATTTATAAGTTTCAAACACTTTTTTAAACAGCCCCGGTATACCCCTATTCTCATCATGATATTTCTCCATCCCATCTAAAGACATACTTATCGTTAAACGTTTACATCCCAAACTCAATATCTCTTTAGACTTATTATAAATAACCTCTGGCATACTCCCATTAGTAGGAATAGTTATAATAGGATTACTATTATTAATCAGCGGAACACACAGCTCAACTATATCATTCCTCAAAAATGGTTCTCCCCCACTAAGCACCATTGATTCCAACTCATGAAAAGAACTAAGCATTTTCTTCGCCTCTTCAGTAGATAGAATCTTCTTTGTGCTTTTTCTATCCTTCCATTGAAAACACATCTTACATCTAGCATTGCACAAATTAGTAGACGAGAAAAACAAATGTCTAAATGGAGCAGATATCCTAACATCCTTCCTTAATTCCTTGCCCAACCTTACCAAACAATTTCTATTGCGTTTTTTACCCCTGTATCTCTTTGCCAATATGTTCGGGGAATTTCTTAAAAAAAACATAAAAGTTTTAAATAAATTTTTCTTAGAAAAGTTATTCCCGCCACCCTTTCGTGGGTTTAGTTCCCTTCCTGGCTTTATAATAGAAATGGTTTTTTTTAGAAAAAATGCCATCATCGTCGAATAAAATAAATTAAAAATATACCAAAGAGGATAATTTTCTATTAAAGCCAACAAATTATTTCTTAAATTAAGATATTCCTTAAAATCATTTCTCTTATTCATTGCCTGATGTTCATAGTGATACACTACTAATTCTGGGCTATATCGAACATCATAACCCGAAAGATGAATCCTTAAACTCAAATCAAGATCCTCAGCAAGGTAATAATATTTTGGATCGAAACCATTCACTTTCTCGAAAACATCCCTACGTATAACACTACCAGCGGTACAGGCCCCCAAAACCAATCGGGAAATTTTATGCTTACCCAAGACATCTTTTTTATTTAAATTGTGATAAATACCCCCAAAACCAATTTTATTTTGCATTAGTCCACAATCAAGCAATATATCTTTATCAAATCCTGAGAATATCGTCGTCGCAAGTTGTCCCACCTGAGGATTTTTTTCCATAATCGATAAAGCCTTCTTAAACCATTCAGGGTCTTCCAAATAAACATCATCATCAAAAGTTATGATATACGGATTTTTACCTTTTGAAATCGCAACATTTCTGTTTTTTGCAGGACCACTATTTTTTTCTTGTTCCAAAACGATCACCCAAGGATATTTTTTCCTAATTGTATCTACAGTGTTATCCTTTGAATTATCATCAATAACATAACAATCAAAATTCTTGTAGGTTTGCCTCTTAATTGAATCTAAAAGAGCTTGTATTTTTTCTCATTATTATACGTAGTTATTATAACATCAAATTTTTTTTCCATTAACCATACCTCTAGTTATTATAAGCATTTTCTTATTCCTTCTTTATATGTAGTATTACAAGGAAAATCTGATTTTAAATTTACCCTCTGGGGTTGTTGTATCTCAGCGGGCCTAAAGACGATACTACTATCGCTTTTCATTTGTTTTATTATTTCAGCTGCCATTTCTACCACACAAACCTCTTCGCCGGCTATGTTATATTCCCCATTCCATTTTTCTAAAGATTTAATAACGCCGTCGATAAAATCGTCTATATAAGTAAAACTAAGCGTTTTATTTAAGTCCCCAAAAATTTCTAAATCTCTTCCTAACTTCGCTTGAGTTATCCAAATACTAAAGACCCTGCTAGTTTCATCTCTACCTCCATAGACTGTACTTGGTCTAATTATTATGTAGTCAATACCGTAACATTTTGAATAGGTCTTAACTAACTCTTCTCCATAAATTTTACCAGCCGTGTACGGGTTCTTTTCCTTACTTAATATTCTTGAACTAGAAAAATATACAATTTTCTTAATATCATTAAGCCTACACATTTCTAAAACCGCTTGAATATTCCTAATATTTTCGAAAGATAATTTTGGGTTCCTTATACATTCATTTATTTTGCAATTGTCCGCCAAATGAAATACCACATCTGCCTTTATCTTCCAGTCTATCATACTATCTACCTTTTGTGAATTTTCATGTCTTATATCTACTGCCTCTACACACTCGAACCCAAGAGAATCCAATCTCTTTTTTAAAGGTGCTCCTATTAAGCCCATATGTCCCGTTATTATATATTTCATTTCATTAAGCAATTCGTTTGTTTAATTAAAGCTAATGCACTATAACTAACATCTTCCTTTTGCATAGAGTTATTAGCATTTTCCACACTTAATTAAGTTTTCTATTATTTATAAATTTCTTAAATAACTTCCGACACATAATAAGAGAAAAAATAGTAGTAATCCCTCAATATCTAACATTCAATAAAATAGACTCCTCTCTTCCCCTCGTGAACCGAATCAAAACAAATTTTCTTCCCTTCAAAATCCCACCTTGGATGCAAATCAACTCTAAATGGGCTAGACCCCCATTTCCCATACTCACTAATTTTCGTATCCTCCAAATACTTCTTATCAGGAAGAGAATAAAACTCTCCCAAAACAG
>CAZTRD010000070.1:1971-4189 GCA_964616145.1 uncultured Candidatus Saccharibacteria bacterium | reverse complement strand
TATTTTTATTTTTGTGTTCGTTTTAATCCTTGTTGTCGGAGGATTTTTTTGGTGGGAAGCCGTATAAAAACTAAATTTTATTCTTTTTTAAAACATCAACGGGCGAAATCTCACCAATTCCGCCTTTTTAGTTTGAGATTCCAAAATACCTATGATAATCTAAAGGAAAGATAGAGCCTCTTTATGATATACAAATATAAACATTTCTCTTTAGACCCACAAAGTCGCCAAGTATGGGATGAAAATGGTAAATCACTTAGACTTGCAGGTAATGCGTATTTAATGTTGGAGTTTCTGTGTAAGGCAGAACATGGCACAGTTACTGATATAGGAGATGCTCTAGAGTTAATCACCGGAGCAACCAGAGAGATGGGGTATAATGAGAATGACCTCCGACAATTAAAGTATAAGATAAACTCCCTAATTAGTTATGAGGTTGTTACATATCGAAACCACATTTATTCTATCGAAGGAGAGATAGTGCAGAGTGAGGAGAAATTTGTCCCAACAAAGCCGGTTATTCCTGAAAAGGTTGAGGCAGAGCCAAAAAGGAAAGTTTGGAGACGAATTATTGAAAATATCAAAACTGACAAAAGGTACATTGCTCTTATAAGTGGTTGCGTTTTAATTGTTGTAATTCTTTCTGCAATTTATCTGATAAAACCCTCTTCAGTTAGTGGGCCAAAACCCACAGAAGATATGGTTTTAATTCCAGCAGGAGACTTTATTATGGGAAGTACTGAAGAAGAGGCCTTAGCCGCTTATGAACTTTGTCTAGAGGAAGAAGGCGAATATTGCGTAAAAGAAGATTATCTTGCAGAGTATCCGCAAAGGAAAGTTTATTTAAAGGATTTTTACATTGATAGAAAAGAAATCTCAAATGAAGAATATAGGATGTTTGTGGAAGCAACCGGCCATCGCCCACCTCTCTATTGGAACAATTCCAATTTAAATTCACCAACTCAGCCAGTAGTAGGAGTAAGCTGGGATGATGCTCAGGCTTATTGTCAGTGGCTTAGCAAAAAATTAGCTACAGAAGAAGAATGGGAAAAGGCTGCAAGAGGCACAGACGGTCGCAAATGGCCATGGGACAACGATTGGGATATCTCAAAATCAAACCATGGTAAAGGAGGTATCCCTGGATATGATGAAAGTGATGGATATAAATATACTGCTCCAATAGGAGTTTCCTTAGGAGTAAGTCCTTATGGGATTCTCAATGTAGCCGGGAATGTTCTCGAATGGGTAGCAGGTGAGTTTAAGGCTTATCCGGGTAATGATAAATTTCTTAATGAAAATTTTGGTATGATTTATAAAATTATGAGGGGTGGAAGCTACACCTATGGAATGGCTGATAATCGCACGGCTGTACGATTTTATGATCTACCGGACTATAGAGATGAAGATGTAGGGTTTAGATGTGTTAAGTGATACTCTTTGAACCATAGAGATAAGGTCAGGTTAATCCTAGTCTTCTGTATTAACAACGAAATACGGATTTAATACGATCAAAGATGGTAATCTGGAAGTGGAATTATAAATTAATTGTATTTTAGCTAATATTTGGTTAAATCAAGTTCCACTTTATTAAATCAAATATAGCTAAGAACCACTTTTATGAAAAACTTCATCCAAAGAAATTTGAAAGTAATAGTCTCTAGCCTTCTATTGCTTTCCATAATAGGAGGCCTATTTTTTATGGTGGGCGATGCTGATGCCGCCGTAAGAGTAAAAGGATATTTTCGTAAGGATGGAACTTATGTCCAGCCGCATTATCGTTCGAACCCAGATGGAAATCCTTATAATAACTGGAGTTTTCCAGGTAATATAAATCCTTTTACGGGAAAAGTAGCTCCAGGAAATCCAGATACTTACTTAAGTAATTATTATGGTAATGGAACAGGGGTAGGTATTAGTATCCCTGATACTAGTGTGAATACTCCACAAATAATAGCCCCTCCTAATACTTATGTTTTAGGTTCCAATTGGTATTGTAATGATGGTTATAAAAAAGTAGGTAATTCCTGCGAACTAGTTGTCTGTGGTGCTAACCAGTTTCGTTCTGGAACAAGTTGTTATTGCAATTCAGGTTATCAGGTAGTTAATGGCCAATGTGAAAAGGTTGTGTGTGTTGCTAATGCCTATGTTGGTTATGACAACAAATGTTATTGCAATTCAGGTTATCAGGTAGTTAATGGCCAATGTGAAAAGGTTGTGT
>CAZTRD010000070.1:0-1871 GCA_964616145.1 uncultured Candidatus Saccharibacteria bacterium | reverse complement strand
GTGTTGCTAATGCCTATGTTGGTTATGACAACAAATGTTATTGCAAAGATGGCTACAAAATTAACTACTCAACAAATCAATGCGAATCCAAATAATTCTTTTATCTTTATTATTTTGCGTTACATTTCCTTTAATTGTAGATGCAAGAAGTGGTTGTTGTTCACATCACGGTGGTGTTTGCGGTTGTAGATGTTGTGATGGAACATCTCTTTCCGCTACATGTGCTCCTTATTACCCTCAATGTTCTACGTCGAAATCAAAACCTTTGATAGAACAACCGCCAGTAGTAAAACAGCCGGTAGAACAAAATACAGATAGTAATTCTATAGATTCAAATAAACTCCTTGCTGAATTACCAAAAGAAGACAATAGAGGAAGTTTTTGGTGGTGGATAATAGGATTAGGATTTGTGATTTACCTTTTTTACGTATTCAAAAAGAAAAAATAAGTTATATAATTTTTATGACAGGAAGAATTAAAACAATTTCAGGATTAGGGGCGTTAACTGTGGTTATAATATTTATTGGATATTTAATTTATATTAATTCAAAATCTTCTTATAACACTAAATACGGTGATTATGATTGCTCCGATTTTGCTACGCAAGCGGAAGCTCAGGCATTTTTTGAAGCTGAAGGAGGTCCCCAAAAAGATTATCATAATTTAGATAAAGATGGCGATGGGGTAGCTTGTGAATCTTTGCCTTAAAATTCATGAAAGAAAAAATTAAAAAAATTCAAAAAGCAGTAGATTTTCACGAGTATCTTGCCGAGCAATTGAAAAATCCGAAGTTTAAGAGATATTACGATGAATATGGTAAACAGTTAGAAATTGCTTACCAGATTTTGCAATTGCGTAAACAAAAAGGGTTTTCTCAAGCAGAGTTAGCAAAAAAATTAGGCACAAGACAAAGTAATATAGCAAGAATGGAAACAGGGCAAGAGAATTTTACTACCGACACCCTTCAAAAAATCGCTTCTATTTTTAAACGTAATTTAAAGATAGAATTTATTAAATGAATCCATTTTAATTAGGAGCCACGATTTTTCAAGCCAATATGGCTTGATTTTTTGCGATAAAATAAAACAGCCAGCACTTTTAAGAACTGGCTGTTTGTTTCCAACGGTATTTTTTATTTTCTCAAAATCTTAATTGGCATAAAAATGGATTGTCGTATATTATTGGTAATCCTATTTCAGGAAGTGCTCTTACGGTTAATGTCGGAACTATCTTAACTGTTGAACCGGGAGTAAGGGTAGAATTAGGCAATAATAGCTCTTTAGAAGTCAATGGAACTGTTATTTCACAGGGAACTATTTCTGAACCAATTATTTTTACTGCTTATCCTGGCGGCATTATTTATGGGAATCAAGCGCCATGGAGGAGAATTTATTTTAGTGCTTCCAGCGCTAATTCAAAATTAGAAAATACGATAGTCAGTCAAGGAGGTTATTATTTTAATTATTATCAGGGTTCGATTTGGGTGAAAGAAAGCGTTGTTGAATTTGAAAATTTAAGCTGTATTAACAACCCAAACGCTATTTGTCTTCATTTAGAAGATTCAAGTTCCACGGTCAGAAATTCCAGTTTTGAAGACAATAAAATAGGTTTAAAAATTCAAGGAAATGCGATTCCTATTTTAGAAAATAATCAGTTTGCCAATGACGCAGAATGTGATATTTACTGGCCGGGCGGGGGAGATAACTGCCAAGCGATCGCTACCAATACTCCTAGTTTAACCGTTGAGTGCGGTTGCTGTCCTTATTAATTTTTGCTATATTGGAAAAACGTCTTATGGATAGAATTTTTTTAGTTCAACTGACCAGCAAGCTTTACCGCTTAACTTTGTTTTTTCCAAAAAAAGAGCCCTT
>CAZTRD010000069.1:0-4263 GCA_964616145.1 uncultured Candidatus Saccharibacteria bacterium | reverse complement strand
ATCTTTTCCCTACATTTGAGGAAGAATCAATCCTGCATAGAAAAGAAAGAGAAAGATGTTAAGTCAATGGCTAGTTCCAAAGATGATTCTAGCAAGAAAAATAGTCTTTTGAAAGAAATAGCTTTTCTTAAAGAACACATATCGTCTAAGAACAAGGAATTAGGGGATTTAAAAAAACAACAAGATACACTAGAAAAAGAACTAAAAGAGCGCCAGAACCAGGTTGAGGAAATAATAAATAACAAAAAATCTATAACCCTTACTCTTTCAAAATATGAGCAGGATCTAAAAGAGTTAAAGCAGTTAAATAAAAAACTCCAGGATGCAAACGCGGCATTAAAAGGAGAAACAAAAAAGAAAACTGCTGAGCTAAGCAAAAAAGAAAAAGAATATCAGGGAAAACAAAGTTTCCTTGAAGACATGGATAAGAAGATTTTGTCAAAACAGCTTCAGCTTCAGAAGAAAAGTGAAGAGATAAAGAATCTTTCATCTATTCTGTCTGACAGAGAATTAGATATAAAAAAGAAAGAAGCCCAGTTGGAAAAAAAGGAAAAGCAAGTCAAGCAATTCAAAAAGATGCTTGAAGAAGAGTTCTTTGTAAAAAACCTAAAGCTTGAGGCAGGTGACAATAAGTATGCAGTTAAAAAGTACAAAAACAGCAAGATTGACATAATTATAAACTCATGGATGCCTGTAAATCATAACTTCTCACCTGCAATTAAAAAAATTAAGCCAAAAGCAATAATATATGTAAGATATAAAGACAATAATACAATGACTGGAAAGCAATCAAGCTTTTTTAAGTTCTTTAATAGCTATAATACTGGCGCAAACTATAGAACAATTATGGTTTGGAACAACAATGTAACCCAAAACAATAAAAACAGCATAGTAGAGGTGCAATTTAGAAGAAATATAAGACTTCCAAATTTTTCCTAGCTTCTTTTATATATTTAATATAATCTAATATCACTTCTTAAAAAGATTTATAAATAGCTATCTCTAGAAATTAAACAGTATTAAGTTTTGGCTAGTATAAGAGGGATATTAAGGCTTATTTAGATTAGAGATAAGCCTAGTTTTAAGTAGCCAAGCCGAGTGTAAAAAGAGATGAAAGTGCTTATGTTCGGATGGGAGTTCCCACCGTTCAACAGCGGTGGCTTAGGAACTGCCTGCTATGGTTTAACTAAAGGTCTCTATAATAGAGGCACTGATGTAACTTTTGTTCTTCCTAAAGCAAATCAGTCTATGAAAGCTGACTTTGTAAAATTAATTTCTGCTGACCTCAAATCAATCCAAGTTAATTCTCTTCTAAAAGGATATATGACAACTGAATCCTACAAAAAAGAACTTCTAGTCTCTAATTCTGGAGTCCCTGGCTTGTACGGCCAAAACTTAATAGAAGAAGTCAGGAGATTCGCTGAGAAAGCAAAGATAATAGCCAGCCTCGAGGAGCATGATTTAATTCATGCTCACGATTGGCTAACTTATCTTGCTGGAATCGAAGCAAAGAATGTATCGAAAAAACCATTAGTTCTCCATATTCATGCAACAGAATTTGATAGATGTGGAGAAAACGTAAACAAGGAAGTTTATGACATAGAAAAATACGGTTTTGATTGTGCAGACCATATTATAGCAGTAAGCAACTTTACAAAAAACATGGTTGTAACACATTATGGAGTTGATCCGAGAAAAATAACAGTAGTTCATAATGCTGTTGAATTCAATGACAATAACTTTAGCAACGAGAAATTCAGAATAAAGGAAAACGACAAGATTGTCCTGTTCTTAGGAAGAATAACCATGCAAAAAGGACCTGACTACTTTATTTATGCTGCAAAAAAAGCACTGGAATTAGATCCAAACATAAAATTCATTATGGCTGGAACAGGAGACATGGAGAGATTTGCAATTGAAAAAGTCGCTGAATTTGGAATTTCAGATAAGTTCTTATTTACAGGATTTTTGAGAGGCAAAGACATAGATAGAGCTTATCAAATGGCAGATCTTTATGTAATGCCATCTGTTTCAGAACCGTTTGGAATAACACCGCTTGAAGCAATGAGAAACAATACCCCAGTGATAATATCAAAGCAGTCAGGAGTTTCAGAAGTAGTCAACCACTGTTTGAAAGTAGACTTCTGGGACATACATCAGCTTGTAAACAAAATGATAGGAGTATTAAAATATCAAGAGCTAAATGAATGCCTAAAGCATCATGGAGCAATGGAAGTAAGAAAGTTCAATTGGAATATACCTGCAGAAAAATGTATAGAAGTCTACAACAGAGTATTGGGTGAAACACATGGTTAGTGTTTGTTTTTATTTCCAAGTGCATCAGCCATTCAGGCTTGACAATTATACAGTATTCGATATAGGCAAGCATAGTAAATACTTTAACAATAAAAAGAACCAAGAAGTCTTAAGAAAAGTAGCTACAAAATGTTATATCCCAACAAATAATCTTATGCTCCACCTAATTAACAAGTATCCGAAATTCAAGATAAGCTATTCTTTCTCAGGAGTTCTTTTGGAACAGCTAGAGCAGTATGCTCCTGAAGTAATCGAGTCATTCAAGCAGCTTGTCGATACTGGAAATGTGGAAATTCTAAGTGAAACTTATTATCACAGCCTTGCTTTCCTTTATTCAAAAGAAGAGTTTATCGAGCAGGTAATGCTACACAAAAAGAAAGTCAAAGAACTTTTCGGAGTTGAGCCGCAAGTATTTAGAAATACAGAGCTTATTTACAACAATGCACTTGCAAAGTGCGTAGAAGAGCTTGGATATAAAGGAATACTAGCGGAAGGAGCAGACCATGTGCTTGGATGGAGATCACCTAATTACATTTACAGGCCTAAAGACTCAAAGATATCTCTTTTACTGAAGAACTACAAACTCTCAGATGATGTTGCATTTAGATTTTCAGACAAAGGATGGAAAGAGCATCCACTTACTGTAGAAAAATATGCGCAATGGATAAATGCTACAAACGGAAATGGAAACATCAATGGGCCTCTACAGGAATATTTAACTTCATAAAAAGTCTTCCTGGAGAATTACTTAAGCATCCTGATAACAACTTCATGACCCCTAGCGAAGTAATAAAGAACTATAATCCAGTGGCTGAGCTAGATATACATAATGTAATTTCATGGGCAGACTTAGAAAGAGATACATCTGCTTGGCTCGGTAACAACATGCAAAAGTCTGCAATAGCAAAAATTTACGAAGTAGAAAGTAAAATAAAGGAATCCAATGATCCTCAGTTGCTTGAAGCATGGAGAAAGTTACAGACATCTGATCACTTTTACTATATGTGCACAAAATGGTTCAATGATGGCGATGTTCACAAGTATTTCAATCCATATGATAGCCCGTATGATGCATTCATAGCTTACATGAACATATTCAATGATCTTCAACTTAATTTAAAAAGAGGTGAACAAAGTGGTGAAGAAAAAATCGTCTTGCAAGGGCAATTGCAGACCTAAAGAAGGAAAAGTTATAGCAAAGAAAGAAGTAAACAGTGTAAAGCCTGAAAACTATTTCATTCTAAGTAGCGGTGGAGTGCTTAAAGACATAACAGAACTAGCTTTAGCACTAGACCAAATGAATGATGATGATTTCAAGCATCATGTCAATGACATGAGAAACGACTTCAGCAACTGGATAAAAGATATTTTCCAAGAACTAGAGCTTGCAGATGAGTTAGTCAAGACAAAAGACAAGAAAGATACACAAATAATCATCCTAAAGCACATAGTCAGAAAGAGGTGAAACCATGGAGGTTAAGCCAGAGAACTACTTCTGGTTGAAAGACGGAAGAGCACTCAAGAACCTTCAGGAGCTTTCTGATGCACTTGAGAATATGTCAGATGACATATTCAACCATCATGTAAATACTGAGAAGAATGATTTTGCTAATTGGATAAGAGATATAATCGATAACAAAAAGTTATCAGATAAGATAGCAGTATGCAAAAGTAAGCTTGAAATGTATCAAGCTATTAAAAAGAAATTTGCTAAAAAGAAGGAAAAACCATCAGTACAAGAAATAAAAGAAAGAGACAAAGATGTAGAAGAGATAATAGAAAGAAAGACTAAGCCAACTGTTAAACATGTAATAAAAAAAGTAGTAAAACATATTAAAGTTGTAAATAAAGCAGCAATAAATAAGATTTCTCTTAAGAAAAATTTATCAAAGATTTTTAAGATGTCAGTAAATAAAGCCACTAAAAAAGAAAGAAAAATAGCCAATC
>CAZTRD010000068.1:0-4264 GCA_964616145.1 uncultured Candidatus Saccharibacteria bacterium | reverse complement strand
CTAATGATTCATCCATAGGCATTATAAAATAGCCTGCCCTGTTTATTCCTTTCATGTCACCTAATGCATCAAGTATGGCTTTGCCTAGTACTATCCCGGCATCTTCAACAGTATGATGCTGATCTACATCAAGATCTCCTTTAATCTCAATCTCCAAGTCAATAAGAGAATGTTTGGAAAAAAGCTCAAGCATATGGCTAAGAAATCCTATGGGTGTCTTAACCTGATATTTACCGCTCCCATCTAGGTTTACAGCACATTTTATTTTAGTCTCATTTGAATCTCTGACAACTTTTGCTTTTCTCATTTCAATACCTCCACTAATGATTTGATAAGTTTTAATGTCTGGCTCTTAGCCCCTAAAGTTATTCTCACACACCCCTTAAGCAAAGGCTTGTCTGATTGGCTTCTTACCAAAATGCCCTTCTTCTTCAATTCCTTTTCAATCTTCTTAGCTTTATTTCCAAAATCAACAAGAATGAAGTTTGCTCTTGAATCAAAGAACCTTATTCCAAAATCCTGTAGGAATTTCTTTAACAATTTTCTAGACTCCTGCACCATTGAAACATACTTCTTAACATACCTGCTATCTTCTATTGCAGCCATAGCAGCCTTTACAGCAAGACTATTTACACTATAAGGTGAATTCGCTTTGGTTAATGATTTGATGTTCTCTTTATTGGATATTATATACCCCAATCTAAGCCCAGCTAATCCAAATGCCTTTGAAAATGTCTGTAGTATGACAAGATTATCATATTTTCTCACTAACTTCTTCATGCTCTTTCCAGAGAATTGATAATAAGCTTCATCGAGAAGCACTATAGAATTTTTTGCTTTTTTAATTATCTTTATTATGTCTCTTTCATCTACAAGGGTTCCTGTTGGACTATTTGGATTAACAATAACGACTATCTTTGTCTTTTCATTCAAAGCATCTATCACCTTGCTAGTAGGAAAAGACAGGTCTTTATTATACAATATTTCCCTCACCTTAACTCCTGCAACCTCTGCATAGAACCTAAACATAGGAAATGTAGGAACAGGAATTATTATTTCATCCCCATTCTCCATAAAAGTATCAATCACTAATTTAATCGCCTCATCAGAAGCATTGGTTATTGCTACCTCTCCTGATTTTACCTTAAGGTACTTTGCCAGTTTCTTCTTAAAAGGAGAATATTCAGGATATGCACTTAACTCATCCAGTGTAACATCTCTTATCGCTTCTATAACTTTAGATGAAGGCCCGATTGTATTTTCATTAAAGTCAAGCCTAAAAAAATCTCTCCTGCCTTCTAAAGGAGGATTATATGGTTTCATTTCCTGTACAGCTTTCTTAGGTTTCATCTCTTACCTCAACACTTTTTTTGTGCGCATCCAATCCTTCAACATTAGCCAAGGTAATTATCGTCTTGCTCAGATTAAGAAGGCCTTTTTTGCTTATCTTCTGGACAGTCGGCATCTTCAGGAAATCCATCACACTCAACCCGCCCCTGACTTTTGCAAATTGGTTTGTAGGAAGGACATGATTAGGGCCAGAGCAATAATCTCCTGCAGCCTCTACTGAATACTCTCCAAAAAATACAGCTCCTGCATTCTTCACTTTTGACAGCAATTTCTCGTCGTCAATCATTATTTCAAGGTGCTCTGGAGCAAATTCATTAACCACATCAAAAGCTTTGTCAATATCCTTGACTATTATTGCCCCGCCAAAATTACCAAGAGAAGCTTTCGCTATTTCTTTTGTTGATAATGAAGCTAATTGTTTTTCTATTTCATTATCCACGTCCTTTACAAGTTTCTCTGAAGTGGTCACAAGTATTGAGCTTGCAAATTTATCGTGCTCAGCTTGTGATAGCATATCTGCTGCAATATATTTTGGATTATTGTTCTCATCAGCAACAATCATTATCTCGCTAGGCCCTGCTATGAAGTCTATGCCGCAATCACCATAAACAATCTTCTTTGCAGCAGTCACATAGATATTTCCAGGCCCAACTATCTTATTGACTTTCTTTACAGTTTCTGTGCCATATGCCATTGCTGCTATTGCCTGGCTCCCACCAGCTTTATAAATTTCAGTTGCTCCGCACATATCAGCAGCAACAAGAATAGCAGGATCTATTTCAGGAGGAGAGCAAACTACTATCTCCTTGACACCAGCAACCCTAGCAGGTATGACTGTCATGATTACTGTAGAAACCAAAGGATAATTCCCCCCAGGAACATAACATCCTATACTATCCAACGGCCTGACTAACTGTCCTGCTTTGACACCTTCTGAAATGTCTTCCATCCATTCCTTGGGCATCTGAATCTCATGATATTTCTTTACATTTTTTATCGAAGCATTTATAGCATCAACAACGTTACTATCAACTTTAGAATAAGCTTCTTTTATTTCCTTATCGCTGACTTTAATTGAAGAAACTCTGACCCTATCATATTTTTCAGCATATTTTATTAAAGCGCTATCCTTATTCTTCTTTACATCTTCGATTATAGGCCTAACCTTATCTTCATCAACAGAACTTCCGCGTTCTTTTATCCTTACGATATCCTCTTTAGTTAGTATTTTCATTCGACAACCTTGTTTAGCGGATATTCAATTATTCCTGTTGCCCCCCTTGCTTTTAGCTTAGGGATTAAATCCCTTACTATCTTCTCATCCACAACACTCTCAACAGCAACCCATCCTTTACCAGCCAAATTAGATATTGTAGGATCTTTCAATGTAGGAAGTATTTCAATTATAGAATTGAGGTCTTTTTCCATAACATTCATCTTCAATCCTACTTTCTCTTCTGCCAAAAGAGCAGCCTTAAGCAGCAAAACCAATTGTTCAATCTTCTTCTTTTTCCAATCATCTTTGTAAGATTCATTATTTACTATTATCCTTGTAGTTGACTCAAGAATAGTGTCTATTATCTTTAGGTTGTTTGCCCTTAATGAAGAGCCTGTCTCTGTTATCTCTACTATCGCATCAGCTAACTTAGGAGGCTTAACCTCTGTTGCGCCCCAAGAAAAGTCAACAGTTGCCTTTACATTATTTTTCTTAAGGTATTCTTTAGTTATATTCACTGCCTCTGTCGCAATCCTCTTGCCCTCTAAATCTTTTACAGATTTGATTCCAGAATCATTAGGAGCAGCAAGAACCCACCTCACAGGGCCTAATCCTGATTTTGCATAAGTAAGGTTAGCTACTTCCTTGATATTAGCCTTACTTTCTTTTATCCAATCATACCCTGTAAGGCCTACATCCAAAACGCCTTCCTCTACATATCGTGCCATCTCCTGTGCCCTGACAAGAGTGCACTCTATCTCATTATCATCTATTTCAGGATAATAAGACCTTTCTTTTACCCTTATATTGAACCCTGCTTTCTTAAACACTGAAATCGTAGACTCCTGCAAAGATCCTTTAGGTATTCCTAGCCTTAGTTTATTTTCCATTTTTATCACCATAAACCTCCTTAGGGTCAAATAGCTTTTCACCTATAATCTTTCCATCTATCTTTCTGTAAAAACAAGACTCATAGCCTTTATGGCATGCTGCCTTGCCAACTTGCTCTACTTTGATAAGCAGAGTATCATTATCACAATCAACCAATATCTCCTTAACAGTCTGGTATTTTCCGCTTGTCTCCCCTTTGAACCACAACTCATTCCTAGTCCTGCTGAAAAACCAGACTTTTCCAGTTTCAACTGTCTTCTTCCATGCCTCTTTGTTCATAAACCCAAGCATAAGCACCTTTCCAGTTTCATAATCCTGTATAATAGCCGGAATAAGTCCATTAAGCTTGTCAAAGTTCAGTTCCATATCATACCACCCTTTAAGCTTCTGCGTTTCAGCAGTATATAAATAACTTTCGGAAAATACTGCGCAAATACCCTCTGAAAAACAATATATTTCAATCTAGAAAAAGGTGTTTTACCGACAGTGAATACAATCACTCTTTGTAGTCATAAACTTTAGAAATATAGATTTATATAAAAACCTTATGGTCTGAGCGAAGCAAAGAGCATAATGGTTTATCTCAAGCTATGCTTGAGGGGTTCAAAAAGTATTTTTGAAGCAAAATTCTATTTTTAAAAGGTTATTGTTTTTAAAAGAAAAAATAAAAAAATTACATTCCCATTCCAGGTGGCATTCCCCCCATTCCAGGCGGCATATCAGGGCCTTTCCTGCCACCTGAACCAGCAATAACATCATAAAGGCATTATTTCATAAGAATCTTCTGTAGCCATAACTATCAACCTC
>CAZTRD010000067.1:0-4310 GCA_964616145.1 uncultured Candidatus Saccharibacteria bacterium | reverse complement strand
TTTGATTTCATGTTCTATAGTTGTAATAATCATTTATTGGAACTTTCTTTCCTGATTTTAATCTTGCATATTTACCAAAATCTCCCATTTTTCTAAGTTGTTCTGATTTAAAGACTGGTCCATCTTTACATACCAATTGGTCGCCACATACGCATGACCCACAAATACCGATTGAACACTTCATCATCCTTTCTAAACTTGCCTGGCATTCTATTTTATTTTTCTCGCAGATTTTAAATACCTTGTAAATCATTATCTCTGGACCGCAGGTGTAAACTGTTTTGCTTTGGAAATTCTTTGAATTTCCTAACCCTTTAGAATTCTTCGAATTCAAAAGTATTTTTTGACTTAGCATCTCTTTTAGAACTTGGGTTGTAAAACCGTGGATACCAAAGCTACCGTCATCTGTACAGTAAATTATTTTATTATTGTTTTTTTCAATTATGTTCAATAAATCTTTATCTTTTAAGTAAAGCAAGTATTCTTTTGATTTTGCTCCTTGGATTATTATTGTATTCTTTATTTTTTTAATTAAAGGCAGAGCAGGAGCCATTCCTAAGCCGCCAGCTACAATTATTGAGTTATCTTTTATTTGGAAGCCATTACCGTATGGTCCTCTAATGCCAACTTTTGTTCCAACATTTATGTTTGAGATTGTCTTTGTGAATTTTCCTTTTTCTTCTATTGTAATTCCAAATTCGTTTTTACCTAAGTAAGAAACTGCAAATGGCTTTTCATCTACGCCTGGAAGCCAAAGCATAACAAACTGCCCTGGCTTATAATCTATTTTGCCATCTAAAATAAGTGAAACTGCCTTAGGTGTTTCTCGGATTAGTTTTTTTATTTTGTATGCTTTATGCATTTTTCATTTCCTTCAAAACTTTCTTAAAAACATCCATCCCTCTCAGATAAACTCCTGTTCCTATCCCAACTAATGTTACTCCTGCTTTTAACATGTCAATTGCATCTTTGCCGTAAGTCACTCCTCCTACTCCTAAGATGGGTAGATTAACTGCTTTTCTTATCTCTCTTACTTTTTCCAAAGCTATCTTTTTTATTATTGGGCCTGAGATTCCGCCTTTTCCGTATGCTAGTAATGGCACTTTTAGTTTAGGATGGATAATTTCTTTTTGAACTGTGTTTATTGCGCAGATTGCATCTGCTCCTGCTTCTTCGCATGCTTTTGCAATCTCCCTGATATTATCGCAGTTGGGTGTTAACTTAGGCATTATTGGTATTTTTGAAACTAACTTAACGGCTTTTACCAATTTTTTTGTTAATTCAGGAGATGTTGCAAACACCATCCCATCATCTTTATTGGGGCAGGAAATGTTTAATTCAATTATTGATGGCCTATATTTTTGAATATATTTTACAATATTAACATAATCTTCTATTGAAGAGCCATAAACAGAAGCTATCAAAGGAACCTTAACTTCTTTCCATCTCTTAAACTCATTATCCATATTCAAATAACCAGGAGTAGGCAGACCTACTGCATTATACAGACCATTCTCAATTTCTACAACAGTTGGGTTATTGTGGCCTTCCCTTTCAACAGGACCAATTGATTTTGTGGTTACAGCTCCTGCTCCATTGTCTGCTACTCGATTAAGCAAATCAATAGAGGTTCCTAAAATTCCAGAAGCAAGAACAAGGGGGTTGTGTAGCTCTATTTCACAAAATTTTATTTTTGACATATTTCACCCCTTATTATCTTAAAGTAGAGTAATGTCTTCTTGGTCCATTACCCGCTCACAATGATGGCACATTACTTTTAACGGATCTTTGCTTACTATACTGAATAAGGTTTTTACTTTTTCTGTGTTAGTAATACAATTTGGATTTGAGCACTTGATAATATTGGATAACCTTTCTGGAATGTTAACTTTTATTTTTTCCTTAACCTCATAGTCTTTTATTATGTTTACAGTTGCATTTGGAGCAAGAATTGCAATTTTATTTACTTCCTCTTGCGTTAAAAACCTATTTCCAACTTTTATTATTCCTTTTTTAACCATTGTCTTGCTTTTTAGATTAATTGCAACAGACACTACATGCTCAAACTCATTTAAATCTAGGATCCTCATTACTTTGAAAGTAACCCTGCTAGGTATATGGTCTATTACTGTTCCTTCTTTTATTGCTGGTACTTTAAGCTCCTTATTCATTTTATCTTTCCTACTTTTCCTTTTGAAAAAAACTCTAAAGCTGGGCAGCAAATACTTCCTTGTTTGCAATGTTTGCAAGCTAATTGCCCATATAAAATTGGATTAATAAAAAACCAATTAACAACAGGATAGATTGTAGCTATCAAAGTCAGAAGGTGGAATCCTCTTGAAATTAAAAGTGCAATTCCAACAATTACAGGAACCAAAGAACCAATCATAATTGGGATTAAATCCTCCCAACTAGTTTTTCTCTCTGTGAAATTTTTTCCATCACCTTTTTTAAAAAATATTCTTGCAATATAACTTTTTCCAAATGCACACCTTGAATTATAATAATAACAATGCTTGCATCCTTCTTTATAAACTGTAAATTCAAGAAAAACAACATAAGCCAGATACATAATCCCAGTAACCCAATTCAATCTAAACATGATATATGCTCCAGCAATAATAGGTAATAGCATTATAATATTAACAACTAAAACGATCCAGGCTGGATATTTATCATAGATTTTGGTTTTCATTTTATCTTCCCCAACACCAAAGCTAGCAGAGCCTGCCTTACTGGTATGCCGTTTCCAGCTTGTTTAAAGTAAACTGCATTTTCTGTCTCGTCAAGCTCTGGACTGATTTCTCCTACTCGTGGAAGCGGGTGCATTATGATAATATCTTTTTTTGACGTCTCTAATAGTGATTTGTCTAACCTGTAAACATTTTTGTACTTCTCGTATTCAAGCTTATCTGGGAACCTTTCTTGTTGTATCCTGGTTACATAAAGAACATCAAGCTGTTTGCTTACCTTAGACAGATTTTGGACCTCTGTGAATTTTATCTTTTTTTGTTTAAGCTCTTCTAGATAATGATCAGGCATCTTTAAAGCAGGAGGGGATATGAAAAACATGTTTGCGTTAAAGTGGCTTAGCGCAATCACTAAACTATGAACTGTCCTGCCATATTTTAAGTCTCCAATGAACCCAATATTTAGGTTTTCTAGTTTGCCTTTTTCTTTTTGGATTGTATAAAGATCAAGTAAGGTTTGTGTTGGATGTTGATTAGAGCCGTCCCCTGCATTGATTATTGGTATTTCTGCTGCTTCTGCAGCTAATCTTGCAGCACCTTCTAGTGGGTGCCTCATTATTATGACATCTGAGTACTGCTCTACCATCTTTATGGTATCCCATAATGTTTCTCCTTTTTTGATAGAAGTTACGCCTGCTTTTGCAAAGCCTATGCAGTTGCCCCCTAAGCGCTTCGTTGCGCTTCCAAAGCTAAGCCTTGTTCTTGTTGAAGGTTCGAAAAAAAGTAAAGCGGCAATTTGGTTTTTTAGCAGGTCTTTATTGGGACTTTTTTCTATTCTTTTTGCTATAGACAAAACATATAATAGCTCTTCCTTAGAAAAATCGCGTATAGAGATTATGTCTCTTCCTTTGAAAGTTGAAGTGTCCATCAAAAAAAATTATAAATATCTACCTATTTAAATGTTTTGTTGTTCTTAAGAAGATAAGACGAGAAAATTAAAAATGAGGCCCCATACAGAAAACTCAGATTTTACCAATGAAAGAAATGTGTTTTTATTTAAAAACCTTGCGGTTTTTAAATCATTAAACTAACTTAAGTTTTAAAAAAGATTTTTGTTTTAAATTTTAGTAAACGTTTAGCTTTATACAGGATTATTTAAAAACATTTATAAATAGAATATTTTTCCTAACTTAATATGAAAAGAAGTTCACGCAGATGGAAGAAAAAGAAACAGATGAGATGGAAGTGGCAACGTAAAAGAATGAAGAAAGAAAAGAGGAAGAGAGGAATGATTAAGAAGTAATTAAATATAAAAAACGTTAAGTTTAAATACTACTTAAACTTCACAAGTTACCTCGCCTCCACATCTATATAGTTTAGATATACCAATTCTAAACATTCTAAAATAGACAAACATTCATTTGACATTTACGTACTTGATATGACTGTCAAGTATGGTTGGTTTAGTAACTCCAAAAATTCTATTAAGTTGAAAATAGCGACCAATAAATAATTCAAGGATTAAATTAGCAGATGATGCGGCATATAAACAACATCTGCATAATTCCCGTTGATCCTGCGGGAGATTGCTGCTATTAGGGTTCGATTAAGCCATGCATG
>CAZTRD010000066.1:0-4453 GCA_964616145.1 uncultured Candidatus Saccharibacteria bacterium | reverse complement strand
AACAAGGAGTAAATCTTCCAACAGTTACCTTTGACAAGCCAATATCTCAAATGACAAAAGAGGAGATATTGGCAAAGATAGCAGAGATTACTCAAACTATCAACCAAATCAAGTCTTTGATGCCAAGTAGCCAATCAAATATAAACATCCCATCCTCCTTTTCCTTCATATCCAACCTCAAGAAAGGAATCTCAAACTTAGCAGTAGAATATCTTCAAATGATTCTTAATCAAAACAAAGATACACAATTAGCAGAAACAGGTATTGGCTCTCCAGGAAATGAAACAACATACTTTGGATCATTAACTGAAAAAGCAGTAACCAAATTTCAAGAGAAATACAGAGATTCTGTTTTATCTCCATGGGGCTTCACCAATGGCACAGGTTATGTTGGTAAAACCACAAGAGAAAAACTGAATGAATTGATTAAATAACTTATTCTAAAATTTGCTTCAAAAAGCAAGTTCCTCTCCCTTGTTGTGGGAGAGGATTTTCTTTTATAATGAGCTCAAAGATAATGAGTGTTTGTTTAGAGAAAATAAATTTCCTCTGTTTTTGCCTGGGGGTCACGCGGGAAGGGTATCGTGGGCACAATACAACATTCAGGTTCGAGTTAGTGGAGAAAATCAAATGAAAATATCAAAAGAGATGGTTATAATAAAAAGCAACTGGCTCCCCACCCCGGCAGGTATTATAACCGTTTTGGAAGACCTTGAATATATGGCGTCTCTCAGGGAGCAATTGCATTTCATTAAGCAGTTTTATAAGGCTAACGCTGGGTATAGCGCAGTTGTAGTTTAAGATTCTGGATTATTTAGCTTTTTCTTCTTTTTCTGTCCCTGAATGTAAAGCCAGTGATCCCAGATCAAATTGGCAAGCTGTTCTGCTGCCATTTCTACCATTTGGTTAGAGTCATCTTCATCCGCGTTAAATGAAGCATTGATAAGAATTTCATGAGAATGGTCTTTGGCTGATAAGTTTTTAGACATAGCAATATATTATCCCTATACATCAGTGTAAAAAAATACACCTCTTTATAAAAGAAGGGGCATATTGCTATTTGTGACAAGTTTTATGGACAAACTACTTGTTTATCAATTCATTCAGTTTCTCTCTTGTGGTTTTGCCAACAAAACCTGTTCCATTGGTGAAATTCCAAGGGGATAGAACAGAATCTTTGTATTTCTCTTGAAATTTGATTACTGCTTTTTCAGTTAATGATCCAAAGTATGTTGTTTCGTTTCCAAGAGAGCCAATTCCTGTTTCTGCTAATTGGGTGTCTTTGTTTTGGTTGAGAATCATTTGAAGATATTTTACTGCTATGTCTGTTATTCCTTTCTTGAGGTTTGATATGAAGGAAAAGGAGGATGGAATGCTTGAAGGCAGATTTGTGTTTGATTGGTTACTGGGCATCAAAGACTTAATTTGATTAATAGCTTGAGTGATTTCTGCTATCTTTGATAGTAACTCTTCTCTTGTCATTTGAGAGATTGGTTTGTCAAAGGTAACTGTTGGAATGTTTGTATTTGATTGTTGCTGATTAGATGATGGCAAGGTATTGATGATTACTACTGCTGGTGATCCCAAGCTTTGTGTTGCGTCAGATGAGGCTGAGCTTTCTCCGTAGGAATTGTATACTTTGATGTATCTTGTGTATATGGTGCTTGCAGATAGTCCTGTTTCGTCTATGTAAGAAAGATTCTCTGCAGCTACTGTTGAAATTAAGGTTCCATTGCTGTCATAAAGCTTGAAGCCTGTTTCATTGTCTGAGTTGTCAGTAAAATTCCAACGAATAGCACTAGATGATAAAACAGTTGGGTTTGCTATAGTTGGGGCAGTTGGGACTTCCTCTACTTCAAATGTTTTAGAGGAGTATCCGCCTGAATATGTAAAGGTAATTTGACCTGAACCATCAGCCTGCAATGTTTCTGTTATGGTATCATTTACTTTGACTTGATAATATTGATTTGGCCTCAAATCGCCTATTGTATGGGATGTAACAACAGTCGAACTTGCTGAGGATTCTGTCCATTTTTTATAATAGATGTCTGTATTATTCCAAGTATCAATAGCTAAATCTAAAAATTTAGAATAATCACCAACATTCCACCCGCCTATCGGGCTAATGTTTATATTGGCGGATGTTGTGCCTGAAGGGATATCCCGATATCTATATTTGCCATTATTATAAATTCTTGTATTACTTGAAATATTTACATTGTTTGTGCCAATTGTGTAGGGCGAATACAATGATTCTGCTGTCTGAGCAATCGATAGATGTCCCGCATTATTAGGATGCAGATTACTTGCTAAATCATCATAATAAGTTGTCGCCCAATTAGCATTAAGCTTCATTTTCGCTAAAATAGAACCACAATCCCAATTATTTTGGCTACAAGCCGACGCTATTAAACTATCTACTACCTCTGGTTCAGCTTGGTTGTCAGTAAGACTCGGCACACCTAACCATATAGGGATAGCACCCCAATTTATTACTTTTTCAAAAATCTCAACAACTTCATTCGCCAATTGCTGTGCAGTTAGATTAGTGGGACTTTGAGTTCCTGATGTTAGAAGGTTATTGACGCCTATTGAAACAAAAACTACATCTGGAGTCTGTTCAGTGATAACCTTATCTACTAGAAATCTTACTCCTTCAACTGTGAGCCCTCCTACAGCAGCATTACTGCCACTCACAACAGTTAGGTTTGTATTTTCATTAAACTTTTCCCAGCACTTACTTCCACTATTAGCACCTGACCCAAGCATAATAGAGTCCCCTACAAATGCCACTTTGTCTTCGGTAAGCACAAGGGAAGTTGGACTTGGATTAGTATAACACCCAACATCTGCACCTCTCCAAGCATTACCATTTTTATCCGTTATTGGCAATACAGAAACTAAGCCCTTTCCAGAAGCAAGTGAACCAGAAGCTAAGGTATAATCCCCACCTGCATAATTAGTGAAATTTGGACTTATAAACAGATTGGTTTTGTCAAGTGGGATTAATTCTCTCCCAGATGCGAATAAGATCGGATTAAAGTGTCCTGATGTTGTTGGAGTAGGTGACCAAAATATATTATTTGTCACATCAAATTTGCTAGGATTTCCTATTAAATAAGTAGCATGAGTTCCTAAAATCCAAAATGCATTTGCGCCATCATTAACTGCAAATATATTATTTTTAGCTACTATAAAACTATCTAATGTATTTGGTGGAACGATAACGCTTCCTGATATTTTAGTGAATGTGTTATTAGTTAAAGTTATATCAGTTTCTTGTGCGGCAACCTCTATAACTCTATATACATTTTCAACTAAGCAACCTTGCATTGTAATACTATCAGCTAAAGTTCCTGTGCCAGATATTATAAAAGTGTGTCCGGATGAACTTCCACCAACATTCTTAATATAGCAATTCTTAAAAATAAGATTTGTTGCTGCATTATTAAGTATGGCAATTGTACCAGCGGCAACATTATTATAATCAAAAGTACAGTTTTCAAATGTAATAGTCCCATCATATTGTATCCACATCCAATCAACATTAGAGCTATTTGTATTGGTAAAATTAATATTCTTAAAATATAAAGAACCAACAGGATACATCATCCTTGAAGTGATCCCGGATGCTATGTTGATGTTAACAGTAGCGCCATCAGCCGCTCTGATTATAGTATCACCAGAACCAGCACCAATAGCTACGAGAAAATAAGATGCGGGTTCGTAAGTTCCAGCTTCAATAATTAAAGCATCCCCTTGGTTAATTCTGTTCCCCGTGAGAGCGTATCCTATCGTTAGCCATGCTCCTGTTCCTGTGGTTGTGCCATGGGATGTATTATCGGTACCTAAAGTCGATACATAATAGGTGGCAGCCTGAACACTTGAGACGTTGACAAAACAAAAAATACCTAAAGATAAAATAAACGAAATGAAAAGAACTTTTGAATTTCTAAAGAATCCATTTATCATAAACCTATATAAAAATGCTTGCAGAGCATTCTCAATTATTGTTCTATTTTAACTCTTCCAAAACTCGTGTCAAGCATGTGTATAATTACACAAAACAAAAAGAGCCATAATAGTTAAATATTACGGCTCTTTTTTATTAAATATCACTATTTTGCAGAAATGCCCCATCCCCCGGGGAGGATTGGACGATGTTCGAACCTATTGCATGGAAAACGTTGATTTAGTGTATTTTCCGTCATTTAAAAATAGCATGTCAATGACAGCATAAATCTAATCCTCAAAACCTTTTAATGATTTTTTATTTTCAATTCCATATTAAAGCCTTCTGATTACAATGACAAGAAGGGCAATATTGCCTTTTATGGCAAATTCGATAATGCTCTGACTTGGATATAAAAATCTTTCAATGACTTTATCTCAACAGTTTTGCCCTGATATAATCTTTTCTGGTCCTTCCTACCAGTGTAAAGCATTGCGTTAA
>CAZTRD010000065.1:0-4621 GCA_964616145.1 uncultured Candidatus Saccharibacteria bacterium | reverse complement strand
TAAATATGTAATGGTCTTTGAGAATATTTATCTATAAACCAAATGTAAAGAAGATCTATAAAACCCCTTATTGCTTTACTATATCCATACTTAGTTTTTCCATTTATTCTCTGTCTGTGATTTACAACTACTTCTCCGATTTTAAATCCCTTCCATCTAAGAAGAGCAAGAATATACCTATGCATTTCTCCACTAATATCAAGACTTTTAACCGCTTCTTTTCTGTAAGCTCTTAATGTACATCCCGTGTCATGAACCTCGTCCCGAATAATTCTCCTGCGAAAAAATCTACCAATTCTCGTAAGAATTTTAATTCCCGATTTGTCTTTCCGATATTTTCTCCATCCACAAACAACGTCTAAATTTTCTTTGTCTAATTTTTTAAGAAGTTTTGGTATATCCCGAGGATCGTTTTGCAGATCGCCATCCATCGAAATAACAATTTCCCCTTCTGCTTGTTTAAAACCTGCATCAAGCGCAGTGGACTGTCCGTAATTTCTGTTTAGATCAATTATTTTTATTTTTCTTAATGATTTCAATTCCTTTAATGTTTCATCCGTGGAGCCATCGTTGATATAGATTATCTCATTAGTCTCCTTCAATAGTTCCATAACATTTTTTATTTCCGAGTCTAATTGCTTAATGTTTTCTTCTTCGTTATACACTGGGACTACAACTGTATATTTGATTTTATTTTTTTCTATTTCCATTTTGCACTAATATACTTCCGTCTAGTTTTTACTTTTTAAACTTTATGTCTATCGTTCTTTTATAATGGTAACAACAAAAAGATTTATAAGTGCAAAAAAGGTAGTGGTTTATCCCAATAATGCTTATAAATTTAGAATGAAGATGAAAAACATGCAAAAACTAAGAAAGATTCTCAATAATCAAAGATTTGTCTCTGGCTTTATTAGTGTCGCTATTCTTACAATTTTATTTCTTACTGGACCTGTTTCGGCGCTTCTTTTGAATCTCACGGTAAATAACGCCAGCCCAAACCAAGGGGAAAATATTATTTTCACTGCTAGTTTAAATGTCGAAAAAATGGACAAAATTTTGCCGATCCATAATTTAACACTCACATTAGATGGACCAGAAAAAAGCATATGTGTTTTTAGTGAAAATGGAACAATCCTGGAAGGGTGTAATGGGATGACAATTAAAGTTTTGGAAAAGTCCTATGGCTATGGGTATGATTATGGTTACGGGTATGAAAATGGTTACGGGTATAGCTATGGTTATGGTTACGGCTATGGTTATGGATATGGCTACGGCTATGGCTATGGGAATGCGAATTTAGTATATGAAATCACATTGGATACGACAGATTATTCTGAAGGAACCTATAAAACAAATCTTAAAGCAATCCTTGGGGATGAGACTTTTGAAAAAGATGGATCAACAATAACGATTTATGCTCAAGACGAAAATCAAGTGGAAGAAAATTTTAAAACTAGTTTTTCAAGTACTTTTTCCGCGCCTCTATCATTAAATCAAAGTCAAGAAAACCAAACAGGTGGAAATAATAATAACGAAACATTACAAGGAATTGAAGGAGATGATAATCCTAATAATAGCTCGGGATTTTTATCGGGGATAACGGGTGCGATTATTGGAACACTTGGAACAACTGGCACCGCACTTGCAGGAGTTTTTATCATTGCTGTTGCTGGCGGGCTTGGATTTGTGGGTTATAGAAGAAGGAAGTTGAGGAAGTTAAATAGATAAATACGTAATAGAAAATAAAACAATCTATGGTAACAGATTTTCTTTAAAAAACTTAATTCTCTAATTCTTTCAGTGCCTTCATTAACGAAAAATATTTCTTTCCTTTTTCACTAATTTCATAAAAACTTTTTTTATGACCCCGGTCTTCTTTGGTAATAAATTTTTTCTCCTGAAGAAATCTTAATGCGGTCTGTAGAGTTTCGTGGCTAATTCCGATTTCTTTATATAAATAAGCATAGTTTGTATTTTTGTTATTTAAAATTCCAAGAATTTCATAAATACATTTGATAGCCGTGATAGAAAATATCATATTGGAAATCCGATGTATTTATATATAACCATTGCATAGATTTTTCTATGCAATTAGAGAGGGGTGTTTTGTTAGGACTTGTTTTGTCTTTTGCAATAGTAGCATTTCAATTAACATTTGTGTCTTCTGTCGAAGGAGATATTGGAGTGTGTTTTTACGATCAATATGGAAATCCAATGGGAGATTGCGCAAATGATTCTTTTATGATAATCCAATCTCCAATTAACAATTCTGTATATGAATTTTTTGAGGGGAATAATTATGAATTAAATATAAGTATAATTACCAGCGTTCCTGCAAAATGTAGCTATGGGGGGCAAATGTCCTATGGAGATTGTGTTGGAGAAGATGTAACACTTTGTCCTATTTTTCTTAATGATAATTATTATGATATCACTTCAGAACTATCCATAGAACACTATACGGAGGTATATGCCGGTTCTGAATTACAAGAATGGGGATTTAGTTGTACTGATGCTAACAATAATACTGAGCATACATCAATTCTATTTAGAGTTATAAAAAGTAATATAACAGAAGAAAATCGTTCTGAAGAATATCAAATATTGATGGATAGAATAGAAAATTTAGAATCGAGGGTCGGTTTATTGGAATCTTGGAAGACGACCATCACAACACAACTCTCAAATATTGTTTCATCAATAACAGGATTAGTAACAAGAGTCGAGGTTTTAGAAGAAACTCCCTGTAGTAAATGTAACGAAACAACTACTCAAACGGGCGCAGGAACGTGGGAAAATTTTAAGAATTATATAACCAGCTCGACAAGAAAAAATATGGTTTGTGGATATGCAGAAGAGAATAGGCTAAATACTATTAGCGATTTGGGATATAATTGTGATTTGACTTATAAAACTTTAAGTAGCGGTAAGGAAAGCGTTAGTTGTAAATGTAAGAAATTATAGAAAGAGAAAATAAATAACCAATTGCAACGATAAAAAATGAGAAGGTGAAAAATAGTAAAATCCTCCTCAAAATATACGCCAAAAAGAAAAAGTATGAAAAATTAAAAAAGGAAATGTCAAACACAAATCCCCTTTCTTCTTAATTGCTCAACGACAAATAGGAGTTCATCCCTTTCTATCCCATCCATTTGCCAAGTTGGAGTTCCTCCGTTGTGTAGCAGTAGGGCATAAATCAAATTCCATCTACTTCTTGGAAGATATTTAATTTCTTGTTCAAGGGTGAATGTTTGTTCCATTTTCATTTAAAATTGCGTTTATTTAGTTGGGGTTTCCCATCTCGTGGGTTATGACAGCGAGGGCACCTAAGGGGTGTAATCTTCGACAACCATTCCCATTGACAAAAGTTACAATGAAACATTCGTCTTTTTTCCATTTTATAAAATATAAAGGGTTTTATTTTTTATAAAAAGATTATCCACTATTTGTAGGACACTAAAAAGGGCTACTTATTGAATAAAAGTTCATTTTGCTCAGCAATTTGCTTAATCTTATTAATATTTTTCTTGGCTATCTGTTTATTATCCTTAAGAATATCGAGAAGCATCATCATAATCTTTGCATTTTTCTCGTCTTTTTTTTCTATTTCTTCAACTCTTTTTTTAAGTGTGAGTCTCTCTGCTGGCGGTAAATCTTCGGGAATAATATAAATACTTTTTGCACGTTCTTTTAATTTCTCCTTGTCATTGTGTTCATATTTCTTTTTCATAGATTGGCTATGTCCCATTTGTCGAGCAATATAATCATCTTTGATGTCCTTACCATAATTAATCGTCGCTATACTATGTCTCAACGTATACAAATCTAACTTACCTTCTGATAATTTTTTTATTCTCCAGTATGCTGCCTTAACTGTTATTGGTAATTTTGTTTTTTCGTTATAAAACATAAAGTTATGATCTAAGTTAATCATTTCCTTCAAATAAAAAGCAACATCACTTGGAACAAACTTAATAAAAGAAGTTTTATTTTTCTTCGAATAAATTGTTATAAACGCTCCGTCATCATCGAACTCAATCATATCTTTAGTTAAATGACAAACTTCCGTCGGTCTACAACATCCATAAAACAAAGTTAGAAAATATGCTTTCCAAAAATGACTTTCTTCCCGCTTGATAATTTTTTTAAAATCGTCCTCGCTAATCATATCTTCAGCGTTATATGTTTCACCGACTTTCTCTGTCTTGCACATAATATCAAGATTCTTAAATCGACTACTCCAATCAATATAATACCACTTAATAAAATTCTTGATGTATGAACTCTTGATATTATTAAGCATAGAGATAGAATATTTTGGAGTTATCTTATCCATATAATTTAAAAGAACTTCGTCGTCAAAATCATCAAGAGATTTTTTAGTTGAGTTTATAAATTTCTTTATATGAAATTTAATATCATTAACCGACGACGTATGATTTCTTAACCGACGATATTTAATATACTCCTCGACAACTTCCGCCTTTGTTTTTATCTTCTTATTCATAAGGGAAAATATTTTTACCCCTTATAAACATTGTTGTAAGGTAAGGGCGTCTATCACATTGAACTATGAGGGGTAGCAAATAAACTCCAATAAGCTTTATAAATTTTAGCC
>CAZTRD010000064.1:0-4693 GCA_964616145.1 uncultured Candidatus Saccharibacteria bacterium | reverse complement strand
CCATCATTAAACATTCTGATTAAATTAATTGGAGTTGTTGCTCTTCTTTCCCTTCCTCTATTTATATGAAAACTCAGATAACTGATTTAAAGAATTGCAAAAAGGAAGTTTTAATTGAGATTTCTGCAGAAGAATTCAACCCATTCTTTGAAAAGGTTTTAAAAGGTTCAAAAGAAAATCTTTCAATTAATGGTTTCAGAAAAGGGCAGGTTCCTGATTCTTTAGCCCAAAACTATTTAGATGAAAACAAAGTTTTGGAATATGCTGGGCAAGAAGCAGTAAAGCATTTCTATTGGAAATTTGTTGCAGAAAACAAATTGGAAATCATTGGTCCTCCGGAAATCTCTGTTATTAAATTAGCTAAAGGCAATCCTTTAGAATTTAAAGCGATATTTTGGGTTTTGCCTGATGTAAAACTTCCTGATTACAAAGAAATTGCCAAAGGGATCAAAAAAGAAGAAGTCAAAGTAGAAGAGAAAGAAATAGAAGAAACCATTAATTGGATTCAAAGATCAAGATCTCAGACCTCTCCAAAAGATGGAGTGATAGAAAAAGGAGATTTTGTAGAAATATCATACAGTTCTTCTTCAATCAATGAAGGGAAAGAAATGGTAGAAGATTTTGTTGTCGGGCAAAGCCATTTGCTTCCTGATTTTGAAAAAGAGCTCCTGGGATTAAAAAAAGATCAGGAAAAAGAATTCAAAATCACTTTTCCTGCTGACTATGTGAATAAAGAGATGGCGGGCAAAGAAATATCTTTTAAAGTTAAAGTTGTTAAAATTGAAAGCGTTTCAATGCCGGAAATCAATGATGAATTTGCCAAATCCATTGGCAAGTTTGAAACTTTGGATCATTTAAGGAAAGAGATCAAGTCAGGAATTATCAAAGAAAAAGAACAGGTAGAAAAACAGAGAATTCAGGGATTGGTGCTGGACGAAATAGCTAAGAAAACAGAATGCGATATTCCCCAGATTCTGATTGATGTGGAAAAAGAACAAGCAGCCAAGGATTTACAAGCAAGAATTCCTGAAATGCTTAAAATGAGCTTTGAAGAATATCTAAAACAGGCGAAATTGGACTACAAAGGGTTTGAAGATTCCTTAATACCGAGTATTAAGGATAAGATCAAAAAATCATTGATTTTAAAGGAATTGAAGAAATTAGAAGATATTACAGCTTCGGATGCTGAAATTGCAGAAGAAGTTAATAAGTTTCTGAGTAAGTTTAAGACAGAAAACGAAGCTAATGAAGCTATTGATCCGGATCATTTGCAAGAATATACTAGAGAAAGGATAGAAAATACAAAGGCCTTGGAATTTTTAGAGAATTTAACTCAAAAAAATGCCGATAATACCAACAATAGTTGAAAAATCAGGTCAAAGAGAAAGAGCATATGATATCTACTCCCGCCTTTTAGAGGATAGAATTATCTTTATGGCAGGAGTGGTTAGCGATGAAATAGCTAACTTAATCATTGCTCAGATTCTTTACCTTGTTTCAAAAGATCCCAAAAAAGAGATAAAGCTATACATTAACAGTCCGGGAGGATCTGTTACTGCAGGATTGGCGATATATGATACGATGCAATATATAAATTGTCCGATTTCCACGGTTTGCGTGGGATTAGCCGGATCTATGGCTGCAGTATTGCTTGCCGCGGGAACTAAGGGAAAAAGATTTGCTCTGCCTAATTCTGAAATTCTTTTACATCAGGTAGCCGGAGGAGTTTCTGGCCAGGCATCGGAGATAGAGATTACAGCTAAGCAAATATTAAAGATTAAAGAGAAGATTAATCAAATAGTTGCAAAACATACAGGACAGAAATTGGATAAGGTTGAAAAAGATGCAGACAGGGACTTCTACTTATCAGCTCAAGAAGGGAAAGAATATGGGATAGTAGATGAGGTGATTGGAGAAAAGATTTAAGAGTGGAAAAACAACTTGTCAATTAATCTCTTTATGAGATAATTAAATATTAATTAAATTCAAACCTATGAAACATAATTTGAAAGAAGCTCTCTATATATTTATCGTTGGTGCTTGTTGCGGATTAACTGCCATCTCTGCCTATGTCCTGTGGGGGGGGGTGCTTATCACTTCTTAAGGGCAGCAGGAATAAACACAGGAGCTGCAGATGTTAATGCCAGATACCTAGATGGATATGGAACTGCTACGGCAACAAGTTCTAGTAAAGTATATATTTCAGATGGATCAGGATACTTGCCTGATGGAAGCGTGGATACGGGAGCAATATTGGATGGAACGGTAGCAAGTGGTGATCTAGCTGGATCAATTAATCCAAGCAAGATAACTGGCACAGCCTGGACGGCTAGTAATGACGGGAGCGGTAGTGGGTTAGATGCAGATTTATTAGATGGTTCTCAAGGAACTTCATATCTTTGGCCTACAGATATTTCCTGTGGTAGCGGTTTTACTAATGCCGGAACTTATTGTATTCAGACAAATGAAGCAGGGTCTGCTACCTGGTGGGCTGCTAGCGATTACTGCTATGACAACTATGGTGGCGCCCGGCTATGCTCAGCAAGTGAATGGTATAATGCCTGTATTAACAGTTTACTTACGAATGGTACGGATGATTATGAATGGGTCGACGACTGGAACGTCAGCAGCGGCGTGCTGCTATTCGGCAATGGTTCCTGCTCGACGGTCTACTACAGCGTTCCCAGCTACTCCGGTGCGTTTCGTTGCTGTAAATAATTTTTGATATTGGAAATTTGATGAGTTGATTTGGTCTTTAATAATTGAAATTGATTTTTAATATTTGATCCGCGAAATTTTTTCAAAATCAACTTGCCTGTTGCCAAAATATCTATGGATATTTTGTCAGTGCAAGCAAAATTAGATTGCCAGAATTTTTAAGGTAAAAACTTCCTTAAAAAGAGAACAATAGTACACCCCATTTCCTTTTTTAAAATACAAGAGAAATGATTAGTAGTTTTTAAGCGAAAATCAAATCTCTGGTGAAAACTTTTTCTGGGGATGGGTCGACGACTGGAACGACAACAACAACGTGCTGAAATTCGGCAATGGTTCCTGCTCGACGGTCAACAACAACAATCCCAGCAACTCCAATGCGTTTCGTTGCTGTAAGGATTGGTTTAATACTGTTGCTCCCGGCCCCGTTAGAGGCAATTCCTTATCGGGGCCTACTGGTTTTATTAAAGTAAACATATGGCAAGAGATTATCTTCAAAATCTGCCTATTTTTCAAAAAACCTACGATTTAATCAAACAGGTCTATATCTATATTCCTAAATTTCCTAAACGCCAGCAATATATTTTGGGCCAGAGAATAGAGCAAGGATGCGTAGATTTTTTGGGTCTGGTCATTGAGGCCAATGAAAAGAAAGACAGGTTGGATGATTTAAAAAAAGCCAGCGTGGTCTTGAATAAATTGAGGATATTTATAAGACTAGCAAAAGATTTAAAATTCCTAGTATTCCAAGATTACCAAGTTTTAGAGGAAGCGATTGATGAAATCGGCAAGATGCTTGGAGGGTGGATTAAATTTGTCGATGAAGATAATGAAAAGCCATAAAAATCTTTATGAGAAAATTTGTTCTTTTGAAAATTTATATTCAGCCTTTGAGAAAGCAAAAAGAAAGAAGAGGAGGAAAAAGGATGTTGGGAAGTTTGAATACAATATGGAAGGAGAATTGCTGAAAATAAAAGAAGAATTAGAATCTTTAAATTATAAGCCAAGTTCGCCAAAAAGATTTTTTCTTCGCGAACCCAAAAAAAGAGATATTTGGGTTGTTGACTTCAGGGATAGGGTAGTTCATCATGCCTTGTGCAATATTATTGAGCCGATTTTTGATAAAAGTTTTATTGATGATTCCTATGCTTGTCGCAAGTGCAAGGGGACTCATAAAGCGATCAAGAGGTTTGATGAGTTCAAAAGAAAAGTTACCAAGAATAATACTCAAAAGGCATATGTTTTGAAAGCGGATGTAAAAAAGTATTTTGATAACATTTCCCATAAAATTTTATTAGAAATCATTGGAAGAAAGATTAAGGATGGAAAGACAATGCAATTGATAGAAAGAATCGTGGAAAACCATGAAGGAAAAGGAGAATTAAAAGGGAAAGGTATTCCTATAGGCAATTTAACGAGTCAGCTTTTCGCAAACCTCTATCTCAACGAGCTAGACCATTTTGTCAAAGAAAAACTAAGAATAAGATACTATTTAAGATATATGGATGATTTGATTATTCTAAGTCAGTCAATAAATATTCTTTTAGAAACAAGAAATAAAATAAAGGAATTTCTAGATCATTATCTTGATTTGAGATTACATCCCCGGAAAACTCGTATTTTTCCTATGATAAATGGAGTAGATTTTTTGGGATATGAAACCTTTTATCATTATAAATTACTACGTAAGGGTAGCGTAAAAAGAATAGAAGCAAGAATTAAGCATTTAAATAGAGAATATAGACGAGGGAAGGTAGAGCTATCCACAATTTGCGCATCGATTATGGCTTGGTTGGGTTATGCCAAACACGCGGACATCTACCGATTAAAGAATAAATTATTCCAAAATCTTAATTTTTTGGTCGATTGATCCTTCTCGTATCCGCTCATTTACAATCCCCTTTCAATCTGATATATTAAGAGAGCTAATAATTAACCAAGATTAGGTAATGTATGAGTAATTATTATTACCAGTCTT
>CAZTRD010000063.1:0-4707 GCA_964616145.1 uncultured Candidatus Saccharibacteria bacterium | reverse complement strand
AATGTAGATAATTTTAATTGCTCATCAGTTGCACTTCGGGGGTGAACTTGCCTACACTTACCTATATACATTATACCATATATCTACTATTTATGCAACACATGGTTTTGTGATATAAAACGATGAAGCCGCTGCGCGTGTTACTTGTGCGCAGCGGCTCTAGTTATAGCGTGGAGACTACTCTTTGCCCACTTGAGCTTCGCCTGCCGGGAATTCATCCACTCGCTGTTGGGTCAGAACTCCCAACGTTATCCCGTCTGCGTTAGTTCCCTCGATCCGACAGTCTCTGGGATGGAGTTTGGCCTTCTTTAGACCTTCACCCCAGAGTTGTCCGAAGTTGGGTTCGCCGTACGCGAACGAGACCCTTGATCGAACCTGGCAATCGGCGAGCGGTTGTGTGACCATCACTCCTTCCCCATCCTCATGAGTATGATCAAGGTTAAAGGGATAAGAGGATAGGGCTGCATCGTGGATGATCTCGATGACCTTCCTTTCAAGCAGCTTGGTTAACGGTCCCAGATGTTCCAGAAACGTCGTGATGAAGCAGACGTTAAAGGTAACGATCTGGCTTCCCTTCTCTCGCGAGGCAGTGACTCGAACAGGAATTCTCCAACACGTGATCAAAAAGCTGATCACGTACCCGAACCTCTTTGTCATTTCCTCACCACTACCATATTGGCCCGGATGCTATGCATCCTTAGACAGGCGGAGGACATGTAGTCTCTCACTTTGATGGTAGCGCTTTAAAGCCATTAGAAGCTCCAAAGCGCTACCATCAATATTAAAGAACTAAGTATTTAAATTATACCACAAAATATGATTGTTTGCAATATTGCCTCTTCTTCTTGAATGTGTAGAATAGGAATATGACAAATAACACATCAAAGCTTCCACCTCAGAATATTGATGCAGAGAAATCTCTTTTGGGATGTTTAATGATTGATAAGAATGCGATTGTTAAGGTTGTTGATTCTATTCAAGCTAGGGATTTCTACAAAAAAGATCATCAGCATATATATGAAGCGGTTTCAGAACTTTTTGAAAAAGCAGAAGCTATTGATGTTCTCTCTGTAGCAAACAGATTAAAAGAAAAGAATCTTTTAGAAGAAATTGGAGGAAATACATATTTAACTGAATTAACAAATTCAGTTCCTAATGCATTTCATGCAATGAACTATGCAAAAATAGTTCAAAGAAAAAGAATTTTAAGAGATTTAATAGATGCTTCGTATGATATAGGAGAAATGGGCCAGGATGAATTGGAAGATATTGATGTATTATTAGACAGAGCGGAAAAAAGAATCTTTTCCATCTCTCAAAAATCTCTTACTCAGAGATTTATCCTGATTAAAGAAGAATTGGAAGGAGCTTTTGAAAGGATAGACAATCTTTCAAAAAACAGAGGCTCAATCAGAGGCGTTTCCACCGGCTTTGTTGATTTGGATAATCTGCTGTCAGGTTTCCAGAAATCTGATTTGATTATCCTGGCAGCCAGGCCTTCAATTGGAAAAACTTCTTTGGCTTTGGATATTGCCAGGAATGCAGCTGTGTATCACAAAGTACCAGTTGGAGTATTCAGTCTTGAAATGTCTAAAGACCAGATAGTAGACAGAATGATTGCCTCTCAGGCAGGAGTGGATCTTTGGAGATTAAGAACAGGCCATTTAACATCTGATGGCCCGGATAATGATTTTGTAAGGATACAATCAGCCTTAGGAGTTCTGTCTGAGGCCCCTATCTTTGTAGATGACAGCGCCATATCCAATGTCTTGCAAATGAGAGCTATGGCCAGGAGATTACAGGCAGAACATGGCTTGGGACTTCTGATTATTGACTATCTCCAACTTACAGAGCCAAGGAATTCCAATGCCGGAATGGTCCAGCAGATGACAGAAGTCTCAAGGTCCCTTAAAACCCTCGCTAAAGAGCTTAACGTGCCCGTGCTGGCCCTTTCCCAGCTATCTAGGGCTGTAGAGCAAAGAATGCCTCCTATTCCTAAGCTGTCAGATTTAAGAGAAACAGGGGCTATTGAACAAGACGCGGATGTTGTAATGTTCATCTATAGGGAAGAGAAATACAAGCCAGATACCTTAAAAAAGAATATAGCGGATATAATCATTTCTAAGCATAGAAATGGGCCTGTAGGCCAAATAGAGCTATTCTTTGATGAAACTATTGCTAGCTTCAAGAGTTTAGAGAAAAACCAGTTCCTGGAAGAAACTGGCGAAGATGATTTGATTGTTTAATTTTTCTTGTTTACCATATATATAAAATGGATATGCGGCAGGAGCTGACCTCCTGCCGCACCTTCTCTTGTCGCGCCTGTTTTCCACAGGCTTAGGTCAACCTAGCAGTCCGGCATGGCCCCTAGGTGACGAGCGACAAAACGAGCACTCGTTTCATCTCCCCTCCTTCTCGCGGAAAGATAGGATCCCGGAATTGGGAGCCATTTTTAAATTAGCACAGAATGATAAAAAAACAAAGAATGAAAAGTAAAAAACGCTTCTCCCTAGAAGTGTTTTTTACTTTTTTGATATCTCTCCTTACCCTATCTTTTTAATTTCAACCATTGTATATGGTTGTCTATGCCCTATTGTCTTATGATACCTGGTCTTAGGTCTGTATTTAAAAGTAACTACTTTTTTATCCTTGTCCTGCTTTAAAACAGTGCCAGTTACTTTGGCTCCAGATACAAAAGGCTTCCCTATCTTTATCTCTTTATCATTTCCCACCATCAAAATCTCATCAAAGGTTACTGATCCTCCTTCTTTTGCATCCAGCTTCTCTATCTTTATCTTCTTTCCTACTTCAACTAAATATTGTTTACCTCCGGTTTTAATCACTGCAAACTCCATATTTTTAATTTAATTTTTTAATATTTTCTTCAGTATTTACTTCTAATATTTTCCCTACCTTATCATCAAACATTGACAGTCTTTTTTCAGAATTTTCATATGCAGACGACGCATTTCTTAAATGACTTCCTAATTTTCTGAATTCATCCATTAATTTTTCACTGTCTTGCTGAATCTTAGACAATCTCTTTAATATATCATTCGTCTGCTTTGAAACCTGAGTATCTCTGAACCAATGCTCTATTACTTTTAAAGTCAGATATATGGTATTAGGCGAGGATAGGATTACTTTCTTGCTCCAGGCAAAATTGATCAGATCGGTATCTTTGGCAGTATTCAGTTCATAGTATACGGCTTCTGCCGGGATATACATTAAAGCAAAATCTATTGTATTTTCCGATGGCAGGATATATTTAGAAGCAATCCTCTGTATTTCTATCTTAGTATCTTCTAAAAACTTCTTTTTGTAAATTGCTTTTTCTTCAGATTTCTCAGTTTCTACCATTTTTCTGAAATTGTCAAAGTTGAATTTAGCATCAATTGGCAGCAATTTCCCATCAGGAAGTTTTAATACCGCATCTACTTGTTCTCCGCTGGAAAACAGATATTGTCTTTGATATAGCTCTTTGGGGAAATACTGTCCAAGAATATGTTCCAGGGTTGCTTCTCCCCATTGCCCTCTTAACTTTGGTGCTTTAAAGAATTCCTGGAATGTTGATATTTCTTTAGCAATTACGCTTAATTCCTCCACTCCCTGTTTTAACTGAGTAGTTTCCTTTACCACGGAAACAATCTGGGAATTCATCGCATTTGAGTTTTTATCAAACGTCCCCCTGATCTCTGTTAATTTCCCATCAACAGTTCCTTTTAATTCATTCATCAAATCCCCCATTCTTCTTTCCAAGCTTAACAAAGCTTCATTTTGTTTCGTGTCTGTTTTGTTTTTTGAAAGGAACTTAAAAAGAAAAAAAACAGCTATCAGGCTGCTTAACGCAACCAACGCGATGATTAGGATTAAAACTAAATCTATCATGGGAATATGAATATATTAGCATTAGAAAGCTCAAAGATCAAGCGGCTTATTCTCTTCTATTTTATCAAGAAATTCTAATGCCTCCTTGGTATTTTTAAAGGAATAGAAATCATTATTTCTAATTTCTTTTTCCGATATTTTAATAGAAGATATTAAATACTTACTAGGAACCTCTTTCCTAGGAGCAACTTTAGAGGATTTACTCTTTATTTTATAATTAGGTTTTATATCTGCAATCATAAATTCTTTAGCTTTTATTCAAAAACGCCTGATGAGCTTTTTTAATTAGTTCTATCGCTTTTTCTTTCGATTCCCATTCCCCCACCTCTACATCTTTGTTCTCCAGCATTTTGTACTGATTAAAGAAATGAGCTATTTCTTTTAATATATGAGGTTCTAAATCCTTTATATCATTAACATGCTGATAATGAGGATTTTGATTTGGCACGGCAATTATCTTTTGATCAATCCCGTTTTCATCAGACATCCCCATCACTCCAATTATTCTTGCTTCTACCAGGCAACCGGGAAATGTAGGGCTGTCTGTGATAACCAAGATATCTGAATGATCTCCATCTTCTGCAGTGGTCTTTGGGATGAAGCCATAGTCGGCAGGAAAGAAAAGCGGAGAATGTAAAACCCTGTCTAATTTAATCAATTCCAAATCATCATCATACTCGTATTTGTTATGCCCTCCCTTTTCTATCTCTATTAGAACATTTACTATCTCAGGATATTTATCTCCAATTGATATATTTTTCATATGCGGTGTTTGTTGGACAAAGTTCGAAACTATTTCGAGCAAAATCCAAATGATTA
>CAZTRD010000062.1:0-4710 GCA_964616145.1 uncultured Candidatus Saccharibacteria bacterium | reverse complement strand
CGAACGAAAACCAAAACGTCGCTAATTACTATATTAAATTTTAAACTAAACAAGTCGTTTCTAAAGAGGCTAATTTAACATAGTGGAAAAGAAAAATTTAAAGATGCCCATTAATTTAGGATAAAAAAATATGGAAAAAATAATAGCTGAACGAGTTGACAGATGGAAAAAGAAATTAATCGATTTAGGAAAAGGAAATCGATTAATAAGTTTTCGGCCAACTAAAGTCACTACTATAAGAATAGTGGATGAGCAACCGCCAGAAGTTTTTACAACATTAGTAACAGAATTGAAAACTATGGATTTTTTGCCTATGCCTGAAATAAAGGAAAAAGAAGAGGGCGAGATTGAAATACAGACTAAAGAGTATATGAAATATGATAAAGAAAAATTAGCTGACAAGCATGTAGATATTCATTTACAGACTAATTTAATAAAGGAGCAGTTAGCGAAAAATCTTTTCCGCATTCATTCCTCGGCTGCTTCAGTAATGGAAGAACAGGGTTATAATGTCTTGTTTTTAGCTGTAGGCTTCTTAGAATGGTACGAAGCTGCTAGCTCTGACATTAAGATCAAGGCACCGTTAGTTCTCATTCCGATAGAGCTTACTAGACCCTCAGTAAAGGGTATATATAAGCTTAACTATAATGAGGATGCCATTCTATTAAACCCTGCCTTGAAACAAAAATTGAACCTTGATTTTGGCATAAATTTAGATGACATCGAAGGAGATGTAGAAAAAATAGATTTAGTTAAAATTTTTAATGATATACAGAAAAAAATTGAGCCTAAGGAAAGATGGAGAATTACAAACGATATATTTCTAGGGTTGTTTTCCTTTGCAAAATTTATGATGTATAAAGATTTAGAGGCAAACTTGGAAAGTGTACTAGGGAACGAGGTTGTTCAAACTATATGCGGACAAGAAATCCACAAAAGGGAACCATTAGATTCATTGTGTTCATGGGAAGAATTAAAGGAAGCGATAAAACCTCAAAAAACCTTCCAAATACTGGATGCAGATTCAAGCCAACAAAGAGCAATTGCAATTGTGAAAAAAGGTAATAACTTAGTTATTGAGGGCCCCCCAGGTACAGGTAAATCGCAAACAATCGCAAATATAATAGCAGAGCTTTTGGCTGAAGGTAAAAAAGTATTATTTGTCAGCCAAAAAATGGCTGCTTTAGAAGTAGTAAAAAAGAGGCTTGAGATAGTTGGTTTAGGAGATTTTTGCCTTGAATTACACAGTAGGAAGGTTAGTAAGAAACGTGTCATTGAGGAGCTATCAGAAGGTTTAACAAGCCCACAGCAACCAGACCATAAACATGACCAGGATTTGTTAAAGTTAGAGCATTTAAAGGAAGAATTAGGGGCTTACGCAAGAGAAGTAGGCACACCTTTTGGTGCATTAATAATGCCTCCTTACAAAGCGATGGGAATTATTGCTTCGATGCCAGAGATTCTCGATTTAGAATTTATCTTTAAAGAGGCCGAGCAATGGGATGAAAAAAGAGTGGCACAAGGATATGAACTATTAGAGAAATTAAGTATAGATTTAAGCCACATAAATAATCCAATGTTACATTCCTGGTATGGTTCAAGGCTCACAACGGAATTTTCCTATCAAGACAAAATAAAGATTAAAGAGTTAATGAACCTATCATATGAGGCAAGCAAAAAACTGCAAAATAGTGTTCAGCAACTTGTTGTAGCCAGTTGTTTTAAAAAACCAGATACGTATAGAGAAACTGAAGCTATTTTAGATGGGACAAGTGTCTTAGTTGCTTTGCCGTGTACTGCTATAGAGCTTCTGAAAAATACTAATTGGGATGACTTGTTAGTTAAAATAAATAATATGGTAAGCGACGTTAAGAACTTTTGCGATTTTAAAGAGTGGGCAAAGGACAGGTTTAATTTATCAATACTTGAAGAAGATGCAGGGAGCATTCTAGTCGAATATAAAGATTGCATGGGGAAGCTTCTTTATTTTTTATCCACCTCTTTTCGCAAAAACAGACGAAAAGCAAAAAGACACAAGAACAAGAACTACAATCCCAAGCTAGAGAAAATAGTTGAAGATTTAGAGAAAATATGCGAAGCAAAAAAATGGGCAGAAAACATTGATGGTTATGATGATTTAGGGAGGAAGCTCTTTGGAGATTTATGGGCTGCCAGAGATTCAGGGGGTAGTGAACTGGAAAAGTTTTCAACATGGGTTGCTAAATTTCATAAACATATGGAAGAAGACCACTTTACAGAGGATATATTTAGCAAGGTTATTAATAAAGAACTTGATGTAAACGGAATAAATACATTGAGAGAGAACGTTGCAAAAGATATGGGTTATCATAGGAATATCGTAGAAGAATTTTTAAAGGTCATTAAATTCAACATTACTGAAGGATTAAGGGGCAAGCTAGAAGATTTTTCACTTGAATCGCTAGATAAAAAAATAACAGGTATGGCCGAAAGCATAGAAAACATCCGCACATGGCTAGCTTATCAGGATTCGTTAAAAAGGTGTCAGGATTTTGGGTTTGAAGATTTCTTAAGTATTTGCGAAAAACATAATATTCCCCACGAAAAGATTGCAAATACATTCAAGTGTCAGTTTTTAAGGTGTTGGCTAGATGCTGCTTTTTTTGAAAGAAAATCTTTGAAACAGTTTTTAGGAATGAATCACGAGCAGCTAATAGAACAATTTCGTGATCTTGATTCTAAGCAAATAGAATTAGCAAAAGTACGATTAAGGCATAGATTAAGCGGAAAAGTTGATAGTTCTTGGGAGGGGGCCTCAGGCTCTGAAAGGGGAATTCTAGATAGAGAAGCTCGTAAAAGAAGAGCCCACAAGCCCCTTAGAAAATTATTTAAGGAAATCCCGAATATCTTATGCGATTTAAAACCATGCTTAATGATGAGTCCGCTTACAGTCTCTCAGTTTTTAGATCCAACATTGTATAAATTTGATTTAGTAATATTTGACGAAGCAAGCCAAATCCCTCCAGAGGATGGAATAGGAGCAATCATAAGAGGTAAAAAAGTAGTTGTTGCAGGGGATACTAAACAGTTACCACCTACGAGTTTTTTCCAGGCAGCTGTTATGACTCCTGAAGACGACACTGAGGAATTAGATCAGTATATACCAACAGATTTAGATAGCATTTTAGATGAATGTGCCACCTCAGGATTTCCAGAATGCATGCTGATGTGGCATTACAGAAGCAGGCATGAACATCTTATAGCTTTTTCCAACAAACATTTATATAGAAATAGTCTTAATACTTTCCCAAACAGTAAACATGAATCAGATATTTTAGGGATTAATTTTCACTATTTACCCGATACCCATTATGAACGGGGTAAAGTAGGGGCAAATGTTGATGAAGCTAGAGAAGTTGCCAAGGCTGTTTTTGAACATTTTAGGAATCATCCAGATAAGAGTTTGGGGGTAGGAACCTTTAGCGTTCGCCAAAAATTTGCTGTTGAAGATGCTATTGAAGAACTACGCAAACAAAATCCTGGCTTGGAAGAGTTTTTTATTGAAGATAGAGAAGAGCATTTTTTCATCAAGAACTTAGAAACTATACAGGGAGATGAAAGAGATGTTATTTTTATAAGCGTAGGGTATGGGAAAAATCCATCAGGGACTCTGCCTATGAATTTTGGGCCCTTAAATCAAATAGGAGGAGAACGTAGACTTAATGTTCTGATTACAAGGGCAAGGTATAGAGTTGAGGTTTTTACTTCAATAAGAGGAAGCGACTTTGACTTAAGTAAAACTAACAGTGAGGGAGTACAGCTTTTTAAAAAGTATCTAGATTTTGCTGAGAAAGGTGAATCAGTATTAATACAAGATATAACAGAGAATAAGGAAGCAATAGAGGACTCTCCATTTGAAGAAGCAGTTTTTGATGCTTTGACCAGAAAAGGTATTAAGGTAAAAAAGCAAGTAGGCTGTTCGGGATATAAAATAGACTTAGCTGTTGTTGACAAGGAAAAGCCAGGAGAATTCATACTAGGGATTGAATGTGATGGAGCTGCTTATCATTCGAGTAAAACCGCTCGGGATAGAGATAGATTGAGGCAACAGGTTCTTGAACAGCTTGGGTGGGACATATATCGCATATGGTCAACAGATTGGTTTAAAAACCCAAAACAAGAATTAGAGGAAGCCTTAGATGCAATTGGAAAAGCCCAGGCAGGTGGGCTTAAAAAAAAAGTCTTATGTAAGAAAGAGCATGAAATAGAGTATGTCCAGCCTACTGGTAGACAAAATACTTCCTCCAAACAAGTCATTCCATATAAGATTACTCTAATAACAATAAAGCTCGACCCTAATTCTTATGATTTTTATAATTATGTTTCCACAAAAGAAATAGCAGAAAAATTAGAATTGGTAGTTAACGCTGAGGGTCCGATTCACAGTGATGAGGCAATTCGTAGAGTAGCACAATTCTGGGGGTTTACTTCTACCGGTAGCAGAATTAAGGAAAGATTGCGGGAAGCCGCTAATTCTTTAAAGAAAGGTATGAAAATTAAAATTAAAGGCGATTTTTATTGGCCTAAGGACATAGAAAACCCAAAAATCCGTGATAGAAAGGACACTGAGGGTATAAGCAAAAAAATAACATTGATATGCCCCGAAGAGATAGGAGAAGCTTCTCTTTTTGTATTAAGTAAGGAATACGGAATTTCAGAGCCTGATTTAAT
>CAZTRD010000061.1:0-4776 GCA_964616145.1 uncultured Candidatus Saccharibacteria bacterium | reverse complement strand
CTCGTCGTCGAAGAAGTCGACGATGGGCTTCGTCTCGTACTCCTGGTGGACTGCCGGAATGTATACCTCCGGAATATCCACTACCAGAGCGTTCTTTTCCGCCATACCACTCACCCCTTTTCTTGCCTTTTGTGTTGCACTGCTTTCAGAATACAATCAATATATGCTAAAAGCAGTGCAACAAACGCTTAAGTAGCTATTTAGGATAAATAAAGAACTTTTACATCTGATCATAGTATAGCATAAAACTACAGATATTGCAACCCCCTGTAATAGTCCAATCCCCTATTCCTCCATAGTCGGTAAATTCTCAGTAGATGTAGATTCTACCAAGGGAGGTGGATTATTCCTGTTGAAATACCAATTTAATACTTCTTTGGCTACCGGTAAGGTAACTGTATGCAATCCTTGCACGCTTTCAGCCATAATAGTTATTACGATTTCTGGATCATCATACGGAGCAAAAACAGTAATCCAGTTATGATAGTAGTTTTTCTTTCCAATCTCTGCTGTCCCTGTTTTGGAAGCTACTTTAACCGGTAAGCTATTTAAGGTTACTGATCCTCCGTATGTTACTGCTTCTCTCATTCCTTGCCTTACTGTTTTTAAATTATCTGAAGTGATAAAATTATCTCTGATCACTACTACTGGAAACTCCTCAATCACCTTTTTATTCTCATCAACTACGGCCTTAACAATTTGTGGTTTTAAAAGTTTTCCTCCATTGGCTATGGCAACAAAAGAAGTGACAACTTCTAAAGGAGTTGCTGCTAAATATCCTTGTCCTATAGATAAATTATATGTATCTCCCGGATACCATATTGTATCGTATTTTTCTTCCTTCCAATCAGGATCGGGAACAAATCCTGATATTTCTCCTGGCAAATCTATCCCTGTTAAGTCCTCCCATCCAAACAAATCAAGATATTCTTTGATTCTTAAGACCCCCAAACCCTTAAAACTCTTGTATCCGGCTCCAACTGTAAAGAAAAACACATTGCAGGATTCAGCTATAGCGCTTTTTACATTCATAATTCCATGAGTAGCCCAATCATTGAATATGTATGGGTTTTCTTTATCCCATGGATTATCAATAACTAACCTACCAGTACAGTTTATCGAAGTATTAGGAGTAATTATATCTTCTTCCAAAGCAGCTGCTGCTATCAATGGTTTGATAGTCGAACCTGTTGGGTATTTCCCGCTTATCACCCTGTTTAACAACGGATTGCTTTTGTTATTCTGTAAACTTTCCCATTCCTTTGTAGAAATCTCCCCTGCAAACAGATTATTATCATAGCTTGGAACGCTAACCATAGCTAAAATCCCTCCTGTTTTTGGATCCATTGCTATTGCCGCACCTTTAGTAGCTCCGATGTCTTTTAATTTAATCTTTAATGATTCATATAGCATTGATTGCAATCCGGAATCCATATACAAGACCAATGATTTTCCTGACTCTGGTAGAGAAACTATCCTTTCTGCAGTAATTTCTCCATTAGCATCTCTTTCATAGAGCATTTCTCCTGGCTTAGCAGCTAAATATGAGCCATATATGCTCTCTATCCCAGAGCTCTGTCCTGTTTTTCTGAAATATCCAAGCAAATGAGACATTGAAAAACTTTCTTTATAGTCCCTGATAGATTCATTTTTAATCTTGAATCCCTTAAATTGGCTGCTGGAACTTTCAAAAACCAATAATGACTGATAATCAAGGTCTTTTAATACGATTACCTCGTTTTCTGTTTCTGAATTGATAGTTTCCTTAATCTCTGAAGAATCAATTCCCAAAAGAAACGCTAATTTATCAATTATCTGTTCTGGATTTTTATTTTCTTTTTCTAATTCGCTTTTATCCAAAACCAAATTGAATGTTGATGTATTAAAAACCAATTGCTTGAGATCTTTGTCATATATCACCCCTCTCTGGGCTTTGACAGTAGATGATATGAACTTGTTCCTTTGGGCCATTTCAGACAGTTGGTTATGATCCACTATCTGGAATTGAAAAGCTCTGGCAATGATTGCAATCATTGCGAAAACAAAACAAAACCAAAAACCAATAATTGATTTTCTTCTCAAAGGAACCTCTAATTGATAACTAGAGGGGCCATTTTCTTGGTTTTTTGCCACCAAGGCATCAAGTAGAATCTCTTGAGGTTCGAGCTCTACATTGACTTTTTTAATTTGAAACCCTTTTCTTGGCAAAATCATATATGAGATATATTAGCACAAGAATCAAGAAGTTGTATATCAAACTCTGCCAGTTAAAAAACCTGGCGATATCTCCTGCAAAAAATGAATAAGCGAAGAAGAATAGCTGATATATCAGGCATCCGATAAAGGAAATTAGTAAAAAGCTTAAAATGTTTTTCTGATTGATTGAACTGATAACATATTTGATTGCAAACCATAGGATAACAAAGGTTAGGAAATTAAGGCCGTAATATAATGAATTAATTTCCGCAATAAAAGCCAGATACCCAACAGATATTAAATTAAAAAAATCATCTTTGGAAAAAAAACAAATCAAAATTGCAGCAGTCAATGGTAAATTAAGAATTGCTTTGGAAATACTTAATTGGCTAGCAAAGCTTTGGCCAATTAAAAGTATTAAAATTCCTAAGATAAATATTAGTATGTATTTTCCATTCATATTTAAAAATCAGGAATTACTAATACTAATCCCAAACTATTCAAATCAATATATGGTGATATTACAGCTGTCTGGAACGGGTCCAGATCTGTAAGCTTTACATATTTGACAGTACCCAATGGTAATCCCCTGGGATATTCATTCTGCAAATTTCCAGTTACAACAACATCTCCTGATTTAATTTCCTCATCCTGAGGAATATTTTCTACCATCATTTCTAAATTCCCTTTTCCTTTAGCAATGGCTTCTATCCTGCTATCCCCTATTTCTACATTAGTTTTAATCTGAGTTGAAGTAATTAAAGATACTAATGAATAATTAGAAAATGTTTTCGCTACTTTCCCTATCAAAACCTTTTGAGAGTTAAGAATTACTGAATCTATCTTAACTCCGTCTTTTTCCCCCTTATTTATATATACAGAATCAGTATTAATATCTTTTGCATACACATATGCATCAATGAATTCAAAATCTTTATGTAATTCTAAATCAAGAATTTTTCTCAATTCTTCATTTTCTGCTTTAATATTTTCCGATTGAGATAATTTAAAAGTTAATTCCTGATTATTAACTTTTAATAATTCATTTTGTTTTAAAATAGCGTCTGAAAAAAGAATCCTATTAAAAAAAGTATATGTATTGTTTCCTGATTGATAGAAATGATTTTGAGCGCTAATAATCCAAGAGGAAATTATTGGTTTTAAAACAAATCCTAATCCAAAAATTATTAAAACAATTACAACAGAAACTAACCACTTACGACTTGAATTTTGTCTTATCTTTATCTTTTTTGTCATATTTTCTCATTATATCCCACCCTTTATTAAAAACTAGAGTGGATAAAACAAGAGTCCGAGGGGCGGGTTCCCCTCGGATTCAACGATCTGTTGGATGCAGGCTAGGGAGATATGATCTTGAGTATGCCCACTATGAAAAAGCAGGCAGTGGTCAGTACGACAGGTATAGCAGCAACATTGCATGCGATACCTAATGCTAAACATGAGGCTTCTCTCGCATTCCTCCCAGCCACACCGCAAAGAATGGCTAAGAAGGTTCCTCCTAGAGAAACGTAAAGCTCTACCGGTACCGTCATTTTCCCCCTCCTTCCTTCTTTGCCGCTTTTAAGATCAAACCTTAATCCCAAAAGTGGCAAAGAAGACCCGCAAGCAGTGTTAAAGAACTTTAATTCTTTCTATCACTAACAATAGTACAATGCAAGAAAACAAAAAACCCTTCTTGGGTTCTTGTCTTTAAGCGCAGATGTGGGGGCGACCTACTTTCACGGTAAAACCACTATCATCGGCCCTGAGGTATTTCACTTCCGAGTTCGGAATGGAATCGGGTGGGACAACCTCGGTATTACCCCCACATCTGAGCTTAAATATTTTTTAAAAGAAAACAAAAATGAGAGCCGAGATAAACGGTTGATTAGTACTCCTCGGCTTAATCTCTTACGAGACTTACACCTAGAGCCTATCAAAGTCGTTATCTCCGACTAACCTATGAGACCTAATCTTGAGGGAGGCTTCCCGCTTAGATGCTTTCAGCGGTTATCCCGTCCTAACTTAGCTACCCAGCGATGCCGTTGGCACGACAACTGGCACACCAGAGGTTAGTTCAGCAGGGTCCTCTCGTACTACTGCCAACTCCTCTCAAGTCTCAAGCGCCCACGGTAGAAAGGGACCGACCTGTCTCACGACGGTCTGAACCCAGCTCGCGTATCACTTTAATCGGCGAACAGCCGAACCCTTGGGAGCTACTTCACCCCCAGGATGTGATGAGCCGACATCGTATATCGATCTATTATTTCTAATAGTATGGACTATATCTTCATCCATTGAAAACTATTTCAATGGCGTTGGCGTATTATAGCAAAAATGCTATCTCTTTGAAGCTGGTATTAAATCAAAGAAGTCTCTACGGGGTTATCATTAAAAATATTTTAATGAAACTTCCCACGGTGTTGCCCATTCTTTAAAAAGAATTCAGGGGTTCACCGTTATAAGCCAATTTTTCGTCTTGTTTATTTAAAATAAGATACATCATTACTGATGCAGCACCCCGGTATGTTAAGGTGCCGAACAGAGCCGTTGATGTGGACTCGCGGGCTCTACCAGCCT
>CAZTRD010000060.1:0-4800 GCA_964616145.1 uncultured Candidatus Saccharibacteria bacterium | reverse complement strand
ATGTACCCTTAATAGGGAGCATTACAATATAGCAAGAATAGTTGTACAAACTCTATAATGGAAAATATTTTTATGAGTATTAAAGTTGTAGATTATAAATTAAAGTTTGTCTTAAAAATTATTGCATTTCTATTTTTAATCTTTTTAGTATTAGTAATATTCTGGCAAAATTCCTTCTCTTCATCCAATGTTATTCTTAATGAGGAAGAGTTGATTGAGGCAAAATATTATTCTACTTTACAAGATAAGGCTGTTCAATGCCAACTTTGTTTTAGAAAATGCATTCTCCTGGAAGGAGAAAGAGGGTTTTGTCTGACAAGAGAAAATATTGAAGGGAAATTATATTCTTTAGTGTACGGTAAACCTGTAGCTGTGCATATTGACCCGATTGAAAAAGAACCGATGTACCATTTTTATCCTGGAACTGATTCATTATGCCTAGGCACGGTTGGATGTAATTTTAGATGTTTAAATTGTATTAACTGGCAATTTGCTCTCAAAAGCCCGGAAGAAGTAGATACTATTTCTTTGTCACCAGCTGAAGTAATACAAATGGCGATACAACATGAGATACCAACTATTTGTTTTACTTATAATGACCCTATTGTACTTTATGAATATGTATATGATACAGCTAAACTGGCGAAAGAAAAAGGTCTAAAGGTTTCCTTCCATAGCAATGGTTCCATAAATCATGATCCTCTGGTAGCACTTTTAAAATATGTAGATGCGGTTGCCATTGATCTTAAAGCATTTGATCCAAAGATATATAGGCAACTGACAGGTGGTGAACTTTCCCCGGTACTCGAAACACTTAAGATAATTAAAAAAGAAAAAATTTGGTTAGAAATAATCTACTTAATTATTCCAACAATAAATGATGACTTGGAAGATATTAAAAAAATGTGTCTTTGGATAAAGGAAGAACTGGGTGAGGATACACCTCTTCATCTTTCCCGTTTTTTCCCGGCCTGCAAATTAACCCGATTGCCTCCCACTTCTCTAAAAACCTTGGAAGACGCTTGTAAGATTGCTCAAGAAATAGGGTTGCATTATGTTTACATTGATAATGTTCCTGGAAATCAAAATGGTAATACCTTTTGCCCTAATTGTGGTAAGTTACTTATCCACCGAGTACAGTTCCTGATATTTGAGAATAATATTAAGCAAGGGAAATGTAAATTCTGTGGATGTAATATTCCGGGAGATTGGGGACAGTAAAAATAAAATATTAATAAGGAGGGTTTTTTAATGTTATCAGGAAATAAAAAAAAATTGTTAATAACAGGCATCTTGATTATTTTTTACATAATTTCATTTAATTGCATCATCATCCAAAGCATTGCTTTAGAAACTACAACTTCCTCTATCGATCCTCTTGGCTACGAAAATCCATTTATTTCTAAAGAAATAGCCCTACTCTTTCAAGATAATTTTGAAGATGGGATAAGCGAAAATTGGGGGCTTGAACCAGGATGGGAAATTAAATCTGAGAAAGATAATCGTATCTTAAGTGGTTCTGGGCATCGCTGGGCTTACCCTGATGTTAGCGGATGGACTGACTATACTATTAAAACAGATATTAAAATTATTAGAGGAGGTTTGCATTTTAATATTAGATATAATACAGGGGAGGTATCTTCGAGATATTTCTTGGGAATTCATCAGAGTGGTTTATATTTGAAGAAACAGATAGGCGAAGATTTTTTTGACTTGATTGAATTATCTAAACCACTTAATCTGAAAAAATGGAATAAATTTAAGATATCGGTAGAGGGAAATAATATAAAAGTATATATTAATAATACATTAAAAATAAATTACAACGATGATGATATTCCCATTCGTACTGGGGGGTTTGCTTTTGAAACTTTAGATAAATCCCGTGTTGATATTGATAATATAACTGTGACTGGAGTAAAGATGGTCCAAAAAGTAAAGTGGGTAAAAACTGGGGGGCCTATTGGTGGTTTGGGGTATGATGTAAGGATTCATCCTCAAGATAAAAAGATTATGTTTGTGACCGATAATCCAAGTGGGGTTAATAAGAGTTATGATGGAGGAAATACCTGGGTGCAAAGAAACAAAGGTATAAATGCTAGGTCAGGATCCTCCGGTGACGGTATTCCTATTTTTTCTCTATCTATAGATCCCAATAATCCTAATATTATCTGGGCAGGAACTCAGGGGATGAGAGGAATTTTTAAATCAACTGATGGCGGAGAATCCTGGGCTAAGAAGGATGATGGTATAACTGAATGGAATGAAATTAGTATTCGTAATTTTGGTATTCACCCTCGAAATTCTGATATTGTTTTCGCAGGGGCAGAAATTTCTACAGGAATTCAAGGGGAGGAATTTGATAAGGCTAAAGGGAAGATTTACAAGACCCAAGACGGTGGTGAAAACTGGCATTATGTTTGGGAAGGGGACAGCTTGGCAAGATTTATTATCTTTGACCAGACCAATCCGAACATAATTTATGCCTCTACGGGAATTTTTGATAGAGAAGCTTATAATAATACTGGAGCTGGAATTTTAAAAAGTACTGATGGAGGCAATACCTGGAAGCAAATTAACAATGGTATAACCAATCTCTTTGTAGGATTCTTAGAAATGCATCCTCACAACCCCCGGATACTTTTTGCCGCAGCGGGAATGAATGCTTCAGACCGTAAGGGGGGGATTTATAGAACTATTGATGGAGGAGAACATTGGGAGCAGGTACTTTCTGGAAATGTACTTACTGTGGTTACTTTTAGTCCTTCTAATCCGGATATTATTTATGCAGGCAGTGCTTCTGCGTTTTTCCGAAGTGAAGATGGAGGCGACACCTGGGAAAAGTTTACCAAGCCTAATGGAAACTATGGCCCTCCTGGTATTAGAGCTGGAGTTCCTATTAGTGCGGTAGTTGATCCTGATGACCCGATGACTATTTTTGTAAATAACTATGGTGGTGGCGCTTTTAAATCTACCGATGGCGCCAGGACATGGAAAATTTCAAGCGAGGGCTATACCGGTGCTGATTTACACTGGATATGTTTGGATCCTAATAATCTTGACACAGTTTATACAATTGGAAGAACCGGGCCTTTTAGAAGCTTTAATGGAGGGCAGAACTGGACTGGTCTGCAATTTGACCCTGCTAATGAAGCTGAATGGAATACCATAGCGATGAATCCTTCTAATCCGAAAGAAATTATTATAGCTGATGAACATACTGCTCATATTTATAAAAGTACAGATGGAGGGAATAGATGGAAGAAAGTCTTCGAGCATCCAAAAGTTAATGCTGATAATCCAAACAACAGGCATGGTTTTAAGGCAATAGGCTTTGCGCCTTCAGAACCAAATACTATTTATGCAGGTATGAGAAAAGAGAGACGTTCAATTGATGGAGATATGTATCCTGGTCCTAGTTTTGGTATGTATAAGTCAACTGATGGGGGCAATACCTGGAAAGAAATAAACTCTGGTCTTAACACCCCTCTTATTAATATTAACTGTATTACAGTTCATCCTATAAATTCCAATATTGTCTACGTCGGTAGCTGGCGTGACGGTATTTACAAAACAACCAACGGAGGAGAAAGTTGGGAACCGATAAGCGGTGGACTTGTATCATTGGATGTACGCAGCTTGGCCATTGATTTAAAGAATCCAGAGATAGTGTATGTCGGATTGGCCGAAGGTGCTGGAATTTTTAAAACTACCAATGGCGGAGAATATTGGGAGGGAATAAATTCCGGGATTCAAGTGGAATGTCCTTCGTTTTTACAGAGGGTTGGACAGGTAAAACCGGGGGTGTCGCTGACAAAAACAAAAAGACTTACCGGTAAAGATTATTATTCCATCCCCTGGACCAACATTAAAAGTATTGTAATTGACCCTATAAATTCAGAAATTGTTTATGCTGCGGATTACTCTCTCGGTGTATATATGTCCACAGATGGCGGTATATCCTGGGATACTATAAATGATGGACTTTCCACAAAGGCAGTAAACTCTATGGCAATATCTGCCAATGGTAAAATACTTTATGCGGCAACCTCTGGCGAAGGAGTCTTTCGTCTTGATTTTGGTGAAAGTAAAGCAAGCAGTGGTAAATCCAATCAAAAGACAGAAAATGAAAAGATTAACAGCTTGCTAGATCAATTAAAAGAGAAACATGAAAATAAAAACTAATTATCAAAATCTTTAATTAGATGAAGCTAATAAATAAAAAATAGAATAAACATATGGACCTATAATGTTTTTTTATAATCATGAGTAAAAGAATATTATAGGCATAACTATATAACTATGTGTATCTACATATTTTTTTCTTTCTTAAAATGAGCGATGAATCGAATTTATCTTCAATTACAAAAATATTTTGAGGTAAGTAATATTGAAGAAAAGTCTTATCTTTGCCCTTGTGTTAAGAGGATTTACTGCGCTTATCATTGAAGTTTTATTAATCAGAGAGCTTTTAGTAACTTTCTCTGGTAATGAGCTATCTATTGGAATAATATTAGCCAACTGGCTTTTCCTTATTGCCCTGGGAAGTTTCGTCCTGGGAAGATTTGCGGATAAGGTTAAATACAAGATAGAAATATATACCTCCCTGCAATTAATTATTTCTATATATCTTCCTTTTGCTATTTATCTTTGCCGGACTATAAAAAATATTATTGGAGTTGTTCCCGGTGAAGCCGTAGGAATAATTCCCATTATTTATTGTTCATTCTTAATTTTAATTCCTCTATGTATAAGTGACGGAGCTCAGTTTAGCTTTGGCTGTAAAATTTATTCTGATTT
>CAZTRD010000059.1:3504-4864 GCA_964616145.1 uncultured Candidatus Saccharibacteria bacterium | reverse complement strand
ATAGCAGTTTAACTTGTGGTGTAATGGGCTATGTGAGGGGCTTTAAGCGGTATTTGGGCAAGGTGTATTTGAACCTTGCTTTTTTATTGCCTGTATAAAAAACACTTTTTAAATGTTATAATGTATGTAGTATGTATGAAGGATATAATAGGTAGAATACCTATAATAAGTAGAGAGAATAGATTAAGGCGAGGGAAGAAGAAAAGGAATTAATTTTTTGGAAGCTTCTTTATTGTAGAAAAATGGTCGAAAATTAGCGTAGAAGGGAGGAAAGTAAAATGTTATTAGTAGAATGTTGGGAATTAGATTGTAAGTATTGTGATGAAAAAGGACAGTGTTCACATACACAAAGTGAGAAGGATGGAGAGTGCTTTTTTGAAGGTTGTTATGTGCCTAAGGAGAAGAAGGAGAAGGAATAGTAAACAATAACAATAGAAGGAAACGGGATTGGTAGTTGATAGAAGCCCGTTTAGTGTTGGAATAGCTGTAATCGGTTGTATTTGGCTATATTTGGCTATTTAGGAAGTATGAAGGTTGTATAAACCCGCGTTTTTGGTCATTTTAGGGTGTTTGAAGAAGTGCGTTGAAGAGGAAACGAGAGCATTTAAGAGGAAGTAGTAGCATTTAAGAGGAAATGAGGATTTTGTGTTGGAAGTATGTAATATATTGGTAATAATAGAAGGAATGGGGTGTAGAATAAGACCTGCCCCCCATAAATGCAACCCCTAACATGAAACGCAGGGGTAGGAGAGAAGAAAAGAGGGCTTCTGGAAGCCTGTTTTTGTGCTTGAAATGTGCCGAAATTTGGTGCTGTATCTCATTGGAAGTAAAGGGGATATGGCAGAATATAGGAAGAGAGAAAGAGATTGAGAAGGGGATGATAAATAGAGTTAGGGTAGAAAGGAAGTGAAATTGGTCTTCCTTATAGGGTTATAGTATACTGAACCCTTATAGTAGTATATAGGAGATTAGTGGCATATTGGGTGTGTATTACCAGCGAAATTGGTAGGTATTAATACAAGGAATTGTATGTGTTAATACATAAAGTTGTATGGAAAGGGGGTGTTTGTATATGGATGATGATGCATTAGTAGCGTACTTTGGATATGTTACGGATAGTTGTATAACCAGCGAAATGGTTGAAGATAGACTATCAGCTGAATCGGAGGCTTTATGACCGTATCTTATTTGGAAGGTAGAACATTAAGAAGGGCATCATTAACGAAAGCAAGATTGTTCTGTATGAGGAATGATAGCCCCCATATGAATATGTACCGTTGTTGTACAGGAAAATGTGTATGGTTTAACTATTTTAGGATATTGAGAGCTTTAGGAAAGATATGAATAGGGGGTATGTATG
>CAZTRD010000059.1:0-3404 GCA_964616145.1 uncultured Candidatus Saccharibacteria bacterium | reverse complement strand
AATAGGGGGTATGTATGTCCCAGCGAATAATGGAGAAAAGGGATAGGTTGCACTACGTGAACATACTGAAGCATACTGCTATGAAGGACTTGGGGAAGGCAAAGGAAGCCAAGCTGAAGCTTATTTTTCGTAAGTTATTGACAGAAAATGAGTTACAGGAAATTGGTGGGAAGCTAACCCAACTTGAACTTAACTATATATTTGATAAAGAACCGATATATAGGACTGAACACAAGGTGCATAGAGATAATGAACCCAAATGGATAGCGTTCTGTGATACTTGTGGAAGGTATGCTTCAATGAGGTGGTGGTTTGAACAACCGCCGCAACTTGAAGATATGTGGAAAGAGTTTGTCTCTGAAGAGCAGTTGTATAGTACAAAAGATACCATTATGGATTGCTTGATACAGAAGCATGTGGTAGTGGTCAGGGCATTTGCTGAACTTGAGGTTATTAAAGAGGAAGCATTAGCGAAGAGAATGGATAATCGCGAGAAGGTGTTGGTAGCAAAGGCTGAAAGTTTATTGGATAGTATATTTGATAGATAAAGTTGAATGTTATGAGTTGGGGGTATATGCCTGGAATTAGGGTGTATACCCCCTTTTTATTGAAGGCATAGTAAATTATGGAGGAATTATGTTTAAACCCGGAGATGAAGTAAGGTGTATAAATAATAAAGATAATGATTATTTAAGGATTGATGAAATATATACTATATCAGAAGTAAACGAGGATACGGTATTTTTAGAAGAATACGATGAAGAAGAAGACCCGGACGATAATGGTTTTTTTACACATAGGTTTGTCTTAATTAGCCAGAATAAGTTTCAGGGTGAAAGAGTAAAGAAGGAGATGTGATATGTTTAATATTGGAGATAGGGTAAAGTGTATAGATAATAGCGATAGTGGTTTAGAACATGATAAAATATATAGAATATTAGAATATTTCCCTAATGAAAATGACCATGTATTGATAAATATTAGAGAACCACTTGTTTGGCTTTATGAAAAAGGAAAAGGCGATGGGTATTTCGCAAGTAGATTTGAACTTGTTTCAACGCACTTATTTGAAGGTGAAAGAATAAAGAAAGGGGTATAATATGGATATAAACTGTAGAAGTAAAGTAAAAATATTTAAGAAAGGCGATAGGGTGTTGTGTATAGCAACGCCGGCCGCTGGAGGTATTAGCAAAGGAACTATATATACAGTAGATGAGTTTTCTTATGCTGGAGGAATGTATAGTGACTCTAATGCTATTTCAGTAAATGAAGCTATCGGAACTTGGTTTATTGGAAGATTTAGGTATGTTAATACGTTCGTTGGAGATAGGATTAAGAAGGAGGCGATACTATGAAGGTTGGCACAAGAATAAGGATTATAAAATCATCGGAAGGGCATAGTTTTGATAAAAAAATAGGTAAAGTTGTTCGTGACACAGCGAATACTCTTGGTTTAGAGTTTGACCATAGGTTTAGTGGACACGATTGTAATGGATTTGGTATGTATGGACATTGTTGGTATTTTGGTAAAACGGACTTATTTTATAAAATTATTAGTGAGAATAAGTGGGTTGGTGGAGACCGAGCCCGGAAGATAGACTTCTATGAAGACTTGGAGGTGTTATGAAATATAGGCTTAAAAAGGGTTCACGGTGTTTATGTGTAGAAACCTGTACTGGGTTTGGTGGCAGGTGCATTAAAGGAACAAGGTATCTTGTTCTAAAAAGAAATGACAATGCTGTACGTATACAGACCATGGATGGTATATATGTTGGTTGGGTTCATGAAGACTTTTTTATTGATATAAGAAACGCAAATGTATGGAGTGGTGGTGAAATCAAGCGAAAGGAGGTGTGTGTATGAAAGATAAAGAGTTTTTTGATAACTATAAGCAGATAGGAAGTATGGATGATGTCGAAGAGCTCGGAAGTGATGAGTTTGATAGGTGGGACTTACTTGCCCTGCCAAAGTACGTAATAATGGATGGGTGTTTGTTTGAAAAGAAACCGTAGTGATGTAAGTTAACGATATAAAATGAAAGGGGTTGGTATGTCAGAAGAAATGGCAAAAACTAAGTTAATGGACTTGTTTGGCTCACTACATAAGCGTGAAATAACACCAGAAGAGGCAATGGTGAAGTTCGAAGAGTTGATAAAGATGGTAGATACTGAAGATACTGAACAGCTTGAAGAGACCGAGTTAGTATAATAAAAGTCAGCCAAGGGGGAGTGAATCTGTATTTCATACCTCTTTATATGGAGGAGCTCCCCCTATAACATTGGGTTGGAACTAAACAACCCTAATGAAAGGGGTGTAATGTGGCTACCGCGATAAAGGAACTAAAGCAACCGAAAGAAATAGAGTATTGGCACAACCACGCAATATATGAAGCGCTAAAGAAAAGATTTGGAGAGATAAGGAACGTTTATAAACTATGCAAGAAATAGCCGAAACGGATGGGAAACCATCCGTCATATAAGGATTACACCCTTATATCTGAAGATGGCAAGTAAATTTGGAGGATGTATGAAGAGCCCTAATAATGGACATGAAGCTCAACAATTAGTTGGAAAATATGTTACAATATCTGATATGGACACAGTTTAGAACTAATACCCTCAAATAAGTTTATTGGTAAGCGCATAAAGAAGGAGTATACATATGGCAAATAAGTTTAAGGTTGGAGATACGGTTGTGTGTGCTGACCTGCCCGGATGGGATAATAGTAGGGACGATGGACGTGGTCATGGTTGGTTACTTGGATATAAGTTTGAAGTACATAGGCTAAGCTGGGGCGAAATAATATATTGGGGCGGAGATGGTAGAGGTGGGGTATATGAAGACAGCCTTTTGTTGGTTAATAAGAATAAGTGGGCTGGAGATGTAATAGTTAAGAAGGTTGTATGCCTTGCCCTAATAGGAATAAGTTTAAGTGGATGTGGTATGCCTGAACCTAGTTGGGGGCTGGACATCCCAGACAAGAAAATAGCAGAAGCTATTTATCGTGCTGAAGGCGCCGAAAATACCAGATACCCTTATGGGATAATGGGTTATGGAAAATTAAGTAAAGATAAAGCATATAAGATATGTATGAATACAATTAGGAACTCACGAAAAAGATGGGTTAATGCAGGCAAACCGGAAGACTTTATTATATTTCTTGGCAATAGGTATGTCCCAACTGAAGGTAAGAACCTTTCCGCGCTGGAAAGAGAATTAAACCCCAATTGGGTTCGGAATGTAAAATTCTTTATCAATAAGAAATAAACTTATAGCATACTACCCGGAGTAGCCCTGTAATACACAGGAAACTATCTCCACAGCGTGCTGTAGCGATTTTGATGTGCTGGGGTAGGGTAAGGTATGCCTTTGAAAGAAAATCGATTTAAAGGGCAGGAAACGAG
>CAZTRD010000058.1:0-4892 GCA_964616145.1 uncultured Candidatus Saccharibacteria bacterium | reverse complement strand
CGAAGATGCCTCTATCGCTACTGTATTAGAACGCAAGCAGATACTAACCGAGATAACTAGGGGCAGGGTTAGCAATTTACTTGGTGACGACCAGCGTATAAAGCAGGGTGGGAATATAGATACCGCAGCAATACAGGAACTTGATACAATGGATGTTAAGATAGGCAAGGGGGAGAATGCCAAACTTGCTACAATAACAAGAGTCAAACTCCATAATCCCATACAGGCTATTACCGAGTTGAACAAGATGGAAAGGATATACTCTGATGGGGCTATTCTTAATGTAGACAACAGGGTAGTAAATATAAATGTTAGCTCTGAGAAAGCTAAGGAACTGACACAGAGACTATTAGGGGGAGAGAGGACTGATGCCACTTAGTAAGGCAAAAAACAGGGCAAGGATGAGACAATTTAGGTTGCACAAGCGACTTCTCCCATCGGTGGAATCAAATCCTGTGCAACCTAACATTAGACTAATTCCCTCACCTAGGTTTGATGAGGTATACATTGTGGGGTCTAATCTTATGAATGGCTATGACGCGGATGGCAACCCGATATACGAGATATAATGGACATAATAACTACTAGGGTCTATGAAGATAATGCCGAGGCGTGGCTAAGCGGCAAGAGAAGGGCACTCAATGAGGGCGGGACATATTCAAGCAAGACCTATTCTATCCTACAGCTTCTTATTCTAATCGCCCAGAATGCCAAATCACGGCTTCTCATATCGGTTGTAAGCGAATCCCTCCCTCACTTAAAGAGAGGGGCGATAAGGGACTTCTTTAATATTCTGGATGAGAGTCTTGATAATAACAGGAACTATAACAAGACTGAACAGACCTATACATTTGGTAAAGGTGTAATAGAGTTCTTCGGTGCTGATGAATCGGATAAGGTAAGGGGGCCGAGAAGGGATATACTCTTTATCAATGAGGCCAACAATGTGCCCTGGGAAGCAGCCCGTGGGTTAGACATACGAACAAACAAGTTCACCTTCTGCGACTGGAATCCTGTTAGTGAGTTCTGGGTACATCAATACGAGGATTCGGGGGGACAGGTAATACCCGGATGGCTGAAGGAAGAGAGTAGCTCTTATATACATTCGACCTACCTGGATGTTATCGATGTCATACCCCAAGAAGTTGTAGATAACATAGAATCCAACCGAGACAAAGACCCGAACTGGTGGAACATATACGGATTGGGGCTGATAGGTAAAATAGAGGGGCTTGTATATCCCTTGTTTAGTCAAATTGATAGCCTGCCCTCTCAGGGTGATTTGGTGTATGGATTAGACTTCGGCTTCTCCGGCGACCCCGCATCTTTAACAAGGCACAAGATATTTGCTGATGAGATATACAGCCAGGAGCTAATCTATGAGGCAGGACTTACCAATCAAGACATCGCTACCAGGATGACCGAGCTAGGTATAATTAAGTCCGATGAGATATGGGCCGACTCCGCCGAACCCAAGTCGATAGAGGAAATCTACAGACAGGGATTTAACATTAAGGGATGCCCGAAGGGTCCGGGTAGTGTGGAATATGGCCACCAGAAGGTAAGGCAATACAGACAGCACTGGACAAAGGATTCGTTAAACTGCATCAAAGAGCAGAGGAACTTCAGGTACAAGCCTGATAAGAATGGCAAACTCACAGAGAAGACGACCCATCTTTATTCACACGGTATGGACTCAAGGAGGTATGCTGTAATGGGATATAGCGAAGCCCCCGAACCGGAAGAGGCAATTATAATATACGATGCGATGGAGCAAGTTAGAGACTTGGAGTTAGCTTAAAAGGAGTAGATAATGGAAGATGAGGTCTCTGATGCATTAAGGCAAATAATAGGTAGCCTAAGGCATTCTAAATACAATTTCAAGAATTCGCTTGAATTAAACGAAAGAATGCAAAAGATAATTTTATGGCGGTATGGATTAGATGAACCCTATGCTGGCTTTGAGCCTACTTTTCAAAACATAGGAGACATATTGGGAATAGGGGTAGTACGAGTGAAACAAATAGAGGCAAAAGCCTTGCGGATGCTCCGCCACCCTTCTAATAGAAAATTGTTGTTGGAGTTAGTATGACAGAAGAGAAGCGTTTAAGAGAATTAGCCCCAGTAGATGAGATTGCGCTTTTAATCCGCGAGGCCAGTGCCAGTGTTGAGGCTGATTTAGCGCTTGAAGATACGGGATGGATAAACCTGAGTGGCACAAGCGGGGATGTGATTACAGAAGCAGCGAGGATAACGAACCTCAAGCTATCTCGTCTCTATTCTACTAAAGACCCGTTGGGTAAGCAGTCTATCAGGTTATGGACTGATTATACATTTGGTACTGGTATGACCTCCCACTCAGATGAGGAGAATACAGAGAAAGTAAGGAGTGCCTTCTGGGATAACAAGGCTAATCAGAATGTATTATCACCGAGAGGCCAGCGCAAGTCATCTGATAAACTCTTGATAGATGGTGAGATATTCTTTGCCATCTTCCTGGGGGCTAATGGTGAAACCAAGATAAGATATATCGACCCATTAGAGATAACCGAGATAATCACAGACCCCGATGATAAAGAAGATGTGAAGTTCTACCGCCGGGTGTGGATGGATGCTCAGGGCACAGGCTATACATCAGTTTATCGTAGCACGACTAATATCAAAGGTGAGCCTGCTAAAGATAAAGATGGTAATAATATAAAGCAAACGGATGATGCTCTGGTTTATCATCTGACGTATAACACTACCACTCAAAGGGGCAATCCATTATTATTACCTGCTTTAACCTGGCTGAAGTATTACACGAAGTTCCTGAGTTCAAGAATAGCGGTTATGCTGGCATTGGCCAAGTTTGCCTGGAAGACTAAAGTAACAGGTGGGCAGGCAGCCGTAGACGCTATCAAGGCCAAGACTCAGGCACAGACCGTAGCAGCGGGTTCTCAACTATTAGAGAATTTAGGCTCTGACACTCAACCTATCAAGACGGACACGGGGGCACAGCAAGCATACCAGGATGGACGACAGATTAAGTTAATGGTTGCCGCGGCTGTTGGTATCCCAGAACAATACTATGGTGATATATCTATAGGTAATCTAGCAACGGCAAAGACTGTTGAATTGCCGATGATGAAGATGTTCCAGTCCTATCAGGCGGTGTGGAAGGGTGCTTATGAAGACATCAACGAAGTTGTCTTTACATACAATAAAATTCCAGAAGACAAGCAGTATGTAGACATGGATTTCCCTGCGATAGCGCCAGAGGATGTAGCGTTGGCGGCACAAGCTATTGTCGGGATACTTACAGTTATGCCTGAACTTGCAGACTCCGATGATGTCAAACAAATTGCCTTGATGACTTTAGGTGTGAATGACCCCGCTGAAGTGTTGGATACCTTGAGTAAAGAAGCGAAGATAAATCCTGAGATTGCACTTAGCAGGGCACTCAAGCAATTCAGGGAAGTTATAAATAAAAAGGAGTAAGGGAATGAAATTAATTAAATCAATTTTGGTGTTAGCGTTTGCTGCAGTGGCCATCTGGTTGATAATAGCATCACTGGTAATCCTACATGGGTAAGACAATGAAAGCCTGTTTAATACCCACCTGGTTACAGGAATGGGAAAAGGAGAGAATAATGAACTGTGAGAAGTGTCAGGATACAGGGATTATCGAAAGGAATCACGGGCTAGAGTTTTCATTTTGTGACTGTGAAATAGGCAAAGCCATAGAGGTAAAGAAAAGGGCGATATATGGTATCCCGGAGGAAAACTGGGAAGTTAAGTTTGAGGATACAGATGACAGTAATAACAGAACTGAACAACCTGATACGAATACTAGAAGCGACAATACCAGCGAACCCCGAAAGCCCCGCAAACAAAAGGCTCGCCGAAAGACTGCAAAAAAGTCTGGCTAATTACTTTAAGTTTTTAGCGGATGCGTTCCCCTTTAGTAAACTTGATCATCTCTATAGCAAACATATCAAGGAAAGCATAGGGTCTGATATGGGTAATATAATTGACCCCATACTAAAAACCTTACAGGCGGATTTGATTCGTATATTAAAAGGGCATCTATCAACTGTTTATGGTGTTGGTAGTGCTGAAGTGATAGCCTGGGGCAAGACTAAGGGTGGGATTCCAATATCCTTTGAGGGGCCGCCTATTTCACAAGCAGTAGATTGGGCAGAGAAGTACACGGCTACTTTAGTCAAGGGAATAGACGAAGAGACTAAAAAAAGATTGGCATATACCATCAGTCAGGGGATTGAGAATAAACGTGGTATCCCTGGACTTGCTCGTGACATTAGAAATGAGTTTGCCGATATGACCAAGTATCGGTCTGAACTAATAGCCAAGACTGAGACGAGGCAAGCATTATTTCAAGCTTCACACGACAGAATGATAGACATGAGTATAGATGGCAAGGAGTGGGTGCTTGGCTCAGGTGGCGCGGATGGTAATTGTGATGATTGTATTGCCAATGCTTCTGTGGGGGTTATACCTGTAGACCAGGATTTTCCTATACCTGAAGGTGATATACACCCGGGTTGTACATGTGCAATTGCTCCAGCGAGGCTAAGGAAATGATAAACTTAGGTATAATTCGTAAAGAAAAGAGAATCATTGGACACCGCAGTTTGCTAAAAGTGCTAGTGAATCCGTTTCTGCGTGTCATTGGTTTTCAGATAGCTACTAATATAAATAATGGGATACTTGGCAGTCCTTGCCTTACCAGATGCACTAAAAGACACTTTCAATCATCATGGTCATATCCAAGTGATGGCTGCTCTATCGAGAGACGAAGGAGGATAGTTTGATAGACCAAGACATAGAGCCTAAAGGTATCGTTCTGATTTGGTTGATACTATTTAGCTTTGGGTTATTGAATCTAAATA
>CAZTRD010000057.1:0-4960 GCA_964616145.1 uncultured Candidatus Saccharibacteria bacterium | reverse complement strand
CCCAAGAGATCCACTAAGCAACATTCTTATAACTATACTAACCATCCAACCATCAATCTTCTATCATTACTTAACCTAAAATTAAATATTGTATTCTGTATGAAGGTTACAGGACCCCCCCTTTTTTTATATTAAAAAGGTTTAATTCCTTATGGTTATTAAACTTACTTGAACTAAAAAGACGAGATGGAGCGATTTCCTATTTTGCAGCAAATCTCTCTCGTGTTAAAAGACTAAGTAATAAAATTTTTAATATTTTTATATCAACTTATTTAGAGTTATATCCCGATAAAGTTGTAGTCTTTAAGGTACTCCAATATGCGGAAGGAATGAAAAATAGGATCCGATATTATTTCAATAATCTGACTAAGGCTCCTGCAGATCGGGTGGTGGATGAATAATGGTACCTAAAGCAATAGGGAGCCATACAACTAACAAGAACCTGAGGTGAAGAACATACCTAGGTTGTGTTGATGAAGACAACTAAGGTGGCAAAAGACCTCAAGGAAAGGAGGTAAATGTATATGGGGAAATTCCTACTTATTCATGCACTGCCATCACCCATACCGATTGATCAAGCAGAACCAATTGGAAAAGCGGCAAAAGCTCTCTCCAATCCCAATGCCTATTGGATTGGCTCCTGGATTCAACTGGATAATAAGGGCAACGTATCAAGAATAATCTGTGAATGGGGATGCAAAAGATGTGGAATCAATAAACAAAATCAATGAACAAATTCTCAAAAAAATACCCGGATTTCCGATAGATGGGCCGTATCCAATGATGAAAGTAGATGGAGAGTCTTACAGATAGCCTTCACCAGTCACTTTTTACCTTTTGTTGCAAGAGTTAATTTCTATCCCCTGCATGAAATTAGCAGGGGATAGAAATATACTACTTATGCAGATTATTCATGTTTTTTCTGCTTTTATAACACTCTTTCATTTTTATCACTAAAACAAAAGTTGCGAAACTCGTCTACTATGCTCAACCAAGCTTAAAACCTTAGAGCTCTTTAGTAATAAAGTTGAAAAGTTTTTATTTATATACATTTTACAGATTCTAATTATTAAAAATTGCTTCTAATATTGAAGAATTAACTGATTTAATCTAATATTTTCTGTTGTCATATTTCCCTTAAAAGTTCTGAACGTGTCCAATAGGGGGAGCTTGCTAATTCCCAGCCCTTTAGCCTTTTGCTGAAGGGCTTTTTGTTTTTTTTAAATTATTTTTCAAAAAAAGAAGGATTTTTGATAAGTTGTATAGTATAGATAAAATATAGCTATCATTAGGTGTGTATAATTTCGAATTAAAATTATTATAATAATAAAGGAGGAGATCAAAATGTCTAAGAAAGAATTAATTAATATGATGCGAGAGTTTATAGATGCATTGAATAAAAAGGATCTAGAAAAAAGCTTATCCTTTTTTGCTGAGGATGCCGATTGGCTTAATACCGAAGGTAAATTTAAAGGTAAAGAAGAGCTAAAGAAATATCTCAAATGGGTATTTGGAATTAGTCCAGATCAAAAGGTTATCGAGTCAGGCGTTAAAATTATTGCCGAAGAAGACAAAGCAGTATATGAACATATTTTAGAAGGTAGTTTTGAAGGGATCAAATATCAGGTTCTTGCCCTTTGTATCTACGAATCTAAAGGAGATAAATTTCAACATCTCAGAACTACCTATGACCGCTTGTCTATGGCGAAACAACTTGCCAAAGGTCCAGTTGCCAAAACCGCTGTAAATTCTATTATTAATCGGATGGAAAAAGGATTAAAATAATAAGTTGGATAATTTAATTACAATTAGAAAATGATAGGAAGTTAAGAGAATAATTAGCCCTTTGGCATTCAACTGAAGGGCTTTTTTATTTTTATAAATTATTTTTCAGAAAAAAAGGGTTTATCCAGAAATTATTGTATATAACATATAAAAGACTATTAATTGAATCTTATTATTAAAAAGGATTCAGTATTAAAACATACTTAAAAGCCTTATTAAAGAATTTAAAAGACAACTGGTCTTTATGAGATAAACAACTTACACTCTTTCAGACTGTCTATAAATAATGAAAAGGAGGTAATTTGTTATGGCTCAGAATGATGATGTCAAATTTTCTAAAATTGAAGAAATTTTACAATCAAAGATAAAACCGAAAGAAAAGCAGATAAAGCTAATTGAAGTTGTTATTTCCGGCACAATACCAACTAAAGAATTTATTACTTTTTTTGAATCAGCAAAAGATGTTTACAAAGGCACTTGTGCTGATGTAATGAAGCATGTTTCAGCTCAAAAACCAGAACTGTTCGCACCATTTATTGATACTCTTTTAGAATACATAAATTATCAATTACCAAGAGTAAAATGGGGTATACCGGAAGCCATCGGTAATATGGCCAGAGATTATCCTGACAAGGTATCTAAGGCGATCCCATATTTATTGAAAAATACCACTGATGAAAAAATCAACACGACGGTTATCAAATGGTGCGCCGCTTTTGCTTTGATGGAGATTACTAAGTACAATCCCAAAACCAGAAAACAGCTTTTACCGATTTTTGAAAAAATTATCAAGAACGAGAGAAATAATGGTGTAAAGAATGTTTATATTAAAGCGTTAAAAGTAATTAAAGACGAAAAGTCTACCACTGCATGAAAACTAATAATAAAAAGGAGAAAAAATGAATTCAAACAGAAAGCCTTCTTATGCAATATATGAAGTGATAGATAATAAACAATCGAAAAGAAAGGAAGGGTATATATAAGATGAAGAAAATTACTGTTATCAAAGAGGTAGGGATGTCAAAACATATTTTCAAGGGATTGATTGTCTCTCTATTGGCAATATTGCTGATGACCTTTAATGTTGTAGCTGTCCTTGCATTTAATGCCCGCAGTGGAGATATCGTAACTCTCGCCAGTGAAGAAGTAATCGATGGTGACCTTTATGTAGCTGGTGGAACAATAATCATTGATGGCATTATTAATGGCGACCTCATTGCTGCTGGCAGGACAATCTTGGTCAACGGTGCGGTCAATGGCAGCATTATTGCTGCTGGCGAAACAGTCAATATTAATGGTGAAGTTACCCATACCGTTCGGATAATGGGTAGAACTTTGAATATCAGCAGTATTATTGGAGGAGATTTACTGATTGCAGGTGGTGTGTTTAGTATGGCCAGTACATCTGAAATTGGTGGTGACCTTCTTTTGGGTGCTGGTAACGCCCATATTGATGGGCTTATTAAGGGGGACATTAATGGTGGTGTTGGTAGTTTAGTTGTAGCATCAACGGCAAGTATCCAAGGAAAGCTAAACTATATTAGTAAGAACGAAGCTAATATTCAGTCCGGTGCTCAAATCAGTGGTACGATCACCCACAAGGTACCCGATGTAAGAAAAGGGCTAGAAGCAGGTATAGGATTATGGTGGATAGTCATTGGGTTCTTAATGGCTTTCGTGTTAGGTATAATAATCGTTCTCCTTGCCCCAAAACGAGTAAAAGCAGTCACTGAGTCAATACGCACGCACCCCTGGGCAAGCCTTGGCTGGGGAGCGATTATCTTAGTTGCTGTTCCCATTGTTGCCCTAATAGTTTGTATTACTGTTATTGGTTTACCTCTCGGCTTAATTGCTTTGGTTCTTTATGCTATAGCCATTTATCTCACTCAGCTTTTTGTTGGATTACTTATCGGGCAGTTGATTATCGGTGCCTTTAGGAGAGTTGAGACCAAAGCCGCTCTGGTTGGTGCCCTGGCTTTGGGTTTTGCTATTCTTAGACTTCTGAGGCTAATTCCTTTCGTGGGCTTTTTCTTTGGATTGGTTACTGTTCTTTTCGGTTTGGGTGCCATATTGGTCTCGGAAAGGAAACTACGGGCTGAGGTACAAAATATATCTTGAGTCCAGAGGTAGCTAGCCCAAATGATTAAAATTATTCTACTAAGGCTCGGAGAAACTAAAAGGAATGTGACAAAGATATTTTCGATTTTTTGACTTTCTTTCGTTTCCTGATACGCTATATATTTTTAACTAATAATTGAAATTGAAAGAAGGATGTCATGAAAGTAAGTGTAAGTACAAAATATGGACCATCGGATGTTCTTCAGATTAAAGAGGTAGAAAACCTACTCCAATTGAAAATATCAATAAAAACTTCATTCATTCAGAGTTAGCAATAATGTTATTTCACGTGTTTTTGTTTAAAAGGAGGTGAAAAAATATGATCTTCAAATCATATACTTTTACATGGTGGCAGATAGGCATATTCAAATTGGCTTTACTGTCCTTTGGTGCTGCTATCGGAGCTTATTGGCATGCCTTCTTTGGGGCTAATCTAACTTCTTTAATTATTATTGGTATTATTGCAAGTGTATGTATCGTTTTTACAAGCCTGAAGCAGTTGAAGTAGTAAAAAACTGGAAAATGTAAACTAGAAATGGTAAATGACGGTCCTCTTACAACACTAGAAATCAAGTATTTTTAAAAATAAAAGGTTAATCATTGAAAAATAATACTTCTTAATCATAGAATAATCTGAACAATTGGGATAGTCAAATTACTTTCTTTATATCACAATAAAAGCATATAGCTAGAAAAACCTGAGTTTTCTACTAAAATTAGTATATAGGTATCAGCTTTTATGAATGCTTTTTCGTACCTCCCTTTCAGATATTACTTTTTTCTCCATCGGATCCCCAATTTTTTCAAGATGATCTATTATACTTTTATCAAGTTTCAACAAGTTCAGAATCTGTGTTACCCTTGCTCTTGAGATGCCTTTTATTTTGGCCAATTCTGCCTGATTCTTTACTTCACCGGAATTAATCATCTGCCTATATTCTTTAGCTAAATAAATAGGGTTTCTATATGTCTTCTTGGTAGTAGAAGGTTTTTTAACCTCTGTTTGAAAGTAAAATTTAGAGGTAAAAGTTCTGTCTATGTTACAGTCCGGGGAGCT
>CAZTRD010000056.1:0-5020 GCA_964616145.1 uncultured Candidatus Saccharibacteria bacterium | reverse complement strand
ACAGCTGTTTCGAGTTGATTACCTGGTTTATGGTTAATGCAGCGACATCTCCAGGTATCGAAAAAAGTTTGTTTTGAGTTGATTTTTACAGGCTGACATTTATATGAATAGTAATACTCATTTGGATGGATCTCACACCCACACATTTCGCAAATGTGAAATTTTTGTGCTTTTTTCATTTTTTTTGCTCCTTTGTTTTTGAGTGTTTTCTCACTGAATAAATACATATTATCATAAATGTTATGACAATGCAATACCCTATTATCAAAAATGTTATGAGGTTGTATCAAAAATGATAAGAGGTATTATCAAAAATGATAAGGTAGTACTTAAAAGAAGAAAAGTACTAGATATATAGAATAATACAATAAATAGGAGATCCCTCCATTTTTTTCCTTTTTTCAGAAAAAGAGACCTCCATATTTGACCTGTAAGCGATTTTTATTTGATATCGGTACAACTATGTACCCCCTGGACCGAAAGATATCACAATATATAAATACTCCGTATTATATATGGCTCTTTGAATATAAAGGCAGTTTAGAAAACATCTCTGCGAAAGCGTACGTGTTAAAACTTTCTAGATCCAATGGTCTAACCCTGATTTTAGATTTAGTTTTCATTTGGATCCAGATTACATTACCAGAATTATCTGGCCCACCATTTTTGAAATGAGTTACTTTCAACCATTTTGGAGCATAGATCATCAGATTTTTCTCCCTGAAAAAATAATACTGCCATCTTTTACTAGGATGGATATCGTGTCTGTACTGGACCACTGCGGATATCTGACCATCCTGGAGGAGTACGCTCTGACCGATCAGGTAACCACGATCGCATAACTGATGGCGGATGGTAACGATCCAGGCGATCATAGGAACGAAAACATTGTTATAAACAGTGCTTTTATTCATTCTCCGATTGAACTCTCTATTTAATTCATCAATGATCACAAGTTTACATCGTTGTATTTGACTGTCTTTTATGATCCATTTCTCCAGGCGGTATTTCTGCTCCCCACCTGAAAACATTTTTTTGATATCAAAAACTCTGATCTTGTCTGTTTTGAACTCATCAATATTAGACCATCCAAAACCACTGACAGACAAGAGTTTTCTCTGGATGATGTTCATCAGAGTTGTCTTACCTCCTCCAGTGAAACCAGTTAGCAAGTGCCACCCAGGAGCGTACAATACTCCTGGCTTTCCATGTAACCATCTCCAGATTACTTTCAGTATGAAAAGGATCCTGGAGTTTTTGGGCCTTAATTTAGTACTATATTTCTTCAAAATATTCCTCCGTTCATTTTTCAAAAAAACATGGCCCGAATTATCGAAAAAATAGAACCGCTAAAACTGGCCATTTATTAAATTAGAATTCGCAGCTGCAGCCTAGGATCCTGAACATCCTAGATGGACCAGAAAAAATCTCTGTTTACTTTTTACCACCATTAAGCCAGGAGATAAGGATCCCAATAGCAAGTACTCCCAGAAAGATGGTAAACAGGTTCATAAGTTCGGATGGTATAACCGAGTAAACATTATTCATCAAGGATACCAGATTGAGATCGAAAACATCATCAATCAAGATTGCTAATGGATTGAAAAGCGAGGGGATACTCGCAAAAACAGTTAGCAAGATGGCTCCGATCACAGAAACCTTGATCAATGTTTTAATCATCTTTTCCATCATCCTTTCCAGACTTGAAAATGGCTCTTACAATGAAAGCCATCCCAGATAGAGCGAGAAAGATCTCGCAGAAGTTCCATATGGAGATCCCATAGAAAAAATCCGTATCTTTTAGTGCCTGGATGGATTTTTCAATAGTTAAGCCGATAAAATCCCAGATCATATGATCACAACCGATCCACGATTATTAAAATAACCGCTCCAGTTAGACCAGAGATCAATATCGTGATGATTGCAATCTGCGCCCCATTAGGCATCATAGCCCCAATTAGAGCGATATAAGCGAAAATATCCTGGAAGAAACCTATAATCTCTCCCATATGGATCCCATTGTAGATATCAGTTAAGAGATTATTCAATGAATTACTTACTTGACAAGGCAGATCATACCAGGTGCAAGTTTGATATTCCCAAAGATGATCAATATCGGTATCTCCTGGTATAGCGAACACAATATCACTGGAAGAAAAGATACCCAATTCATAAAAGTAATGACTCTCCACCGTATAGGGATCATTCGAGTAAGGAGATGCAACCTCTATTTCGATAGCGAACTCTGATATATCTGTATATTGTGATCCAAAATCATTGACCAGGCGAGTCTCATACATAGCTCCTATGACTATTTTTAATGCTGGAAGTAATATATTACCGTACCGATCATAAAACTTGTAATACATAGTATTCACCATATTAAAATCATTTTCGGTTACAACCTCCCTGGATAGCAAAATACTCTCGATATCGACATTTAATCTAAAAGTATTGGAGATTTGAAACCACAATTTTGTATAACTGGCTGCCGTGGCGGATATATCAAAAGTAAAGTACTCATTATCCGTATCTATATTACGATTGAAAAGGATCTTTTTCAGGATCTCATTTTCTTCATCACTCATTACCAGATGGATCACATAGGCAGAATAGTCTGATACCTCCCAGGATAGCGTGTAAGTTTTTCCCATAAACTCCAGGATAGGATGTTCTGTATCAACGTAGTGAGAAACATCATAAGCCCAGGAGACAGGCCCAGTATTATAGACATAGGCGAAAACATCCATTGTTACATTATCCCCATAGTTATCTATGATCGACTTTGAATAATCTAGACCAGTTAGATCTCCTAATAGATTTGGATAATTTGTACTGTCTAACTGGATGTATGTGGATGGATCCAGTGTGGAGTATTCATCGAAATAACTATCAGCTGATGGTAGATAATAAGACTCAAAGTCACTTAATGATGGCTCAAAACCAGAACCAAACGTTTTAGTTAAATCTATTAGGATCACATTGTCTAAACCTATATAATCCCCGATCGAACCGCCCGAACCTAACTGAAAATTGATCTCGACCGACGTATATGTAGTGTTTGAAAATATAAAACTATAATGTTTTTGTGTTAGGTTTAATTGCAAAGCAATAGAACCATACGGCGAAACGCGATTATACCACCGATTTGCCCCGTACGACACATTTGTGTAAACATCATACGATAAATAAAATATATGCGTTGCCGATTGAGGAACCGGCAAATATTGAAATAATTGTATAGTTGCGGTATCGGTATTTTTTTTAATGTATTGAACCCCGCTTGATATGTAAAAAGATACTCCCGTCCCGGTGATCGTCCACTCGTCTGCCCGTCCGTCTGCGTCCGTATCTTTTAAGAAATCACCGTTTACCATTATGTTGTCAAGTATATACAACCGTTCGGCTTGAACCCTTGTACCAAGACCGACAAAAAATAAAAGAGCGATACAAGCCAAAAATAACGCTCTGTGGAGTGTTCTTCTATTCATCATAGCGACCGCCACCGATCGACAAGAAGGTTTTTCCTATTGCAATCAATATGAAAACAGGTAAAAAAATGATGATGATCATCAGGATAAAACAAAACACCTGGATCATATGATCTAGAGTTTCCCAGATCGGATCAATAGGAACAAACCAGGCTTGGAAGAAACTGACAAGCCATTCATAGATTGTTACCATTATTTAGTCTCCTTTCATAGACTATAAAAGAATAGGGGAGACCTGAACGATCTCCCCAGTTTGAAACTGGCCTTTTACTTTCCGCTCATAAGGCCTTTGACAACGCTGATGACTTTTTTCAAAATCTTAAAACCGACAAACACGGCTACGATACCGAGCAATAATTGCAAGATTATCGAAGTTGCAAGAGCCGTTTCAATGACATCCAGGACTCCTGTGAACCAGGTAAAAACTCCAGTTAAAACAATCCCGATTGCTTCTAAAACTACTGACATTATCCCACCTCCTGATTTAATAATATATTGATTTAGTTGCATTTGCAACTATTTTTTAGATCCAAAAAAAAAGGATCCTATGGATCCTTAATTTTATAACTTATGGATGATCATAAATACCAAAAAACAGATCCATACATAGACCAGGATGATCAGGATCATCATCAGGAAGAAAGCGATTATTCTCATTTTTTATTACCGCTCAATATACGTAAATATACGCAGATCAGAAGAATAAAAAACGGTAAAATAATCAGGATCCAAAACAATAGATTTACAACGGAGTTTATGAGAACCTTGATATCCCAGTGAAAGTTATAAGGATCTCCCCCATTCGACCAGGTAAACCAGAACTGCGTAGTTGTAACGGTATTCATTTAGACATTCTCCAGGAAGTTTTTGAGTGCCTGGCTCATTTCGTGCTTTCTTCCCTGTGGTTTCTGCTCTATTTCGATCTGGTTTCCTATTGGATAGTCTATGACTCTGATCTCTCTCTGATCTCTCTGCCCCTCGATCCTGATCATTCCTGATCGTTTCAATTCAGAGATGGCCCTGGAGACCGTGATCTTTGTCTTTCCGTACATATCCGCTACATCAGAGTTTTTGATCCTGGTCTCTCCGACTAGGTTGTATGTATAGATCTCCGCATACAGTATTTTAGAAAAATCTCCCAGATCCTTACAATATCGTACCTTTCCAGGTAGTTTTCCAAACAGGTCAGCGTTCATATTGGATACTCCCAGTAATTACCATGGCCATCAGATACAGCTGTTTCGAGTTGATTACCTGGTTTATGGTTAATGCAGCGACATCTCCAGGGTTTCCTCTTGGTATATATTCCTTGTATATGACTTTACTTTCAATTTTTATTTTCATTTTTTTTCTCCAAGTAATTTTTCTTCTAGTTTTTTAATCATTTTCACGAATGCTCTACTATCATATTCATCTAAAACATAATTATTAAAGATTTCTCTTAAGTTTCTTAAATCTCGCTCTGTCAATTTAACTGTTTTCATTTTTTTTGCTCCTTTGTTTTTGAGTGTTTTCTCACTGAATAAATA
>CAZTRD010000055.1:0-5133 GCA_964616145.1 uncultured Candidatus Saccharibacteria bacterium | reverse complement strand
TAGCATTATCTGCTTTTGCTATTTTCCTCTTTGTAGGCGCTCCGAGCGCATTTGCTAATGTTACCGGAGATTTGCCAGGAGCAGACACCGGTAATTTCTACATTGCTGCCTTCTCTGCCGCTCAAGACAGTCCTTGCGATGGAACAGCAGATGATGGGGAAACAAAATACGCGGAGCACGATGCCGTATCAGGAGATGCAACGTATAACGACGACGATGATTATTTATTGACATTTTCAGATACAGATGCGACTACCCATGTATATTTCTGCGAAGATGGCACAACAAATATATTAGCTAATATTTCTATCAATCACGATGAGGGGTCTGGCAGTCACATCGTTGATTTAGGTAGGGTAACTGGTAATGGGGTTCATGCTGATTTGGAAAACGACTATGTAATTGTTTGCGATAGTACCACACAGTTGAGCACTATCAACAAACAGATTTCTTCAAATACTTACAATCAATTCTTTGCCATGGATGACCATGACAATGATTATACTAGCGTCAGGGCATACTTCGCATTTGCTTCTGGCGATGGTTGTACGTTTGACGCAAGCATGAGTTCTGGGAAGACAATTACAACAACGACTTCTTTACCAGACAATTACGGTATTTATACAACCTTTGCTCCAGACACAAAAAATATTGGAGATTTGCATGCTGATTTAGATGCAGCCCAATTCTTCTTATATAACTCAAGTTCACAGAACATTGGTTTTGCAATAGAAAGCTATACTGACGCTGGAGTTCCAGACGGAGATGGCGCAGACGATGACTATACGATTTACTATGACAAGCCTACTTCTGGGGATATGAAGCTTTCCATTATCAGCGCTTCAAATGGAACAACTGATGTATATGGAATTGCTTACGATGCATTTACTGCAGGATATGATTTCTATCTGGATATTGAATATGCCACAGTAGGCGTTCCATCAACTGTTTCATATTTAAGATATGTTGGAACAGCTGGTGCTGCTGATGCAGTTGTTTATGTACAAGACCCAAGAGTTAGCGGAAGCGTACAACTCTTTGACCTATACATAGATACTGGAGACGGAACTGATGTTACCGAAGTATATGATGGTGGAACAGTAACAACCGCAGGAGCAATTACAGGAGGAACTAAAGTATTTGAAATTTCAAAAGACCTTTCTGATGCAGGAGATGAATCATTTGATGTTGCTTCAGTAATAGGGGAAATGCATTCTGCAATGGAAACAGGAGACGATCTGATTGCTATTTATAGCGACAATACTTGTTCAACTCTCGTAAGTTCTGAAACAGTATATCCTTCCGATGATGGATTTAATACATCAGATGACTACGAAATATACTTTGAAGAGACAGGAGCGAATTACTACATCAAGTTAACAGAAGAAGCTGGAGACACTGATTATGTGAGTTGCGGCAATCATTTTACATTGACTAATCAGGCAAAAACAGCTCATGATATTGCCATTCAGATTTCAGGAATAAGGCATGCTGATATGGCAGCTGTATTAATTGACAATGACAAGGGAGGAACATTAACCGATAAGGATGTTTGGACAACCTCATTTGTTACAAATGTTTACCATGCCTATACGGTTGTTGATGCAGCATCACAAGTAATCTTTGACGACACAGATAATAATTTTGCTGCAATTCTTTTAACAACAGTTACAGAAAAGGATTTCTCTACATCATCTGTTGTTAGCGCGGCAAAAGTATCAGGAGATGAAGATAATATCCATGATGATATCGGTAATGTTGCTGCAGATTCTAATGATTTAATAATGGTTACCACTGCTAGTGCCAGTGGAGCGGGAACAGATCTAGCTTCAGTAGCTGGGGTTATTGATGCCGGAGATGATGGAGATAATGCAGATGTATATTCTTGTTATTTTGAAGTGCCAACAGGCGGATTAGTGAACTTTGAAATTCAAGATGGAGATGCTGCTAACGCAGTATTAGCATATGCATATAATTTCACATCAGCCGGAGCCGGAGACTATACTTTTGAACCTTCTTTAAAAGTAACTGCAACATTCCCAGCTACTGCATTAGGGCTTGAGATTCAACAAGGTGATTTGGGTGGATACAATATGAGAGACAATACCTCTACATTTATTATCTATGTTGATCAAACAGAAGAAGGATTGGATGCGTCCTATGATTATAGAGCATATACAGAAGCTGCGTTTACAAATGTTGTGTTAGACAGATCAGGCAAGGATGTATCTGGAGCAGCTACTTGGGGAGTAAATACAATTACAAATACTGCTATTCATGCTGATATTGATGGCGACACTGACCCAGTAGATGTATATACTTCAGCAGCTGGAACAACAGCAGATTGTACAACTACACTTCGTTCTTCTGATACGACAGAAGTTTGGGCAGCAGGGAGTCTTAAATACTATGAAACCAATACAGGAACAAACATTAACTTGAAAATCACTGATGGATCATATGTAAGCTGCGTCAATACCCTTATCTCGGCAGCAGCCGCCGGAGGAAATGATGATTACTCTCTTGATGTAAAGACATCGGGAAATGTTAACCCCGATATCATTACCGTATATATTGATGCTGATGAAGCAGGCGGTGATGATATTTCTCAAACTGCAGTGGTAGGAACCCCAAGCACATATGCCATTTTGTGGGCAGGAGATGGAGATGCTGATATTGCCTTCTATGATGTAACTCCAACGTTACAATTAGACAGAGATAGCAAGAACTTAGCTGCAAGCGCAACAGTTCATGTTTCTAAAGTTTCGGGCGCTGCGCAAGAAGCATTAGCCACATTAGTAGTTTATACAGATGCCGCCTGTTCAGCAGCAGTTAGCACAGAAACTGAAAATCCAACACTTCTAGGGGGTTATACTCAATATTTTGAAGGAGTAGATGCTACTACTTACCGTATTGCTGTTACTGATGCCACACCGCATACTTCTTGCTTTACTTCTGGCTTTACGCCTTCTAGCCAAACAGCTACAGTTAATTTTGATAGAAAACTATCAGGTAGCGTACCTGACGTTTCAGACACAACAATAGATCTATTATCTATAACAGCTGATACTGGTGATGATACCTATTGGGTAAATACAGTTGATCCTGGGGCTGCCGCTAACACTTATGCTATATATGTTGATGATGCTGATTTAGCTATAGCTACAACAGGAGTGTCCTTTATGAACGCAGTGACAGGGGGTGGAACGGCACGCGTATCCACAACTAAAGATTTAAGCTCTGCTGATGGAACAGTCAATGCATCAGTAGCTTATGGAAATGTTCACGCGGATATTCAGGTAACTGGAGAGGTTGATACTGTATGCTATGGAACCTTGCCAACCTCGAGTGCTGATTGTTCAACTCAAGCAGGCGTTGTTACCTCACCAACAGGAGCAGCAACCTATGAAATGTTCTTTGAACAAGTTACAGGTACTACTGCTTACTATGTGCAAGTACATGATGCTGATGCAGGAACTTATTCTTGGAATAATTTTACTTCTGCTACAGCTGGAAGTCGTACAGCAGTTGAATTAGATGGAAAGATAGATGGTACGGTAGTGGAAGCATATGATGCCACTACGCCAATAGCCAATGTCTTAGTAGAAGTGCTGAATGATGCCGGAGATACGGAATTAGCCAGGACCTATACCATAGCAGACGGTACCTATACCGCATATGACAATTCGGGAGATAATGTTGATGCTAGATTTAGTAAGGCTAGTTACGTTACTCAAACTGATGAGGCAGGAGCTCTTGACCAAACCGTTGATATCAGCTTAGTAGATGGTATTAAAGTAACGGTTAAAGACGCTGGTGCAAATCCAATTACTGATGCAAAAGTTGATATCTATACTTGTGCTGGCGCTGATCCCAGCGCTTGCACCTGGGTGATTGGAACTTGTACGCAGCCATCAGGGAATTGTACGAGGACTGGTGATAATACTGCTGGTAATGGTTTAAGCGGAGAATACTATTTTGCTGGTATAACTACAGGCACATACATTCAAGCAAGAGTTTCAGATCCTACTGGAGTTTTTGAAACAGTATATTCTCCAGATAATTCTGAAACTATAAACTCATTTGTAACCAGTGCTTCAGCAGCAATTAATCCGATTGTTCTATTAACCAACAGTGTTCCTACTGCCCCAAATCTAGTAAGCCCGCTTGGCGGTTCAGTAACAACAGATACAACTCCAGATTTAACATGGATTGATCTTGGCGGGGACGAAACAGATTACGAAATACAAGTAGATGACAATTCTAATTTCTCCAGCGTCCATGCCGGAGGTGGATCAACTGGAAGCGGATCTACCGTAACTTTCACAGTCGATTCTGCTTTAACAGATGACACATTATACTATTGGAGAGTTAGGGGTATTGATATCAATAATGGAGCTTGGAGTGAAGTTAGAAGCTTCTATGTGAATGCTGGATGGAATACAATGGCCGCTCCAACATTAACCAATACTGGAGGAACAGCGAGTGTGAATATTTCCTGGACCGCAGAAACAGGAGCAGTTTCCTACAAGATATACAGGAAGAGTTCTAGTCCTGTAGCTATTACAGATACATATGTAGGCACTACTTTAACTAACAGCTTCATTGATGCGAATGCTCCAGATGGAAGCTGGTATTATGGAGTTGTTCCAGTAGATAATACTAATACTTCTGGTACAATTTCTACTACTAGTGCTGTGGTTGCTGTAGACGCAACTCCTCCAACTGGTCCAAACATAGTAAGTCCAATTAATGGATATGTAACAACAGATACTACTCCTGATTTGGCCTGGGTAGATTTAGGCGGAGATGAAAGCAATTATGAAGTACAAGTTGATGATAACGCTGACTTCTCCAGTGTGCATGCAGGAGGAGGAACAACTGGAAGCGGAGCTACTGTAACATTTACAGTTGATTCCGCCTTAACTGATGACACCTTGTATTATTGGAGAGTGAGAGGTGTGGATGCTAGCAATGGAGCTTGGAGTACAGTAGGTTCTTTCTATGTGAATGCTGGATGGAATACAATGGCTGCTCCAACATTAGCTAACACAGCTATGACTTCTCCAGTAACAGTATCCTGGACCGCAGAAACAGGAGCAGTTTCCTACAAGATATACAGGAAGAGTTCTA
>CAZTRD010000054.1:0-5136 GCA_964616145.1 uncultured Candidatus Saccharibacteria bacterium | reverse complement strand
GCTCCGCACTTTGGATAAAGTTCGAACCTATTGTATGACAACTGTGGATTTTGCTGATTTCCTGTCATTCAAAGATAACCTGTCAATGGTAGCATAAATCACGGAGAAATGTTTTGATGTTTTTTTATTATCACTTCTATATTAAAACCTTCTGATATCTATGAAAAGACGGGGAGTATTGCCTTTTAAGACAACTTTCAGGATTGTAAACCAACTTGCATTTTAGTTTATATCTACGTCCACATACTTTATACCTGTGGGTAGCATTCAGATTCGAATTAGTAGAAAAAATCAGATAAAAACCTTCATGGCATGAAATTGAAAATCACGTTTTCGCACGAATCGTTGCCGTATACCTTATTTTAACATGACAGATTTCATTATACTTGAGAAATTACCAGACTGAATCCGATAAAAATACACACCTGATGACACTTGCTCTCCCGCTTCATTTTTCCCGTCCCAATACGCTGCTCTTTCCTTGCCTGTATATATCCCTGCTTCCTTCTGCCCCATGTCCAGCTTCTTTACCAATCGTCCATTTATGTCATATATGCTAATGGTAACTTTGCCTGCTTCTGATAACTGATACGGTATCCACGTCTCCGGATTGAACGGGTTAGGATAATTCTGCAAAAGCCTGCTCTCTTTGGGTATCCGTCTATATAATAGATCATACTTTGCAACTTTGCCCGGTAAGCCAATCGGCAATTCACCCGCCTTCACTATATCGCCATCCAACTCCACATATAGCTCTATCTTGTTAGCATTATCCGTTATTGGTATTTCAAACGTGTAATATTCTCCATAGCCCTCATTTGACAGCATCCTGTATGTAGATATTATCTTACCATCAACCTTGAGCATAATTGATGGTATATGGCCAAATCCCTTCTTCACCTTTACGCCGTCCACCTCAACATTTCCATAGGCTATGTATGGCATTTCAGGTCTTGGTATTGTTTGCTTTGCCCAATTAAACTTCATCGGTGCTGCTGGTGATGAGTTGGGATCCCATACACAGTCAGAGGATGTGTTTATCCAATAGCCTTTGCCATGATACATATTATCTAAGTCATCAACTATCTGCGAACCACCTGTGTTGATGTAATACTGCCAGTTGTTAGATAGTGTGTTATACGCAAACATGCTCTGGCAATTCTGGTATATGGATGCTATGGCTTCCGACCTTAACTTCCCGTTAGTGCCTTTGTATCCCACAAGGTTCCAGCCCAATAATAACGGTATCGACAAGTCAGTCGGAGGTGATTCTGCTATGGTGAGTGTAGCATCCTCTTTCATATTTATCCAATAACCTTTGTTTGAGTCAATAGTTATTAGATCACTGATTATCGGCACTCCATCTGTAATGATATAATATTGCCAGCTATTGGTCTGTGTATTATATGCGAATATGCTGTTATATTTACCTGATATTGGTTCCAAAACTTTGCCAACACTGTTATTTGTTGGCTGGGTAGAATAAGAGATTAGGTTCCAACCCTCATACAAAGCTATAGCTAAATTTAATGATTTGGTGCCAATCACTAAAGCATATGGATAATCTTCATAGGGAATATCTATCGCTGTAATAACAAATTTCCATCCTCCTGTCTCTATATTTGGAATATCAACGATAATCGGCGGAGTTGAGGACTGCCATTGGCCATAAAGTGTTCCGTCGGGTTTATACACTTCCAACTTCATTTCACTGCCGCCCCAATTCAGGATGATTTTTAGGAGTTGAATCGCGCTATTGATAAACGGAGTTTGAACGGGTGAACCGATATTTATAGTATTCAGTATTTCTAAGGCACGTTCAAAATCGCTAGGCAGATATTTTGCTGCTGTGTCTCTGAGCAAATCTTCGACTATAAGGTCATCAACAAGCCAAAAATTGCCGCTGTCATGAACTAAAATATGGTGAATATTAGCTCCGGTTACGGATAATCTGTCTAATCTTCCTGTGTTAAGATTTCCAGATCCGCTGTCACTATCTATAAGATCTCCAGCTTTATCATAAGCTTCCAAATACATTATTTCTTTAGAACTATAAGCAAAACTGACTCTCTTGGTTGTAGCTCCAGTGAAATCTATCCGTCCCATACCTTGATTCTCACCAAGCCAAGCGAAAAAGTTGCCATTACATTCGTAAGCGCCATCACCATATGGCGGAATATTATATTGACCTGTTCTTCTATCCCCATAAATCCAATCATATCCTTCAGTAGTCGTGAAATATAATCCTGGAATGCGACTTTGGATAACAGCACGGTCTGTTCCATCTTCAAAATCCATTGTGTAGATATTAGAAGTAGAAATTTGGAAGCGATGTACTTGGTCTATACCCGGATTATATGCCACTGATTTTTCATCATTGTCTATCTGAAGATTACCTAAGTCTTCGGCGTAAATTGCTACTCGATTTTCACCATCAAACTCTGAACCTTGGCTTGGTGAAATATCAAAAGCCCCCGTCCAAGTATCATCTTTGTAATTGGTTTGCAACCAAAAACCATTTACGAAAACATGCTGATTGTATGGAGTTGCTTTCCCAAATGACACAACAGGTGACACAACAGGCAAATTAGTCGTTTTCATTGTCTCATTGAAAATTATCTTTATAGTAATTTTTCCAATTCCAGCCGGATGAGTTATTTTTGCCTGTGAATCATAGATGACGGTTGAATCTTGAGTAATAACTACCTTTTTAACCATTGGTGGTTCACTAAAAGAGAAATCAACCCATCCATCTTGACTGCCCAAAGCTGCGAAAGCCTCCTCACCTAAATCTATCCCAGCTGGATTTTTTACAGATTGCCAACATTTATCATCATTAAGATCCTCTGGGAATTGTCTTGGATCACGATTACCCACAAAACGCTGCCCAGGATGCTCAAGAGGATAATCAGGATGAGCATTAGCTTTGGTTCCTGGATCTCCGTATACCCAATGAGATTCTGGCTGCCCCTGACCAAGATCAGGGAAAATATTCCCATTAAACATTACTCTTATATCAGAAGGATTCCAATAGTCATCCCAATGATTCCAAGGACCAACCTCTCTAATGGGAATATTGACTGCCCTATTAGGATTAGCAACAGATATAATTTTTACCCAGTAAGCATTGGTTAAATCATATTGTCCAGCTCTCTTAAGCGGGATCGAAGGTAGAGCTACTTCAAATGTTCCAGTTTCAGGCTTAGTATCGGCCTGATAGTGTGAAGCATATACATGAAATTGAGCAAAAGCAGGAGATACACATCCTATAGAAAAGAGCAGAAAAAGTACTGTCAAAACACCAAAAAGGTGAACAAACTCCCTTCGTTGTGTCAATTTTACACTCCCTCCTTTTTTAATATTTCAACGTAACAATACCAACTCAAATCTAATCTTGAAAGACTTATTTTTCTATCCACCTATATTCTAAATCTTTATTCCACTCATAATTGCCACCATTTGGATCCCACATTTTTTCAAATGCTTTAAAGTTCACTTGTTGTTTTTCTTGTAGGACATCGTTGATCTGAGCAAGCATATTTTTCTTAAAAGTAATGAATTGATTACGCATGGTCTTTCTTCTTTCAACCATCTTTTCTTGAGTTTCTTTTCTAGAGCTCGGAAAGTCCTCTACTTCAAACAGCTTCAACCTTGAGACTAACATTGACTCCTTATAAGTTCGAATGATCTGCTCTACTTTAGAAAATTGTTGCTTTGTCAGATTGATATTATTCTTTTGAATCTCAGCTAAAAGGAAACTAATAGATGGTTTTAAATTTATTGTATAGATTAGAGATCTCTCAATAGTTTCTCCATGTATACTTATCTCTCCATATACTACCTTTTCTATTATTAATGCTTCGTTCATCCAAAAATTAAATAAATCTTTCTGGTTCTGTGGTAGTATATTAGAAATCTTACTTTTGGTGGAATAGGGTTCGTTAACAGAAGCAATGATTACTTCTTTGGTGCTATTATAGATCTCATTTGAAAGACCTAATTCTATTCTAAGCTCATCTAACATAGAAGGACTATTAAGAATTCTTGTAAGAATGATAGATTCTTTGTCGTTCTTCTGAGTCACTGACAGGGGTCTGGTTGTACTAGAATTATCTGTAGTTATATTAGAGTTCTCTTCTTTTACTGTTTCACCCAGAATCTGTGAAAAGATTATGATAATTCCCAGAAATAAAATTAATCCTATTAAAAATATTATTTTTTTCATAATTTATCACCTTCTATTGATTGAATATGATGGACTTTGTTTGACAAATTAGATCACAATATAAATATAGGCGAAAGAAGAAAATAGCAAAAATAGAGAAAAGGAATAAGCAAAGGTAAATTCTGGATTAGTACTTGTAAAAAGCGGAGTTGCTCAATAGCTTAGTGTCGTAATGATTATATGATTCCCATAAAAGCCTCTCCCTTACCTCTTTGTTTTTTAACAACACACACACTGCTAAAGTATAAATTCTGATTCTATTGTAAATCTATTCCTACTGAAAAGTCAACAAAAAAATCTACAAGTTGAATACTGGCGATTTTATGCTCAAACTGGCTCTTTCCCCTTACTTCTTTTGTCTAATAGGCAAGCTACCATTAAAGTATGAATGGAAACGACAAAAACCCTATCACATTTTTTGCTGTAACAAATTACAGGGACATCAGAAGAAAGTTCGGTATTAAGGAAAAGAACCGGCGAGGGCATATTTACATCGTCGGGAAAACTGGAACTGGAAAATCAACGCTGATTCAGAATATGGTTATCTCTGATGTGAATGATGGCAACGGTTTGGCATTGATTGATCCCCATGGTGACTTATCTGATAATATTTTGAGCTTCGTGCCAAAAAAGAGAGTAAAGGATGTCATTTATTTCAATCCGGGAGATATTGATTATCCCATTGCTTTTAATCCCCTAGAAAGCGTGCATCCTGACCAACATCACATTGTAGCATCAGGGCTTATCTCGGTATTCAAAAAGATATGGTCTGAGTTCTGGGGTCCAAGGCTGGAACATATCCTGAGAAATTCCATATTAACACTTCTGGAACGACCAAATAGCACGATATTGGACATACCAAGACTGTTGACCGATAAGGATTTCCGGGGAGGGATTATATGGAAGGTGAA
>CAZTRD010000053.1:0-5275 GCA_964616145.1 uncultured Candidatus Saccharibacteria bacterium | reverse complement strand
GGCCATTTTCTCATGGCATATATCATCATATTAGCGTTAACCGTAGATACATCTTTAAATTTATCTTCTTTTATTAAAGTTTCTCTCAATTGCAACCATCTATCCTGGTCTTCAGCTTTAGTAGGAGGTCTTAACTCTGTTTTTATATCTACCTTCAATCTTGCATCTGGTCCGTCAATAATTAAAATATTGTTTTCCTTAGCGAAATCTACTGCCGCTTCTGCAATTTTTGCTTGTTCTTCCTCTATTTTTTTAATCTCCTCTTGAAATTCGTGTCTTTTTCCATCGAGCTCTTTGTACGCTGCAACCAATTTTACACCTGGATCTTTTTTATATTCATTAGCAGGAATTACTTCCATTTCCTTCGGATGTTTCCATAACGGACATATATTCTGAAAATCACACCAATCGCAGATAGCGCTCTTTTCTGGTGGGAAATCGCTACATGCTTCTATTTCTTTTACTTTTTCGACAACGGCTTTTTGTAGATCAATTATTTCATCTTTCGTTCTATAAGATATAACTTCTTTATTAAACGTAAGAGCATGCCATATAAGTTTTACTTTTTCTACGTCTGGCCATTTATCTTTTAATGCGAGGTGATAGAGGCCGAGTTGCCAATCAGTATCTGCTTCTTTCTGAGTCATTAATCTACTAGTCGTCTTGTAATCATGAATCTCAAAAATATTATTTTTATCATCCCAATCCAATCTATCGATATAACCATGGAATAGATATTTAGTTCCATTATCTTCTATTCCAAGACTTGCATGGTATTCTACTTCTACAATTTTTGCCTGATTAAAGGGTTGATATTTATTATAGTAATCTATAAGGCATTGTTTTCCCTTATTATAATAGTCGTTGGCGGTTAGATCTTTTCTAACGATTTTTATACTTTCACCAAAATTCTTTTCCCAAAGGTCTTTATATTCTTTTAGAAGCCAATCTAATGATTCAATATGGCTATTTTTAATTAGTTTATATAAATTTTCGAGAGCTTCGTGAACAATAGAACCCATGAAATTTTCTATTGTTTTTAAGTCGGACTTAAGATAGTCAATATATGTATATTTGTACTTGAGCTTACATCCCTTAAAAGAGTTTAATCTAGATGGTGAATATTGATTATTCATGTTTTATAGAAAATCTGGTTAAAAGTAGTCACTTAGTTTATTGATAATGGCTGACGCAATCAGATCAGCTAAAAAATAGGATGTTGTAGCGATCATGCATGATTCTTTGGAAAGTCATTAATTTCATTTTTCATTTAAGCTTTCTATTGTTCTTATTTCTCCTTGTGATAAATTATATAGTTTGTATACCCCCTCGTCGATTTTTTTATCGGTTTTTTCAATTTCAGCTTTTATTGAATTCCATTTTTCAGAATTTTCTATAATCCCTTGGAGTTCTTTATTCAGTTTAATCATTTTATCTACTAATTTGACCAATTCGTTATATCTTATCCCCTCTTCTTTATTCGAAAAATTAATTTTAAAGATGGGAATTTCTGCTAGATGATTAATTTTTATTTCGGCAAATAATTTACCCTTCCTTGGTTGTATGGTCAGAAAATACCAGGTTCCTATCTTTGAGTTAAGTATGGCTAATATATAATTTAAATTTAAACAACTTTTTTCTTTGTTGTATAAAACAAAAAAATTATTGCTTGCAAAATATTTATCATTATCAATTGTGGCCAATATCCTGTCGCCAGTTCTTCTTACTAAAATCTTTTCATCAACAAAATATTCTTCCTTACCCAAATTAGCATATTCATTCTTATCCTTTTTAATTATGTCTTTATTATAATTAACATATTTGCCATTCCATTTTTCTGAATATCTGTTAATTTCTGTTCCTTTAAACAAAAGTTTTTTACAGTTTTTAGAAATCGGCGGATCAATAAATAATTTTTCTCTGATATTTCCAGAATGTATGCCCTCGTGAATCTCCAACAATTCTCCTAGTTTGATTGAAGATGAATCTAATTTTTTCTTTAAATCTATGTTTTGTTTATCAAAATAAAGATTAAATTTATAATCTTTATTCTCATAAAATAATCTCTGTTCTATCTTTTTATGTTCATCATTAACGATAACGTCTATAATATTTTTATTTCTTTTTAATCCATCTTTTTCTACCTTAAAAACCATAATCACGGAGTCTAAATTAACACCTTGAAATGCCATTCCAGTATAATATACTTTTGAAATAATAGATTTATCTAAAATTAATTTTCTAATTTGGGGATAATTTTTTAATAAGACTATGTCTGGCAAAACAAATCCTAGACAACCGCTCTCTTTTAATAAAGAAAAGGATTTTTCTATAAACAATGAAAAGGTGTCTATAATACCAGTGCTTGATTGAAATAAATTTTTATAATATTTTTTATCCAATTCTTCTATTTCTGCCCCCCAGGGCGGATTGCCAATTATTATATCAAAACCGCCTTGTTTGAAAACCTCAGAAAATTCTTCTTGCCAATTAAATGGCTTTTTTTCTTTAAAATCCTTACCAAAATATTTCTTTAGTTCTTCGTCGGTTCCATAGATCAAAGAGTTTCCATTTTTAATATTATGAAGAAACGGTAATTTTTCTCTTTCAAATAAGGCATTTATAAGCAAATTCAACCTGGTTATTTCAACGGCTTGAGGGTCAAGGTCAACACCATAGATATTTTCTTTAAGAATTTGTATTTTGAGTAAATCCTTCTTTCCCTTGAAACCAATTTCTATATATCTATTAAAAATAATTTCAGCGGCTTTAATGAGGAAAGACCCCGAACCGCATGCCGGATCTAAAACTTTGATTCTTTTAATATCTTCTATTGACTTACATTTATTTAAGACAGGGTCTAGGGTATTTTTTACAATATAATCAACAATATAATTAGGAGTATAGTATATCCCCTGTTCTTTACGTTTCTTGGCGTCATCTAAAACCGTTGTCCCCTTTTTTGATTTTAGTAACCTGTGAGACAAATAATTTTCGTATACTGTCCCTAGCACATCAGCTGACATTATTTTAAAATCGTATTCATAATAGCCTTCTTTCCCATATAAAATCTTGATAACTTTCTCTGTCGCTCCGCTATATTCTTCCCATTTTTCAAACGGATGAGGTGAAAATAGATTAGAGTTATAAAAATGATCGAATTCTCGAAACTTTTGAGACATTGCTTGATATAATTCACCACCTTTGGCATCTCTTGCTTGCCTCACCATCGGAATTAAAATGGGGGGTTCGATTCCCCTATCTTCCGCCACTCTAATAAAGATAAGTCGATCTAAAAGTTTTTGAACGCCTTCATCCAATAAATCGGGGTCGACTTTTTCATTCCATTGATTAAGATCCTTTGTTAGGATATCTCTACAAAGTTGTAGGTCTTTATATAAAAGAGAGCTCACTGATACTTTTTGTATTTTCTTGCCTACTTTTTCAGCTTCCTTATCAAGCAAATTTTCTTTAAACGCTTTTTTTGAAAGAAGCTCTAATTGGTCAATGCGTTCTAGATATTGGCTATATGTCATTTCAAAAAAACGCTTATCATGAAGCATTCCGTTGATGTGCTGTGCGTTAAACACAATAAGAGTGGTAAAATTTGTTAACACGGCCCAAGTAGCTCCTTTGTTAAAAGAATAACGAATAGCTTGATTGGCAAATTTTTCATCATGTATATCGACTGAAAACTTTTTAGCTTCTAAATAAAATTTGATTCTATCATCAAGATAAAATCCGTAGTCTACTCTTTCGGATGAGATAGTTTCTTCTGCAGAGACTTCCGTTCTACCGTAGACATCCCAACCAAGTATTTCAAATAAGGGTAGAATAAAATCTTTTTTAGCTTCTTCTTCAGTATAAAACTTTAACTTTCCAGAAGTTTTTACTTTTTCATACTTCTCGACTAAAGCTTTTAACTTTTCTTTTGTCTGAGTTTGCATATTATTTGACTTGAACTAATCTCAAGATATCTTCTTTCTTATATCTCCTATCTCTGCGACTACCAAAACGAATGGCTTTTAATATGTCCTTGTTGTCCCAATTTCTAAGGGTGTTAGGGTGAACATTCAAGAGCTCACAAGCTTGTTTCATCGTCAGTATTTCTGGCAACTTGTCTTTATTCATAACTATATATAAAATGAATTAAACTTACCATTAGTTTACAATATCAAGGCCGAGTTGTAAACTTATATAAGTTCGGAGACATACTAATTATTTATAATTCAAATATATGAATCAAAACATTGAAACTAAATCAGAAAGACAACTCATTCGCTGCTCAAAATGCAAAAGACCACTTGCTGAGATAAAAGGGAATAAAATTTATGTTGAAAGATATGTAAAAGGGAAACCCGCAGATGTTAAATTAAAAGTTGAACATGATGCAGGAGGACAATTTAAGATAATTTGTAAAGGCTGTGGCGAGGCTCATTTTTTCGCACGCACACAAAAAGTACTTGGAATGACATATGTTATCACTAATAAAAAAACTCGGGCTGTGGATAATCAAAATTGACAAATATCTGTAATAGATTATTATAGAGATGTAAGTTAAAAATTTAATCGAGCATCGTCTGGAACGCCCAGGCATTTATCTGTAGAAATACGGATGTGTGCCTGGGCGTTTTGCACTTGATAAGGACTAGTTTAGCAATAAAAAATTAATAACTAAGTTAAAACAATGTAAAAAAACAAATCAGCAATCGGTAGTTATAAATAATTAACTTCATAAGATTATGGAAAAGGACAAAATTTCGCTTATCAAGTCGGTTATCAAATCTTGCGATAGAACTCCTGACGGGAATATCAAACCAGAAGCTCGTGAACGCGTTCTACAAACCATGAAAGAGTATCTACAACATGCTGGCCGGCTTAACATATCCGAATTATCAGCTTGGCTTGGTTTGTCTAGGCAAACAGTGAAAAATCTAACTAATGAAATACTAGATTGGTGGCGAGAAGAAGGCCAAAATCAATTTTTAGTACAAAGCAAATGGTTAGAATCTGTTCTAAGGGATATGGATAACAATCCAGGCACATTTGATAAAGACAAAATAGCGATCACAAAATTAAAAGCTATGTTGTTTGATAAAACCAATGCACTTCAGAAATTGCTGTTGAAAGAAAGCTTATCAAATATTAGTCTAGTCTTTGTCAAAACTGACAAACCAAGAGAATTACTAGACGATAAATCGGCAAGTATCAAGATAGAAAATAAGTCAGATAAAAATAATTAACTTCATAAAACTATGGAAAAACTTCAATGGCA
>CAZTRD010000052.1:0-5294 GCA_964616145.1 uncultured Candidatus Saccharibacteria bacterium | reverse complement strand
ACCCCCATTTTTTATAGTTAAATTCCCAGTTAGATTAATTATAACAGAAGCTCCACGATTACTTGATAGGATTGTATCGTTAAATATAGAACCAATTTCTCCAATAATAAGGTTATTAGCATTAATCACTTCCCCATCTGTGAAGTTATATGTATTATTTAGTGCACAGGTTGTGGTTAAATCACCAGAATCACAATTTCCTGCTGCAAATGGATCAACAATATAATCAAACTCAACATTTCCATTAACCTTCAAGTCAAATGTAGCATAAGAATTTGAATTCCCGCTCCAGACAGCTTTGCCGTCATTTCTTTTCACTAACACAATATCATCTGGAACGTCAACATCATAGATTTTTCCGGAATATGGAACTTTTTCTATGTTTTTCACTTTAACTGGCTTGTTTTCAGAATCTAAGAAATAAATTTCTTCTCCTTCTTCAAATGAAGAATAAATCTCTTTAATTGGCTGTAAAGCAAAAGATTTATATATATCCACATATTCCACAGGATACACTAAACTATGTGGAGGTGTTAAAATGCCAAACTTAACTTTGTCAATATCCAAAGAGCTTAAGTCGCAGATAGACAAGGTTCCGGAATTAAATGTTTCAGAAGCTGTTAGGCAGTTTTTAGCTGAGAAAGTTAAAAGAGCTTTATTGCTTAAGAAGTTAGATAAATTATTAGAGAATTCTAAATTAAGTGAGGAAGATTGCCTTAGATTAGGTAATGAAGTAAAACAAAAGGCTTGGGAAAGATTGAAAAAAGAGGGTTGGTGAATGAAATTAGTTGTCGATACCAACATATTAATATCATTCTTTAGGGAAAATCCAGTTAGATTTGTTATAGTAAATTCGTCAGCATTAAATTTAGAATTATGTTCTCCGGAACATTGCTGGCAAGAACTATTAAACATCAAGTCCTCCATTTCTAAATATGCTAAGGTTCCATTGAAACAAGTAGATTTAATATTTGAAGAATTAAAAGATTTCCTTAAAATTATTCCAGACGAGTCATCTAAATCATTTGAACTACAAGCTAAACAGCTTATACATGGCAAGGATGTTCCAATATTTGCGCTTGCATTAAAATTAGGCTGCCCTATCTGGTCTAACGAGCCTGGATTCAAGAAACAATCTTCTGTTGAAGTCTTTAACACAAAAGACTTAAGGAAATTATTGGGTGTTGCTGAATAAGCCTTATGCTCTGGACTGACTAACAAATCACTCCCATCTTCTAAAATAATTTTGTACATCTCCCCATCATGCTCAAATACCTGTTTAGCTGTTGGCTTCTGCCATTCTCTTGCATGAGTTTCAGGATTTAAAGTCATAACCTTCTCATCTTCTAAATCCTTAAACAGCTTCCAGCCTTCATCAGTAAGCACTTCTGTTTCATTATCATAGCATCCTGTTAAATTAGTCAAATAAACCTTGTAATATCCTTCAGAAGAAATATTCTCAAACAAAGCAATAATTTCATCAGAATCTTCAGTATAAACCTCAATTGAAGCAGATTCATTGCTCCTTGCATAAACCGTTATATCTTTGGTATTATCCAAAGCCTCTTCAAAAGTTACCCTCACATACTCTCCGTCACTAACCAAAGTCCAATTGCTATCTTGCGCTTTTACATAATCATAAATATCCTCAACAAAGCTTCTATTCTCATCAAGCAGCTCAGCTTTAGAAATCTCAATAACAATCTCATATGTTTGATTTGAAAGTGAAGGGACAATCCAGTATATCATATCCACTAAGCTGTTATTATTAGCATCGCTATACTCATAAACATCGACCAAAACCCTGCTCTCATTATTAATATTATACAGCTTAATATCTCTCTGAGAAGCCTCAACAGGCAATTCCGAATAAGCAAGAATATTCTCATAATGTATATCAGAGCTGACAACAACCTGTTTAGTATATGAATTTATCAAAATCTCATCAGCAACAGGAGCTTCTGTATAATACTCTACAACAACAGCTGAAACATTCTCTTCTATAACAAGCTCAACATCCTTTGACTTATTCCATCCAAGATGTTTTCCAGGATTTTCCTTTACAGCATACCCAGTAACCTCGCCACCCGTCAACCACTCAAAAAGCCTGGTCAATAACCCTTTGCCAGAAGAAGCAACAACATAACCGCTAAGCTGGTTCCTTTCATTGCTCAAAGAATTAATCTCTTCATTTATTTCCCTTATCTTTACAGCATCTGAAACCCCTATCTTCTGCTCATTAAGCACACTAACCATTTCATCAATATACTCAATCTTATTCTCAGCAACAAAATCTGTTAAATTCTTAACAACACCCATATCGTTAACCTTAACATTATCAACTGTTACATTCTCACCAGAGACAACCTTCTTCACACTAACATTGATAGCAGCAGAAGAAATATTCACAGTTAAATTCCCAACGCTCTCATTAACCTCAACTTTAGTAATCCACTTCACAGGCTTATTTATAACAGCCATTATCTGTACAGTACTCTCACTCCTGAAAGAAACATTCAAATCAACAACATCAATCCTAAACACATTGCTTACTTCGCTAAACTCAGAGTCATTAGCTATAAAGAACATATACCTATAACCTGTAAAGTTAGAAAAAGCCCTTATAACAGCAACATCCCCCTCAAAACTAACGCTTATATCCTCAACCTCCCTATAACCATAACTTAACGAATCTTCATCGCTAAAGTACTCAGAAAGATTCAGCCTATACTCTCTACCCATAGTTAAATTAGGAATCTCCTTAACTAATTCAGGAATCTCATTATAAAGCAAACTCACTGTAACATTAAACATATTACTCTCAATAAACTCATGCTCATCCTTAGCAATTATCGTTGCTTCATCCTTCCCAATATAATCCTCAGAGGGAACAAAAGATATAATATCCTCTCCTCTCCTAACAACTAACACCCCTTCAATCCTGGAGGAATAATAAGTCAGATTATCTTCATCATAGAAATACTCCCTTAAATCTAAGCTATACTCTGAATTCTTATTAATATAAACACCAGGTATATCTTTAATCAAAACAGGGGCCATATTCGAATCAACAGTAACAAAACCAACAAAAGCAGGCCCCATTAGCATACCCAGCAATAAAATAAATCCTAAAACAATAGGAATGCCAACATTAATCAAATGCCTTCTGCGGCTTGATTTAATATTATGTATATAATCATTACAGAACTTCAGCCATTCTAGCCTGCTCTTTCCATTAACCTTATTATTTAATATCAGCTCATATTCATGTTTGCTTATCAACCCCTTGCTTAACCCAACCTTAGCTAAACTTATCTCTTTTTCAATCTCCTTTTTGCTTTGTTTTATATGGCTCAAACTATGTAATACATCTTTCCTTTCTGCAAAAATCCCTATCCCTTTTTTGCCTTTATCTTCTTCTTTCTTCTTCCTTACAAAATTTTTAACATTCTCCAAAGTTTTTCCGAAAGCAAGATTAAATTTTTTTACAAATCCAAACCCATACTTCCTCTTACCCTTCCCGCTCTCTATCTTAGCCTCCACCATGCTAATCTCTTTCTCTAACTCAGCCATAGTGCGGCGATAAACAGCTAAGCCGTCCATATACCTTGCTCTAGGCATATCCCCTTCGATAAAGTACCTCTTCTGATACTTCCTGATATCACCCTTAACCTCATTCATCTCCTTCACAATGCCCTTCATCTGATGCTCTAGCGATAAGAACCCAATCTTCTTAGCTCTCAAAGCAATGCCGTCCTGCCATATCTCCATCAGCTTCTTCTCATACTGCTGCATCCCCTGGTCATAAAGCTGCTCACCAATAACCTTCTTGAAGAAGTACTTATCCTGTAATTCCTTGCGCAATTCCAGAACAACCTTCTGCTCTTTGCTCAAAACACCAAGCTTATAGCTGATCAATATCATCATAAGCCTCTTATACCCTTTCAGAGACAATACACCCAATACAAAAAAAGCAAATATAAGCCAATGCCAATTATTAGCAGCAAACCTTATCAAATTAACCTTCCCCTTTGTTTCTAAAACATAAGTAAGCTGAGCATCATTCAAAGAAAGGATAGCAGTAGCAAACTCCTCCTTGGAGATAGCATCAGCAGCAATAGCTAACAGCTCCTGGGTGCCTGAAAGCCTAAACCCTTTCCCAACGCCTTTCTTAACCTTGATAGAAAGCGAATCAAGCATCTTCCTGGAAGTAAACGCATCCTCTTTCTTAGCAATCACCTCAGCAGCAGCATCAATAGCCTGCTTGTACTTCTTCTCTTCAAACAATTCCTGCGCTTTCTTCAGCAATCGTAAAGTCTTCTCAACAGTAAAATTAGCTTCCTCCATAAGCTTAACAGCATCAGAAGCGGTATCCAAAGCCAAAGCAGCATCTTCCCTGCTGCTTTCATGTATGATCAGCTTCAATATACGAGTATCAGTTAGCCTGCTAACCCCATCAGCAGTAACCAAATCACCGACAATATTCGCCTCTAAAGTATATTCGCCATACTTCAGATATGAAGGGGCATTCAGCAGAATCTTAAACTCTCTGGATTCCCCATACCTTATCCTGTCAATCGAAGCTGGCTCAATCTTAACATACTGGTCCAGGAACCCAGTAATGCCTAAACTAACATCTATAAGCTCGGAACCTGCATAACTGTTTCCAACTTCAAGAACAAACTCATTGCTCTCTCCTTTATTAATCTCAATAATCGAACTGCTCTCTTTAATCCTAAACACTTCTTTGCTGCTTACAAACCCTCCTCCGCCGCCTCCGCCCCCGCCGCTAGTTCCGCTAACAGTGCCCCCAGTGCTAGTTGTAGTTTCAGTTGCAGTAGTAGCGCCAATACAATCAGCATCTGTACTCGATGTACACCCTTGCCCGCATACGCCATCTCCTCCATTACAAAGCAGAGAAACACTTACAGAATCACTATCGCTTGTATTACTAACAGAGCCAACATCAACTGTAATAGTAGTATTCGTTGCATTAACATCATAAGGGGCAGCAGTGCTTATTATCACACTTAAATTATTCCATACAGTCCCAGAAGCAGCCAAAGAACTATAGCTAGTATTCAAGCTTCCTTCATTAATGCTCCATCCAGTAGGCAATGTCCAATTCAACGAAATATTATACGCAGTCTCATTCCCAATATTCCTAAGCTTAGCCTTCAAAGTCTGTATAGAAGTCTGCGAAGCAGTAGTGGGATAAGTATTAACAGCAACATCCAGATAAGGTCCTCCAGAATAGCTAACAAGTGTAGCAACAGAAGTATTACTTACAGGAT
>CAZTRD010000051.1:0-5462 GCA_964616145.1 uncultured Candidatus Saccharibacteria bacterium | reverse complement strand
CCGGTGTGATCATAATGTCCATGACTGAGAATGATTGTTTTAAGTGATAAATTTGTTAGTTCAATGCCATATGCAGCAATATTGTGAAGCAGCGTCGCGCTGCTTTTACCACAATCAAATAGATGATCTTTTTTTTCCTTCCCATTTGGCAACATCCCATAATAACATATATATCATTTTAATGCTGGAACCGTTTTACCATTGCCACATTTAAAGAAGGTAATTTTTAAAGGTTAAATAAAGTTTCAAATATTAATTTAATCTCTATCAGGATCTAATTCCCCGCAGCTTGCTGCGGGGTAGTTTATTTGTAAATTACCCTTTAAAACTAATTACATTAGCAAACCTACAAACTATTCCTAAAACATATTAATGATAGCCTGAAAATAAACAATTTTTTACTGAATCAAATGTTTTGCATTAAATAATAGCATCATGGGACTGTAATATTTTTCTAAGTTCTTTTATATTAATTTCCCCCGGAGATTGATTGTGCTTTGCACTTAAGGCTGCTGCAGTACCAACAGCTTCCCCTAACGCCATGCAGGTAGCTTGTAATCTAGTACTACCCAAGGCTTCATGATCTGCCGAAATACATCTTCCTGTAACTAAAAGATTATTAATATTACATGGAATTAAACATCGGTATGGGATTGAATAAGAACCACCCTTCTTAAGAAAGGTAAATTTGGTTTTTCCTCCTTTAGGATCATGCCTATCAATAGGATAGCCTCCTCTTGCAATTCCATCAAAGAAGTCTTTACACTGAATAACATCTTCACCAGTTAATTTGTATTCCCCTCTAATACGCCTACTCTCTCGTATTCCTACTTGTGGAGCACTAACTCCAAGAATACAATTTTCCATCCCGGGTATCCGACATTTACACAATTTAAAAATCTCCATAATATTGCGTCTCTCAGATATTTCTGCCCTTACTAAATCTTTATAATTGGTTGCATCTATGCCTATGGTTCTAGTTATATTAAAACTTGCTTCACCCTCTATCCACGAAGCTGCTGTAAAACTAAGTGGTTCTTTGTCCTCGTATAAAACCATATGTCCAGCTAAATGAACAATTGATAATTCTTTCTGGTTAAGTTTAGGACCTATTACCACCCTAGTATGCCAATTCTCCCACCCTTTAATGCCTTCTCCTTTTTTTAAGGCGTCTAACATTTTATTCAGATCAATATTCTTTAACCTAAAAGCCATACTTACATTCTGCAAATCATTCTTTTTGTCTTCGAAAAATTCCACTCCAGATAAAGCAGCTAAATCTGCATCACCGGTAGCATCAATAAATACTTTACCATAAAATACTTTCCTGCCGGATTTATTAAACACTTCTACGCCTACTGGCTGTTTACTATCCACTATTGCATTTAATAAATAAGTATGAAAAAGAATATCAACACCAGCTTCTAGCAACATTTCTTGAGCCACAAATTTAAGAAACTCTGGCTCATAAGGAGTTAAAGAAAATTCGTATGTCTCATCTGTTCTCCATTTTCCTCCTCTAATATGACCTTTGCTTCCTCCTTCTCTTATTAGCTTCTGAACTACTTCTTCCGGGATACCTCCTACAATTTTCTCACCATTACCACTAAAAAACCCCAAAAAGGGGAATCCATGAACCCCAGTTCCTCCTAAAAAACCATGCTTCTCAATAACTAATGTTTTTGCTCCATTCCTTGCAGCGGCAATAGCTGCAATATAACCAGAAGTACCTCCACCCACTACTATTACATCATAATAGTTATCCATAAATTAATCACCTCCGAATATAAATATTGGTAAACTAATTTTTACATAAGTCCTACAAGCTTGGGTAAAAAAAGCGAAATTTGGGGAATGTAAGTTAGGATAAAAAAGACTATAATTAAAGGAACAATAAAAATCCAAATAGCTTTTACAACTCTTTCAAAGGATATTTGAGCAACATCTGATAAAATATATAAAGAAGTACCTACAGGAGGAGTTACAATTCCTATTACTAAACCAAAAACAAGAACTATCCCTAAGTGAATAGGATCAAAACCTAAAGGTAACAGAATAGGCAAAAGAACGGGAGTAAGTAATACGATATTTGCCGACGCCGTAATTATCATTCCCATAAATAAAATTAGAAGATCAACAAAAAAAAGAATTGCTATTTTATTTTCCGTAACTGAAAAAATCAAGTTCATAACTTTATCAGGAATTCGCTCAATAGTTATAAACCAAGCAAAGGTACGGGCTACTGCTAACATAAACATAACGACGCCTGTAGAATAAATTGTCCTTTTTAAACATTCAACTATTCTACTAATATTTAGTTCTTTATAAAAGAGACCTAATAAAAAAGTATAAATAACTGCTATTACTCCTGCTTCAGTGGGTGTAACAATACCCCCCATAATACCACCTACAATAATAACAGGTGCTAGAAGAGCCAAAAAAGCTTTTTTAAATCTTAAAAATATTGTTTCCCAGCCTGCAAAAGAATGTGTAGGGCATTTAACTTTCCCGCTGGCAGCAAGAAAATACACCATTATCATTAAACCAAATCCCATCAACAGACCTGGAAAGAGCCCAGCAATAAGCAAAGCTGCAGCAGGAACTTCAGCTACCGTTGCATATATCATCATATGAATACTCGGAGGAATAATAGGACCTATAGCAGAGGAAGCGGCAGTAAGAGCAGCAGAAAAGTCGATATCATACCCTTCATCCCTCATTGCTTGTATCTCTATCCTGCCCAAACCAGCAGCATCAGCTGTAGCAGAGCCTGAAATACCTGCAAAAATCATACTAGCTAAAATATTAACGTGACCTAATCCCCCTTTGATATGTCCTATAAGAGCAAGAGCAAAGTCAAAAATTCTTTTGGCTATACCCGCTCTATTCATTAGTTCTCCTGCCAAAATATATAAGGGAACAGCTAATAGAGTGTAGCTATTTACTCCTGCAATCATAGTTTGGGGTAGCATTGTAAGTGGAACATTTCTAAAAAGTAATCCTAAAGCAGAGACTAATAATATAGTAAATGCTATTGGTACTCCAAAAAACAGCAAAAAAATAAATATAAAAATTAATAGATATAAATACATCTAAATAACTTCCTTAACAAATTTTCTTATATTTCCTTTTCATTAGATTTTACATGGAAATCTCTCTCTAATAAGGTAATAAAGGAAAAATATATTGTAGTAATTAGAATTGAAACCAGTGGGAATAAAATTCCGTAAGAAAACCAAATCCGCGAAATTCCTAAGCCGGTTATAAACCTTTTAGCATGTACGGGCAAAATTTTTACAGTCCCAACAATTACTAACAAAAGGGTTAAAATAATGATTAAATAAATTACGAGATCTATGATAATCTTAGAACTTTTAGAAAAACGTTCAACGATAAGTTTTATGGAAATGTGACCTTTCTCTTTATATACATAACTAACACTAAACATACTTGCCCATATGAATAAAAGAATTATAGTAGGATTAATCCACATTGCTGGCTTATGAAAAACATAACGAAGCCCAACATTTACAGCAAGCAATCCCACAATTAACACCAGCAAAATTATAGCTACATATAACTCAACTTTCCCTATAAATTTTATTAATTGTTTTCCCTTATATTTATTTAATTGCATTACTCTCCCTTCTTTAGTTTTCTAAATAACCTACTTAAAGAAAGGTGGAGGAAAGAAAAGTGGAAAATTTCCTTTCCTCCACCTACTTTGTATTTATATAAAATTTTCTCTCCTACTTTCCTAAGTATAACATTATTTTTCTATTCTTTATTGCAACTTAAATTCTTTAGAAAATATTGTTTAGTTTAATTATTATCTTAAACTTTGCACATAATTATACAGTCCTTTTGACCACATCTCCTCTTCCTCAAATCGAAGTGCAATTTCTTTTGATTTCTCTGCAAAATCTCTAGTACTTATCTCAACGTATACTGCACCTTCATCTAACATTTTTCGTTTATCCTCTTCAAACATCTTTTCTACCAATTCTGTATAATAGACTCCTGCTTCTTGAGCGGCTTCTTCCAGCTTAGCTCTCAACTTCGGATCTAAAGACTGATAAGCATTTTCGCTAACCAATAAGTTAAAAGGAGCCATCATATGTCTGGTGTTAGTAATAAATCTTGCTACTTTATAAAAACCCATTCCGCAAATTGAACCAATAGGGGAATCCATGCCATCCGCAATTCCTCGTTCTAAAGCCATATAAGCTTCAGCCCAAGCAATTTCCACAGGGTTAGCTCCTAATTTTTCCCATGCTTTAAAATAAGTCTCCAAAGCAGGCATCCGTAGAGTATGTCCCTTCACATCTTCAATAGAGAAAATAGGAAATTTAGTTACCATTGCTCGAGGCAGTCGGTACCAATTCTTTGCTAATACCCGAACTCCTTGGTCTATCATCTCTTGCTCCATTGTCTGATACCTATCCGTTTCCATAAATCTCTTTATGTGCTCGAGGTCTGAGAAGGCAAAAGTCATAGCAAGAATACTAAAGTCTTTAGCTACATGCTGGTTCCAGTCCATTACATTTGCAAACATCTCTTGAGCTCCTAAAATTACATTCTCTATCATACTTACGGCATCTCCAAGCTGTCCAGCTGGATATACTTCTATTTCCATAGCTCCATTAGTTTTTTCTTTAACAAGTTCTGCAAAATAATTAATCCCCTTTGTCTCGGGTGTTCCAACAGCATGTACCCCTCCTAAACGCCATGTTACCTTTGCTTCTTCTGCAAATACATTTAAACTAACACTTACTAAAATAATTAGAGATAATACTAACATCCATCTTTTTAATTGAGCATTAATCATGAAAATAACCTCCTTTTTAAAAAATAAGTAATTTTAAATATACTCTAGTAATTTTCGATCTTCTTCAATTTTTTTTGAGAGTCCCTAAAACGTTGAATATCAAATTATAAGAAACTAGTTAAAAACACTGAGAAACTACATTATCACCTCCAATAAAATGCTCTTTAACTTATTTTTCCCTATATCTCCGCAGGCAATTAGATCTATTCTTAATAAATCACCTCCTCCTTTTTTTTAAGTAAAGATCATCAATCTTTTAGATTTATAAAAATTGAATGTTAATTCTTTTTATCCCACTAGATAGTAAATATCTAACAGAAATCTCCTATCTTTAATTCCCTCAGAGATTTTTTTATCCTATCTTTAATTAACGAAACTTTATTAAATACTGGTTCAGTCAAGCTCATGGGAGGTTCACTAATTTTAATCAAAGTATTAATACCGTATTGGTACACAATATCTGCATCATCACCAATAATTGCAGCCACCGCTATTACCGGGATATTATACTTTTTAGCAATTTTGGCTACCCCAATTGGAGCTTTTCCGTAGATAGTCTGGCTGTCTATCTTTCCCTCGCCGGTAATTACTAAATCAGCACCTTTAATAGCTTGTTCGAGTTTTACTATCTCAA
>CAZTRD010000050.1:0-5567 GCA_964616145.1 uncultured Candidatus Saccharibacteria bacterium | reverse complement strand
TCAGATAATTCTTAATACTATATGGCAATAATGGTTCACACAGATGTAGGTACTGGTACGACCGCGACCGGTACCTATTCCAAGAATGTTATCTCTGGCAATAATGTATTGTCACAGATTTTTGTTAAACCAGCCACAGCCGGTACAACCTTTGATATAAAGCTAGTTGATATATATAACAATGAAATGTTTTTGCGTGAGGATCTGACCGGCGAGTTGAATGAGACAAGTATCAACATGCCAACATACGGAAATTATACATTCACTATATACAATGCAAGTGCAGATGAACTATTTTATTTTAATATTGTCTTTAAAGAAAGCTAGTATGTTTATTAAATTAAGAAAAAAATACCTGTTACCATCAAGATGGTCAGCCAAAAGGGAGAGGGAGATTAATAAAATAGGTGTACGCACTAAAGATGAGCTATACGAAAAGCTAAGGCTTGACAGGGAGGAACTATTATTACATCAGAGATTAAATAATCCGGAAGAGATAAAAATACAAGAGGGTAAAATACAAATATTAAAATGGTTAATATATGGCGATACCGAAATTTAAAACAACTAAGAGTGGTGGGATATTGGGATATGAAGAAGCTACAAATAGATGGGTTCCAGTTTCCGTTAATAGTAGTGGTGAATTAGTTGTTGATGTTGATGGTGCAACTGATGCAACAACCCCAACCATTTATAATATTACACTCACTGCATCTAACACTGAGTATAGCCAAGCGCTTCCTGCTGGAACAAGAATGTATACATTCCAAAATAGAAATTACAATAAATTAAGATGGTCATTTACGACCGGAAAGGTTGCAACACCAACTGCACCATATTCAGAATTAAAGTCAGGTGCAGCTCAGTCAGAGATAGATGTTAATTTAACTAGCAAGACGCTTTATTTCGCTAGCAGCACAGCTGGCGATATAGTTGATCTATTAGTTTGGGCATAATATGATTACTAATTTTCCTTTATTTAGGAAAGAAGATTCAACAATTTATACAGCTGAGTCAAATGACATTGTTTCACTTGACAAAGAAATAAGACTTAAAGCAGACACTTATCGTTATGGCGCAGGTAATGTAACTTTTTATGTTGATTCAGATACTGGCAGTGATTCAAACGATGGTTCGAGTGGCAGTCCGTTTCTTACGATAAATAAAGCGGTAACGGAAGCTAGGAAGTATAGAACTTATGCTTCTGTTGGGATTAGGCTTTTGGGTACAGCCGCACATGAGCTCACAGCTCCTATTCTTGAAACAGCACTCGCAACTAAATTAAGTATTTATAGCTCGGTAGCAGGCACAACAGTTCAATACACAGCAGGTTCAGCTGGTATAACGATGATGAAGTTTGTAAATTGCCCCCACGAGGTTTCTTTGTATGGATTCACCTTGAATTGTAAATCGAGAGGAATTGAGGGTAATAATTCTTATATTTCATTTGGGGACTTGACTTTGAACGCTTATACCCAATACGGAATTTGGTTACATAACAACGCACAGACTTACAGCTATTCTAGTAGCACGCTGACTTTAAACTCAAGCACGGGTGCTGGGACATACGACATATATTTGGATAATATAAATGGCGTGTTTGATGGAAAAGTAGACATGGTTAATGGGTACAGGGGAGCGTATATAATCAATAAATCTAATGTTTATTTTGCCGACGTAGACTTTGATTCAAGAGTAGCAAGTTCTATTTATGGAATGTATGTATCTGACTCAACAGTTACTTCTTATGGTGATAGTGCTTTTGACGGGAAGGGAGTGTGTCCTTACGGAATATATGCCGTTAATAATTCGGTTATAAATTACTTGCTATACGCAAGAACTCATTCGTTTACTGGGTTTGTTCAAGACGATATTTACCTAGGCGCTGGATGTAAGATATTCAATACTGCTGCTGGAACGTGGACTTATTCAGGTGGGGCGGTTAATTCAGTTCATGCCTCACAAGGTGCGTATATTTACTCTCCTGATGAGTTAGACACGACTATTGTATGGGAGGATTTAACTGCTTCGGACTTTGTTGGGTATGATGATAGGTATTTACAAGACGCTTTAAGTGACGGAAATACTTATGGAAGAAAAGATGGTGCATGGGAAGTTGTCGGTGGTGCAATAGCTTTTGCAGACTTAACAGACTATCCAGCAGACGCCACTGGTTCACTTACAAATGATGGAAGTGGTAATTTTAGTTGGATAGATTACTCTGGTTTTGTTTCCTTTCCTGGCTTTGACACACTTTTTAATGACTATGGATTTACAGATAATTCCGCTACTTGGGACGCTCTGGTTACCTTCCCTGGATTTGATACATTATTTAACGATTACGGGTTTACTGATAACAGTGCTACTTGGGACGCCCTTGTAAGTTTCCCAGGGTTCGATACTTTGTTTAATGACTATGGATTTACAGATAATTCAGCTACTTGGGACGCATTAGTCACGTTTCCAGGCTTTAGCGATTTATCAACTGACTATGGATTTACGGACAATTCAGCAGTCTGGGATGCACTTGTAAGCTTCCCTGGGTTTACAAGTTTATCCGCAGATTACAGCTTTACTGATAACTCATCAAACTGGGATACAGCTTATGGCTGGGGCGATTGGAGTGGGCAAGGATTTATAACAGGCGTAGCGTGGGCAGATATTACAGGCGACCAAACAGATGTAAACCTTTCAGGATTTACAGACGACATAGGATTAACTACTGCCGTATTGGCGGCGAGTGTATTCACTGATAATGAAGTTGTAGTTGCTGGCGGTGCGGATAGAAGTGTGGACAATGGAGGTGCTAATGGTTTAACTTTATTAGGACAAAGTGCTGTTCCTTCAACCCCAGCAAGTGAACAAGCAAGGATTTACAATTATCAAGATGGTACCGGAATAGACTCATATACAAAGATAATGCTTCATATGGAGGGAGCTAATGGTGGAACTGTATTTAATGATAGTTGTTTCTTAAAAGCTCCTAACCTAACTTCTTTAAGGAGAGCTGATTTTGTAAGAACTGGAAATGCAAATACTTCAACTGCACAATATAAGTTTGGTACTTCATCAGCCTCCTTTGATGGTGCGGGTGATTATCTTTATGGAGCTGATTATGATGATTATGATTTAAGAACAAACGAGTGGACTTTTGATATGTGGGTACGATTTAATGCAGTCAATACTGACCAGACTATTTTCTGTAAAGGTTCAGACTCAAACAACAGACACCACTTTGTTTTCTTTGGTGCTGGTGGAGTGAATACATTGAATAACTATATTAGGATTTCCAGTACAGTTTATGCGAGCGCTACTTGTGCTTTTGCCCCCTCTGTAGACACTTGGTACCATCTAGAAACTTCAAGGATTGCTGATGACATTGTTATATTTATTAATGGGGTAAGACAAGTTGCAACAGCGGTTTCAATAAGTGATATAGTTGCTTTAACAGGTGGAATGTATCTTGGCAAAACACCTTGGACTGGAACTGAAAGATATTTTAATGGGTATATAGACGAGTTCAGATTTACTAACGGCAAATATAGAAACTCTGATGATTTCACTCCACCAACTGCACCTTATGATGGATTAAACTATTCAATAATATCCGAGGCTGGTGATACTTTTTTACTGGCTGGAGGAACTAAATAATAAACAAAACTATGAAAGAATTTTCCTACAAAACAATGGCATTAAAGGGATTAAAGTATTTTGTACTTTTTCTATTGCCAGTGTTAGTTAATATGTTCATTGTTAAATTCCCCGAATTGGCACAACTAACTGTCGGTGCTTTGCTTGTCATGCTAGTTAATTTCCTAAAAGTAAAGGTTGGAACGAAAGTGTGGCTAACGAGAACGCTGGTTTTTTAAGTAATACAAGTTGGGAACTAAATGGTGTTAATACAAAAGTAGTATCTGAATCAGACGGAACTAAATCAATCTTAGCAGTTGCAAGTGGAACGCAGGCTACAATGCCTAGTAGACAAGCGTGTGGCACTTGGGAGTTTGAAGTATCTGGACCAACTGGTTTCTATCAAACTGTTATTATAATGTCAACAACTAAGCTAGGAACGTTTGCAGATACGGGTTACAACTTCTCGTTTAGAGATAATGGTACAATATTATTTAGGAGAGGTAACGGTGGTGGAGCTACAACTCTAATCACAGCAGGTGGTACATTTTCTTTTGATACTTATCACAAGATAAAAATAACGAGAACTTCGGCTGGTCTTTGGGAATTGTTTATAAACGGTGTAAGTCAAGGTACTTCCTCTGACAACACATATACCACAAGTACATGGTGTAATCTTGACCTTGATGCTAATGGAAAACTACGTAACTTTAAATTTTTACCTTATATAGAATAATATGAATGGAATAAAATGGCACATAGAGTTGTTGCGGATTGGGATAACGATAGTATCAATAATTGTTACACTCGTTTGGTTCGGTGCGAAATTAGATAAGCAGATTGCATTGAACACGCAGGCGATAAAGACAAATCAAGAAACCATAGCCAAGATAATGGACAATCATTTACCGCACATACAGGAAGCAATAGACGAAACGAAAGAGGTGGTATACGAGATAAAGGCAATGCTCAAATAGGAGGCTGAAATGGCGAAGGGACTTTTGTTCTGTTCTAATTGCAACAAAGAAAGCATGAAAGTAACTGGTTGCAGTCGCAAAGACCCGACAAGTTGTCGGATTGACGCCAAGTGTTCGACGGAGGATTGCAAAGCTCATCTTATGATGCTTCTGTCGAATACAAAGACCAGTTGTATTGATTGTGTGCTTTACAAGTCGCACAAATGAAAACAAGGCTGGTGCACGGCCAGCCTTTCTTTAACAATAATTGCGGTGGTTGAATAAGTCGCTTGGCTAAGCGATTAAAACACAGTGGAAGCCACATAGGACGGTGGCGAGTAGCTGATACTATTGAACCATTTACATGTATTAGCCGAGGAAGCGAGTAGATAAACTGAATCTCGCCTTATCCCGTATTGCTAACGACAAATCATGATGAGTTGGAGGCATTAGGATAAGTAGCTCAAGCGTTCCCCTGGTTTGGGGGCAGAGCAGGAGGATGCAGGTAGGCCTGTGTCGCCTCAAAAATAAAAGCTGAATAAACACGATAGTTGCAGGTAAACCATAATCCTGCCCGCATTATTCATATATGTTAAAAAACTACGGATTGTTAATTCCAACAAATGCAATCGCCAAAGATTGGGTATGTGGTTCTTATACTGGGATAGTAAATGAGTTGTTGGCCGAAACTGGACAATGGGGTGATTATTTGCCGGTATATGAGCCACAGAGTAACAAGTATTTTGACTCAATGTCGTGTGTTTCATACTCTGCCCTGAATTGTTTGGAGATATTGCATAAAAGGAAATTCGGAGTTGAGTCAAATTGGAGTGATAGATTTTTAGCTCGGGCGAGCAATACGACAAAAGACGGAAATTATTTAGCAACGGTAGCTGAAACTATAAGGACGGTTGGGTTAGTGCCTGAATCGATGTGGTCTTTTAATGATTATACTAGTTGGAATGAATATATGTCCGATAT
>CAZTRD010000049.1:0-5692 GCA_964616145.1 uncultured Candidatus Saccharibacteria bacterium | reverse complement strand
CCAGGACAGCCAACAGGCAATGATGATGATTGCAACGGCATAGACGAGAACTGTGATGGCGCTGCTGACGATAATTATATACCAACTGCCACAAGCTGCGGGCAGGGAATATGCGCTGCTAATGGGCAGTTAAATTGCGTTAATGGAGCTACACAAGATTCATGCACAGCAGGAACACCTGCAGCAGAGCTTTGTGATGGCTTAGATAATGATTGCGACAATATTATAGATAATGGCGGAAATGCTTTGTGTAACGATACATCCTACTGCAATGGTGCAGAGGTTTGCAATGGTGCAGCTGGATGCCAGGCTGGAAACGCAATAGACTGCTCAGGCAGTAATCTTCCAGGCATCGCAACATGCAATAATAACCCAGACAACAATCCATTTACATGGGATTTCTTTGCCGGGTTTAATTCAGTATGTGATGAAGTTAATGATATATGCACTACGGGAACAGTAACTTTAACAAATACATGTGATAAGACGCTATGTAATGCGCCATGTGAAACAAATAGTCATTGTGACGATTCAAAATCTTATACTACTGATATCTGTGTGTTGGCAAGCTGCACCTGCAGTAATCAAATTTCAGATTTAAAGATAATATCTGAGCCAGTGACAACATTTACTCCTGCTGATGAAAAATACACAAGCACATATGAATATGATGTTGATGCAGTAGGACCAAATCTCGGAATATCTTATACGCTGCTTCAGGGACCATCTGGAATGACCATTAATACTGTAAGCGGCTTAATAACTTGGGTGCCTAAGGAACCGGGGATTTATTTTGTTGAGGTAAAAGCTGAGGATGGTGTTCTTAGTGATACACAATCTTATTATCTTCAAGTCCAAAGCCCGCCTAAAGATACATTACCAAGAGAGAAATTTTTCATAGGCTGGATAAGAACAAATCAATTGGTGTATGATGAGATTAAAGCCGGGGATTTATTGTTTGTTGATTTAAGTTTTGAGAATATTGGAAGAGAAAATACGAAGTATGCAACAATAAGGATAACACAGCCTGAATTGGGAATATCTAGGAAGCTGGGTCCTTTTGTAGGCCCTGAGATTGATGAGGTTATGAGCAGGGGAACATATTTAGAGATACCAGGGGATGCTAAGCCAGGCGTTTATACAGTAAGGATATCATTATCAGATTTGAGCGGTATGAGGAGAACAAGGCACAGGGACTTTAGGATAGTATAGTAGTAAAACTTTAACTGATAAATAGTGATAATTAGTAACTACTAATGTATACTAAACTACCGAAATGTTTATATATAAGTTGTGTTTATCAACTTATAACGGTTTATAGTCGAGATTTAATATCTCAATTTAAAATAAAAATTTGGGGGTAGGAAAAATGAATATAAAAAATTTGTTTGTATTGGTTTTAGTTAGTATTTTAGCTTGTAGTTTTGCAAGCGTAGCAGCAGTAGCACCTGTTGGTGATTTAGATGTAGATATTAAATCAGTTGAGGTCGAAGGTACAGAAGTTAGTGTTGGAATCACATATATTCCTGGTTTAGAAAAAAACGATGTTATAGAGGTTGAGGTAAAATTCACAGCAAATGATAATTTGACTGTCGAGGTTGAAGCAGAGTTAAGCGGTGATGGTAAAAATGATAAGGTTAGCGACTCTACTGACGAATTTGATGTCCATAGCGGAACAACTTATACAAAGAAACTTGAACTTGAATTACCTCAAAGAATGGATCAAGATAGAACTTATCAACTTAGAGTTATAGTATCTGATAAGCATAATTATAAGATGGTTGTAGGCACATTAGATATTGCAACAACAGATCATGCAATTCAGATAAAAGATGTTGTTTTAAGCCCTGAGAATGAAGTTAAAGCTGGTAGAGCATTATTGGCTACAGCAAGAATAAAGAATAGGGGAACTGAAACAGAAGAAGACATTAAAGTTAAAGCTTCTATCCCTGCTTTAGGCATTAGCGCATCTGATTATATAGATGAGCTTGATGCAGAAGGAGGAGATGATGATTCAACAACTTCAGAAGAGTTGTACATGAGAATCCCAGACTGCGCAGAACCTGGACAATATACAGTTAAGGTTTGCGTTGAGTTTGATGATGGCGATGAAGAAGAGTGCATTACAACAAAGATAGATGTTGTTGAAAGTGACACATGCGCAGCAACAGGATTAGTGCCATCAGAATCAACAGGAAAAACTGTAATAACAATTGGCCCTGAGACACAAGATGTTGCAAAAGGCGGATCTGTTATGTACCCAGTTACAATATCTAATCAGGGAACAGAATCAAAAGTATACTCTATCAGTGTTGATTCAGCAGATTGGGCAGACTTTAGCGTAACACCATCCAATGTTTTAGTAGTTGGAGCAGGTGAATCAAAAGCAGCTTTTGTTGCAGTTGATGCTAAAGAATCAGCTTCAGGATTGCAAGTTTTCTCAGTAACAATAAAGAGCGGAGAAACTGTACTAAAACAAGTGCCTTTGAGAGCTAACATAGCAGGCGCTAAATCAGCTAGCTTAGGCGGACTTAAAAAAGCTTTAGAAGTTGGCTTAGTTGTTTTAGTAGTTTTACTAGTGATCTTAGGCTTGATAATTGGATTTAACAAGCTAAAAGGCAGTGATGAAGAGGAAGAAGAAGGAGAGAAAACTTATTACTAAATTTTTTTATTTTTTAACTTTTTCTTATTTTTATTTTGTTGTGTTTGAGTCTTCCTAGGAGGGATATTGATGAATAATAAGCTTGTAATTGCACTTATCGCATTGTTATTGGCCTTACCTGCTGTTTTAGCAGATATTAAGATACAATTAGGCGCGCCGTATGTTAACCTGGAGGATTTCTCAGATATAAAGTTTTCAGCTCATTCAGATTATTACGAATTTTGCGCTTCTGATTCTTTGACAATACCTGTCCTAATAAGGAATGATAATAAATTTTCAGATACCCTTAGTTTTACTGTTGATAAAGAATATGCTTCTTTACCAGTGAGCTCAGCTGCATTGAAGAGCGGGAAAAGCGTTATTTTGCCTTTAAAGATAACTCCGCCTTTTGATACAGAAGAAAATACTTCTTTAGTCTTAGGCATAGTTACAAAGCAAGAGGGGCTTAAAAGGAAGGTTATGATCAAGACAAATATACGAGAGTGCTACATTTTTGAGCTAGAATCGGGAGAAGAGGATATTTGCGGTTGTGATGAGATAGAATATGGCCTATTATTACAGAATAGCGGGGAACATACAAAAACATTTAGTTTAGTGTTGGACGCTCCAGAATGGGTAAATCTGACTTTGACCAATGAATCAATTAATTTAGCTGCAGGGCAAAAGAAAGAGATTAAATTACAGATAAGCCCTCAATGTGATGAGAAAGGAGCTTTTGATATTGATGTTGGGCTGATTTCGCAGAATGGCGAACTAATTAAAGACAGAAAATTCGAAATTGATGTTGTACCAGAGAAAACATGTTATAATACAATAATAAGCGCCAAAAGTGTGAGTATGGATTATTTGGGTAATAATATCCTTATTAAAATGAAGAATAAGGGCGTAAAAGATGAAGCATACTCTTTAAGTGTTGAAGGGGCTGATTGGTATACATTGAGCCATGAAGAATTTACACTAAAAAAGGGAGAAGAAAAGAAGATTAACCTTGCACTTCACCCTACTGAATCAGTGGTAGAAGGGGAATACAACCTTGATATTAATGCAAAATCTGACTACAGAGAATACACTAAGTCAATTACTGTTAAATTAAAAAAAGAAGGTGTTTTTTTGAGTAAGGTTAGATTCTATGTAAATTACTTTAAGTATTATATTTTAGCAGGGGTTATTCTTTTGATTGTAATTTTGTTGTTATTGGTTTTAATCAACAAAAGGAAAAAAAGCCCTAAAAAGAAAGAAGAAAATATTGAGAAAGAAGAGAAGGTTACAAAAGAAGAAAAAAAAGCTTCTAAAACAAAGAAATTACCTAGGTGGTTATTTGACATATTTTTTGTGTTCCTATACTTAGTGGCTTTGGGCTTATTTGCATTAATTATTTACTCAACTATCAGGTTCAAGCCATTTTATGAAAGCGCATCAAACTTCATTTCTAATCTGTTCATAACTTATGTTTTGCCTTATTCTGCTTACCTAAGGTATGTTTTAGCTGGAGTTGGCACTCTAATAATTGTGTTACTGATAATTGATTTTTTTAGAAAGAAACCTAAGAAAGGAGATAAAAAAGCAGAGTTAAAAAAGAAAATTGAAAGAAAAACCAAAAAAAGAAAACTTAGATTATTTGAATATTTATATATTGGGCTTGTGGTGTTACTATTCTTAGCAGTTGGCATTTATGTTGCATATAAATTTTTTGGAAAATCAATTTCTTTTGATTTCTTACCAAATATTTTGGCTAATATCAAGAATTTTTTAATTTTGTATTACCCTTACATATTGATGGGTTTGGGCATATTGGTTATATTAATAATAATCCTTAATTTTCAAAGCAAGAAAATTTCATGATAATAAATTTATTATCTCAAATATTACTCCTAAAGCAAACATAACCAAAAGGACAAAACTTGAAATTCTTTTTTCTTTGATATTGTACTCTGGTTTTCGATTTCCTAATTTTTTTGCTTTCCACCAAATCATAATTATCAATATGCCTGTTAGGGAGCCACCGAAAGCGCCAGTCAGGTCTAAAACTCGGAAGAATGCGTTTTTTATATTTAGGCTAATCATGATTATAAAAAGTATTAGTGGAATAAAACATGAAAGAATAGAAGAGTTTTCTCTTTTTAATCCATAATCAAAGTGATACATTTGGGTTAAAGCAAAAGCAACAGCGATAAATGAGGTTGCCATTGTTAATATACCGAAGATTGTGCCTAGTATAAGCATTTTACTTCCAAGAACACTAGCAAGGCCCAATATAGCTCCATCTGTTGTATCATTCCCTGTGGTTCCAACAACAATCAACGCAAAAAGGATGTAAATAACAAGTGGAATTAAAGATCCTAAGATTATTGCTTTTTTAAGGTCTTTTTTATTATTTTTTAGTTCCTCATTCATTAATGGAATAGCTGGCGTAGCCAGGAAAGCAAATAATACCACCCCATAAGGTATAAAAAAATTGGTTATATCAAAATTAGTCAGGTAATCTACGTTGATGATTGGGATTATAAAGGCTGCTAATATAATTACAATAACAAAAATGAATAAAACCATCAAAACTTCGCTTCTCTCTACTATTTTTATTCCTTCGTATACAATTATAAATGATAATATGAAAAATAATAGGGAATAAATTATGTTAGTTCCACCGAATATTGGGCTTAGTAATGCGTTTAGAAATTCACCAATTTTAATTATGTATGCTATTAAGGCTCCGTAGGAAAAGATGATAAAGGAAAAAGACATAAGATAATTTCCAAAGGTCCCCAAATAAATTTTTGCATATCCAGTTAATTGATGTATGCCTTTTGTTCTTAAAGTCACTTCACCAAGATAAAGGTTTAGGATAAGAACCAAAATCCCCAGAACCAATATATTCAATATGCCGGTTATGAACCCTGCTTTAGCAACAACAAAAGGTATTCCCAGTATCCCTGCTCCGATTGTGAAACCAACTAATGTAGAAATTGCCTCTAACAGGATGTGCTATAAAATGTTACATCTTTGGGCTTTATTTATTACTTTATTATCTAA
>CAZTRD010000048.1:0-5810 GCA_964616145.1 uncultured Candidatus Saccharibacteria bacterium | reverse complement strand
GCGGCTCTTTAACAGAAGGAGCAAAAGCAGCTGGTGACAATTGGCATGCGATTGTAGGCAGAGCATTATACAACGCTAAAAACATAAAGAAAGCTGCTGAACAGATGGTTAAGGCTTTGGAATAATTCGTAATTATTACAGTGTGCAGTATCATGACATATGTCATGAGAGAGCACATGCTACTCTTAATTCATTAAGCACTTTAATACCAGGCTACGGCTACTGGGTTAAAGTTGGATAAGATTTATATATCTACAAGAATTCTTAAGCAGAGGGGGTTAAAATTAGGAAAATAATAATTATCTTATTCATGATTATAGCTTTATCTAGTTTTGTCTATGCAGTGACATGTTCTTCAAGTCCTTGTAGTGTTGATGATCAAGAACATGAATTATTTGATTATTGGTTAAGGGACTATTTAGAAAATAGTATAGGGTGTGGTCAGTCAACCTGTTCAACTACAAACAGCTTGGGAAGCCTAAAGCCCAGGAGTACGAGGTCAGATGGAGGGTGTTTTAGTAATGCTTGGTTAGGGGAGATAACTGAATCCTGGTTAAGATTTAATGCTAAAGGAGGCTGGCCAAATGGAGATTTAAAAATTTATATTGATGACAGAGATTTGGAAGACTGCACAAATAGATATTATGGTGATAGGAGAACACTTTTTACTGTTCCAGAAAGCCAAGGCTCAGGTTCATACGCTTCTTATTCAAAAAGATTTGATATATCTGATTACAAAGAATTCACCCAGGCAAGCCTTACAGCATTCGGAAATCCTGATTCTAGATGTTATGAGGGTAATGGTGGATGTTGGTGTTATAATACTGGAAATGGGGGGTGGGGGTGCTCAAATCCGTCATCTCAATTTTACTCTCATTTTTTTGATTTTGAGGATTTGGGTTCTATAGGCGAATGGTTTGTTAAGGATATATATCTAGATAATCGTTTTAAGAGTGGATTAACTACCAATTTTTATACAGATAGCATAAGTTTTTCAGTTCCAATAAGCAATATAAAGAACCCCAAGCTAAAATTTTATTTGGATGGGTATAAAGCAGGTAATTACGGAGATTCACAGAGTTTCCTGGAAATTACTTTATATCATGCAGACGGTAGAAGCACTGTAATTTACAATCAAGCTGAAGATGTTCAGGAAACAAAAACCATAAGTTTGCCAGAAGTAAGTGGTGGGATGTATTTTGGATTTTATATTAATGGTCCAAGTAGTTATTATAAAATAGATGACATAGAAATCGAATACACAATTCCAGAATGTTTTTCTGATGCTGATTGTGGTGACCCTTGGTATGGGGGTTATTATTGTGAAGACAATTATGTTAAGCAGGATTATGACACTCCAACCTGCAATAATCCTGGAACCGCCTCAGCTGACTGTACCCGTCCACTTAGTACTCAGATTATCGAAGACTGTTATGATAGGGATGGTTGTAATGGAGATTATTATGATGAATATTCTTGTAGTAATGCTGTATGTTATGTTTCTAATTGGGATGATTGTATAGATTGCAGCTGTTCTTGCGGAGGTTACAACACAGATGAATCAACAGCTAATGGAAACTGCAATGATGGAAAAGATAATGATTGCGACGGCTCTACAGATTCTTCAGATTCCGGATGCATAGTTTGTGTTTGTTCTTCAGGAGTTTGTTGTGATGGTTGCAATTACAAATCATCAGGTTCACAGCCAACTGGCTATACAGACGACACAAATGGTTTTTGTAGTGGAGCTAATTCAGTAACAGGAACAAACTATGTTAAAACAAGAAACTATTATTGCAATGGTATTGATGTCAATGAACATTATACAGATACAACTGTGGATACATGCAGTATTTGTGAATATTGCGCCAATAATGACTTAACTTGCAACTATTATAGTTCAGCAAATGTTTGTGCTGTTAAAGACTGTGATTACCTGAATAATGCTTGTAGGGAATATGATGATGTAAATAGATATTGTAGCGGAACAAGTGCAACTTGTAATGATGCCCCTTGCAATTCATATACAAACGCCCCTCCAGATACTTTTTGTGAAGCAGAGAAAATTTGTGATGCAAATGGAAATTGTAATATTATAGTTAAGAAATTTAATATTACTTTAAATCAAGGCTGGAATCTTATTTCTTTCCCTGTAGACATGATGGGCAAAAAGTTTGGAGATATATTTGATCACTTCTCTAAAATATTCGCTTATTATACAAAATGGTTTGAATTAGGTGATAATGCCAAAATATATGAACAGTTTGGTTATTGGGTTAAGGTTGATAATGATTATATATTGGAAATATTTGGGAAAGAGTTTACTACTCCACCCGATTATGATCCTCAGCAAGGTTGGAATCTAGTTGGTTACCCTACTCTGACTGAATACAATATTAGCCCTGGTTCTACTATGCTTGCCTATATAAATAAAACTTGGGTGAGCCATATTCCAAATAGAGCTTTCAACCCTTTAAAGACTGGAGAGCCAGGCTACGGCTACTGGGTTAAAGTTGGATAAGATTTATATATCTACAAGAATTCTTAAGCAGAGGGGGTTAAAATTAGGAAAATAATAATTATCTTATTCATGATTATAGCTTTATCTAGTTTTGTCTATAGCATAGAGTGCGGTTCTGTCCCAACTGATAACTGTGATGTTACCCACAATACGGTTTTTAACTTAGAAACATATAATCTATCTAAGGGCATTGTAATAGCAGCAAATAATATTGTTTTGGATTGTAATGGGTCTTCTCTTGTTGGCTCAGGAACCGGTATTGGCATTAACTTAACAAATGCTAACAATGTTATAATAATAAATTGCAATGTAACCCAATACCAGTATGGGATATATCTGCTATCTTCGAATCACAACAAAATAATCAATAGTAAACTATACTCCAACAGCATTGATGGAATCTCCTTATCATATTCAGACTACAATAATATCTTCTCTAATTATGCAAGTTCAGATAAAAACTTCCCATTTGTGAAAACTGGTATCCACTTGAATTACTCCAACTATAACAATATAACTGACAATAGATTTACAAACAATCACTATGGTGTTCTTTTAGAAAGCAGCTCTAATAATAATTTCCTGAGCTCAAATATGGTTTATTCAAACAATTACGGAATCTATTTAGATTATTCAAATCACAATACCCTACAAAATACCAATTCTTCAGGTAATTGGGGCGGCATCTATTTAGATTATTCAAATTATACTAAGGTGGTAAACAACAATCTATTCAGCAATAATGGTTGGGGTTTATGGGCATATTATTCTGACCACACTGATATAATATCAAATCAGGCGTATTCTAATGGTCAGGGCGGCATATATCTCTCGAGTGAATCTAGTTATAATAATATTTCCTATAATAATGCATACTCAAATACTGCGAATATTTACCTTGGTTCTAACAGTAATAACAATGTCATATTTAACAATAATGTTTCAAAAGGAGAATATGGAATCAGGCTGTATTATGAATGCCAAAATAATAATGTAATAAATAATAAAGCATTCTCCAATAGTTACGGCCTTTTCTTAGACCAGGTCAGCGGCAATACAATAATGGGCAATAACCTTACAGGAAACAACTATTATTCCCTTATGGTGGAAGATAACTGCAAGAATTACATCGATACTACAAATATCGGAGGAAAATACAATAAACCAATACTTTACGAGCATACAAAAGAGGGAATAACAGTAGGGGACACTTCTGATTACAGCGAGATAATATTCTGCAATGTGAATAGCTCATTGATAAACAAGGTTACAATAAATAACGGTGCTTTGAGGAGTGATGGTATAGTATTAATTAGTTCGTTAAGAAACACCATCTCCAATAGCTATCTTAACTCTAACAATGTAGGAATATACCTAAATGATTATTCCAGGAACAATATCATCATCTCAAATAGGATAATGTCAAACAATGATGGTGTATATCTTGAAGATAAGAGCAGCTATAACTCAATCTCATTCAATAATATATCCGGTAACACAAATGGCGTTGTTTTTTTATCTTCCAATAATAATGATTTATTGTCAAACAGGATATTTTCAAATAATTACCGTGCTGTATACATTTCTGGCTCTAACAACAATACAATTACCTTAAACAATATGTATTCTAATCAATTCTATGGCGTCCATGTTGGCATACAGTCCAAATACAACCGGATAATAGCTAATACAATAAAAACCACATATAGGTGTGTAGCCCTTGATACCCAAAGCAATTACAACACAATAAGTAAGAATGATATCTCTGGATGTGAATATGGCATAAGGCTTCTTTCTTCTTCTAGATACAATGATGTACTCAACAATGATGCCCTTAATAATGATTATAGCCTTTATCTTGATTCTTCATCAACCAACAATTATGCTGCTCAAAATACCTTCTGCAACAGCAGCAATTATGATATAAAAGATGATGATTCAAACAGTGGAGACGAAAACCAATGCACCTTACTATCTAACTGGAATGATGATGGTGAAAGCGCCTGTACATATTCATGCTCAGACAAACTTTATGATATCACTCTAGGAGAAGGATGGAATTTAATTAGTTCACCATTAAACTTCACAAATCTAACAGAAATATTCCCCCCTATACAGCCTTATTTTGATTCAATGTTTAGTTGGGATGAAGAAGACCAAGTATTTGAAGAAATAGATCCATACAACTTTGAAGGCCAGCCCGACTTAAGATATGGTGTATGGCTTAAGGTTTCGCAAGATACAATATTGCCTATATCTGGAGAAGAGTTTGCAAGCCCCGTAGACATTCCTTTATTTAGCGGTTGGAATCTAGTTGGTTATCCGTCTCTCAATGAAATAGAGATTAGTGAATCTTATTTACAAAATTATACAGTACTTACTTATATAAACAATTTATGGTCAAGCTATCTTCCAAACAGAACTTCAAACTCATTATCAATCTTAAAGCCCGGATATGGATATTGGGTTAAAGTAAACTAAAATCATCTTTTGGAGTATAATAATCTTTATATACCTATTGGGAATCCTTTAACGAGGGGGGGTTAGAAATTAAAAAATATCTATTGTTAATAATAGTATTGCTCTTATTCTCTGCTATAGTTGCCCCTATCAATGCTCTTGTTTTTTCAGGCTATGTCTTTGATGTAAACAATAATCCTTTAAATGTTACAGTTGAGCTTGAGAATGCTTCTTGGGCAGACTGGTCTACTGCTACAGACGCAAATGGTTATTTCGAGTTTACAGATTTAGATGTAGGTTTTTATGGGATTTATATCAATGATGAATATCCATTTTTGTGGAATTATACAGGAGGGGGAATTGGTGAGGATACACCAATGATTAATCTGGAATCTGATCTTGAAGTTAACTTTACAATGTGGAAGATTGATATGAGCTTCAAAACAGACCTTTCTGAATACCACAATGGAGATGTAATTGGAGTTAATATTACTGTTAGCAATAATGAGATTTATGACATAGAAGATTGGGAAGTTGGCGCTGAGCTGTTTTTTGAAAATGAAACATATGAAGAATGGATAGGTGAAGCTTATTATTTAGCAAACATAAGTTCTGGAGAAACCAAATCATTTTTAGTATATATCCAAATACCAGAAGACAATACCCATGATCAATTAGAATTAGAAAGCTTCATCTGGACAGATGAAGCAGAATTCAGCTCATCAAAAGGATTAATAGATGGAGAATTATGGCAATGGAAAGCAGATATAATAAATATCACCGAATTTGGGGTATATACCTTGTCAGGCTATGTCTTTGACGTAAACAA
>CAZTRD010000047.1:0-5859 GCA_964616145.1 uncultured Candidatus Saccharibacteria bacterium | reverse complement strand
AAACCAGAATAGGCTAAGCTGACTAGAAGCAGGTCTGAATAGCGTCCACTCTTCGGAGCAACTTTAAGAGCCCTCTATTTATGATGTGTACCCCAGAAAGAGTTTATTGATTACAATTAAAGGAAAAGTCAAGAGATTGACTTTTACATATTTTATACTAGGATTTTACTTAGATCCTATTCTTGTTGGCTAGGGTCGAGGGAGGTGAACGTGGACATACATGTTTTGGGTATCAACTCGGAGGCTCCGGATCGGTTCGCAGCTGGACTTGAGAAAGCCATTCACAATGCCGCATACATTCCTCTCACTAGAATGTGCGGAGGGAAGCGTGGCGAGCATCTCGAGGCAGTCAACGTGTTCATTCCGGGTTGTCTCGGACTCGGAAACCGGTTGGTGGCACATGAGCTGGTGATCAACGTCCAGGAATTGAGTGCCGATTCAGACGCTCAACTCTATCGTGAGGGCTGGACCAGGAGTGCTGTCGCCAGGAGAATCGGCGAAGCTGTTGATGAGTTTTTCCACCGGCCAAGCGTCTCCAGGCTGATGGAAGGACTGGAAGTGGTGGAAATCATCGTCAACGTTGACGAGATCAAGACATGGGAAGAGCGTGACAAGGGCATGTCAGATCACAGCGTGTCACTCCGGCCCTTTCTCGACATGGGCTGACAAGAAGACGGGGGCTCTTCCTTCTGGAAGAGACCCCCTTGTTTTTATACTAAACAGGTCTGAACATCGTCCACTCTCCGGAGCAAAAGTCAAGCAATACAATCTATCTAACCTTCATCCAAAACCCTCTCTTTATGGGAGGTTTTTTGGTGTTAACAAATAAATATAGATGGAAAAAGTAAAGTAAGGAGAAAAGTGCAATATGTATGTGGACATTACCAGGATGTATTGACTTTTTCCAAAGATAAAGTCAAGCTAAATATAGATTTTATGCATATTGAACATATGAAAAAACATTTTATTATTTTGATTATTTTGGCCTTAGCGGTTGGAGTCCTGGGCGGTTATTATTTTCGAGATTGCCAATACAAAAAAGAAATGGAAACGGAAAGGGTTGGAGATTACATAGATTCATTAAATTTAGATCAACAAAACTCCCAAAATGATCCCTTGGGTTTGTTCGATGGATCAAATCCAGCGATAGAAGAATGTTTGGATAAAGTTAATCCCTCCGATCCGCTTGGTTTAAGCGACGAAACCGAGACGCAAAAATTACAAAGGGAAGCATGTATGAATACCTATTATAAAAAGTAGTTTTATGAAAATTTTAAAAATCATTTTCCCATTCATTAAAAAATACCCATTTTTGCAAGAAAAATGGTGGCATCGTTTTGCTGTTGTCATATATAGTATAAGCACGATAGCTTTTCTTGCTATCGCTATATTTGTATCGTATTTAATTATTCAGGAGCGAGCATTTAATATTACAATCAAAAATAACCTTCGTGATTTTTCAAAGAGTAGTGAAGAATCTATGATAAATACGGTTCCATTATTTTTGAAACAAAATTACAAATTTGGTTGCTTGGAAAATAATAAGATCACGTACGTATCAGATTATACATTAGAGAAAAAGGCCTTTTGCAATCCAAAAATAGAAAATCATTTAGAAGATGTGGCAGATAAACTTATCAAAGATCAACACCCAGAGATATTGAATTCCATTTCTTATCAAAGAGATAGGACTGAACTGGTTGATTTTTTAAAAAAAACATTGCAAGAAGATACAGAAAAAAGATACTGTTTTATCGGTGCAGATATCAATTGCTACTCTGGGAATATTATATCCTATAGACGTAATTTTATGTTTTATTTAGAGGGCACAATATGCGCTTTGATACTAACCTATCTTTTTTCACTCTTCTCACAGATTACATATTTTATGGGATTGATCTATATCGTTTATGGTAAAAAGTCTAAAACTGATGCTTAATAAATATTCTGTTTTCTGAGATGCAAAATATGCTTTGACGTAGTTTTACATAATGCTTTCGAATTAATCTGTATGGTTCTAAACCAAAAGGCCCATTAATGGGCCTTTTCTTCGTTTTGATTAGCTATTATTTAATCGCAACAGATAATAATTTTTCTAAATCCTCGGGAGTTCTCTTGTTTTCCCAATTTTCCTGGTATATATCTTTTGTTAAATCTCCAATAAACATCTCAAATTTATCTTGAGTCTTTTTTTCTTGCGCCGGAGGGATAGTGAAAATTCCTTCGTCGATTTCTTTAGTAAAAAATTTCGTCAAATCGTTATAACGAGGATTATGTTCCATGAAATTATTTCTCATATACTCTACTCCTAATCCTTCTATTATCCCTTTGTGGTTAAGATACAATAAAACTTCCTGGGAGATTTTAATTGCCTTAGTTTCTGCGGATAAATTATCTTTACTCCAACAAAAATAATCCAAATCTTCGTCATATGTTTTTATCCACTTATTCTTTATGGCCATCTTAGCCAAACCATTTATTAAATTCGTGATTTTGAATTTTCCCATATTCTTTTTTCTATTGGATGAATAATTTGATCATTGAAACCGACTATTTCATAAACGGTTTTAATAAAACATGTTTCTTTATTATTTTTGCGATAACACATGACAGGAACTTTCATCACATATACCCAAATATTATTTGATTTCGTGACCTTATAATGTATTTTAAGCTCCTTCGTTAACCCTTGTGTAATGACATCCGGATGAAATAGCACTTCCTCTAGTTGATTCAAAAATCCGTCCTTTTCCAAAAATTGGTGTTTTGAACAGTGCGCATCATAATTCTTTTTATGGAATATAAAAATTGGCCCTTTCTTCTGATAGAAACAAAAAGAACCATCCGGTCGTGTTTCCATGAATATTGGTTTTCATAAGCAGGTTTATTCCTCGCAAAAAGTGATCTCAATTTCTATTATGTATCTTGTATAAGATGGTGTCAAGCGTTGTGTTTTTGTGTTCAAGCTACGGAACATAATTGACAGTCAATGGGCGGTTTTTGTGGTAAAATAAATCATATGGGCAAAATAATAGAAACTTGGCTACAAAAAAGCATATTGTTTATAGGTGGATTAATAGTATTTTTTATTCTCTTTGAGGTTGAGTATAGCGATAGATACACCGCTATTTTGAAGGCTTGTGGCATTCTTGTTTTCCTTATCATATTGATGATAATATTACAGGGTTATCGTCCCATACGTATCATAAATTTCATAAAGAGACATAAAAAAGCATTTATAATATTAGGAATCATCGTATTGCTTATAGGAGCAGCGATGCTCAGCATGTATATATATTCTAATATTACGTATAATAACACTACGTCAGGGCACTATATGCCTAATGTTAATTTACCAAAGTTGCCTAAAATTAATTTGCCAAAATTACCAAATTTACCAAGGCTCCCATAGTTCTATATTCAAAATACTTATATTTTGAAATAACCATGGTGAATAAATATTGATGACTTTTTTCTTCTAACTATCCCAAACAGGTTCTAGACCTACAATCTTGAGTCAATACTTAGTTATCCACCATAGCTACATATGGTGTCCTTCTTTTTAATACAGCATAGATTCTAGCTAGTATGTGTCTGGCATTAGCTATAGTAGCCTCCTTATACCTCTTTCCTTCACCCCTTTTCTTTAAGTAATATTCCTTTAATTGTTCATCATGTCTTTGAGCAATAGATGCTGATAGATATGCAGCTCTCCTAAGATATGGAGATCCTCTCTTAGTTAGTCTAGTATTCCTTTTTAGAGTATATCCTGATTGTCTTATCCTTGGATCTAATCCTGCATATGCTACCAAGGCCTTAACATTCTTGAACCTATTAATCTCTCCTATTTCAGATACAAACACACAAGACAATGTTTTCCCTATGCCAGGAATGGAGCTCAAAAGCTTAACCAATTCCTTATCTACCTCCCTTATCCCCTTATCCTGCAATACCTTTATTCCTTTCTTTACATTTACATACATCTTATTTATCTCTTCTTCTACATCTAACATCTCAGGATAGTGCTCTCTAAACCTATTACCTATATGCTTAAGAGTAACAGCTAGTCTTGTTAACTGGGTTGCTGTTCTTAATATTGCCTTATTTCCATTAAATATGCTTCTATCTATCACATTACCCTCTCCCTGAAGAATGCATTTAGCAATGATATGAGCATCTATTAGATCTGTCTTCCTTTTCCTTACAGTAGCTCTAGTAAATTGCTTAGTTACAATGGGATTTAACAGATGGAAAACAATATTCCTTTTCAAGCACTCCTTAGCCAGTATATTATGATATTCTCCAGTGGCTTCGCTTCCCATTGTTATCCCAGGATGCGTAAGAACAATCTCATCCAAAAACTCATTAATCTTTTCTTTGCTATTTTCTATTACCCAGTTTCCCTTTACCTCCCCTCTCCTATCTATCAAAACAGCAACTAATTCATCTTTTGAAACATCAAAACCAAGAATCATATCCTTATCCTTTAATTATGTGTTAAAAGAAAGAAGAGAGAAGAAAGAAATGGAGAGATTGTTAAAGATATCTCTTTTTGTTATCATACAATTGGCTTGTGGGTTATCTGAGACTTTGTTCTCAACCTACAATAGATTGCTAATGAAAACCGGAGATATCACATGCTAGAACAGTGGGCTCAATACCCAAACGTCGTCGTGGTCACTCTCCGGCTTTCATTTTATCCGACCTTTCCCTATATACAAGATACAAACATCATCCACTTTCCGGAGCAGATTTCAAACTAAAGTAAAGTCGCCTTATTGGCTATTTTTGGCTTCTAGAAAGGTTTAGAATCTTTGATTAAGATGGAAGTCAAGTAAGTTTGCAATAATACTAATAATATGATATAATATTGATAGAAGGAAGTGAGCCATGCTCATCATTTTCGATCTCGATGGGACTCTTGCTCCAGATAGGCTGGATAGCATAGACCCATTCGAGCGATTCCTCTTCCCTGGTGTGGAGCAAGCTTGTCACGACTTGCGAAAGCAAGGCCATGTGCTGGCTATCGCTACCAATCAAGGGGGGGCGATCAAAAATCGGCCGGGTCGTCTAACGATTGCCAAAGTTCACAACCATCTACGATGGGTTTGCAGAACACTAGGTATTACGACCTACCGATTCGCTGTTGTGCCGCCACGCAAGAAACCGAGTCCTGCTATGCTGCTGGAGTTGATGGATGAGTTCGGTTTCGGACCGGAGTCGACTATCTTCGTTGGAGATAGTCACTTCGACAAAGGAGCGGCAGAGGCAGCTGGTTGCCAGTTCATACCAGCTGAGGAGTTCTTTGGGCCCGGAACAGAAGCGTCCGAATAAGCTTCATCCGGGCTCTTCTGTTTTTATAGTAAACTATAGTGAGTAGCATGGTGGGGTAATATAATTACAAGTAATTTCTCAAGTCAGGAATATAGATATACTTCTCTTGCCTCTGGATAATAGTTCTAACATTGTTCACGATGCGGAGCAAAAGTAAAGTCGCCTTATGGTGATTTCGTTGTAAAATGAAGACATGAGCAAAAAATTATTAAAGAGATTGTTTTTTATGTAATTACAGCCATTATGATCCTGATAATATTTTGGTTAATAGTTTTTATATTTCAAAATCGTAGGCTCCCCATAGAAAGGGTATGTGAAAGAATAAACGATCCGCAGACTAGAGCGGAATGTTATGATTCAATAGATTTATTCAAATAGAGATTCTAACATTGTTCACCTTCCGTAAGGAAAATCCTAAATACGAAAATCGAAGAAATAAAAAAACAAGAGATCTTTTCCCCTGTTTTTTCTTGAGCGGGTGAGCAGAATCGAACTGCCGCCTTCTCTTTGGAAAAGAGAGATTCT
>CAZTRD010000046.1:0-5950 GCA_964616145.1 uncultured Candidatus Saccharibacteria bacterium | reverse complement strand
AAAGGGAGTATACGAATTCATCCACTTCTTCAACCACGTTGGTTTTTTGTTTACTCTGTTCGCAACATCGTTTCATAAGGTTGGTTTGCTTTGCTGAGGTATAATAATTATATATACCTCTTTTCCCTACAATTTCTACAATCAATTACCGTTGATTTGTTTTAGTCGTCGATAACAAAAAGATTTACTCAACCCTAGCGTATCTGCAATCTGCTGATAGCTTAACTTCTGCAAAAACAAATCAACCAACTTCGTATCAATATCATTATCTGGTGTTGTACTTGGTGTTTCAGCTGTTGCAGGTTGCTCGATTGCAGTAGCTGTTTCTTCTGTTGGTGTATCAGGTAAACCGCTACGGATAGCTTCTACTATATCCCTAACTTCTTGCAGCTCATCTGATAATTCTTCAAACAACTGCCTAAACTCCATCTCGATTGATTCATCCATCGTATTCTATCTCCGCAGTTTTAAAGCCTCTGCTCGGCTTTTTTTGGTTGGTTCATCCATGTTAAAAGCCTTATTTTATCTTGCCTAAATCCTTCAAAAACTTTCTAAACAATACGATCCAGTACCAAAATAAGTAATAATCCCAAGTGTGTTGTTCTTGTACACGTACAAGCTGTTTTACTTTAGTTTGTTTCATTTTGTTAATGCTGTTTCTTGCATCATCTTTCTGGCCTGTAGGTTAATGCTTCTCGAAAAAGCATAACCATGGGCTACTTGCTTTAATGTAAAGCCCTGCTTTAACAAACCATCAACTATAACTCTGCATTTTGGGCGTTCTTTGTAGTGAATCATTTTTAATAATCACCCTCCACAATTCTCAATACTTCATTATAAACCTTGATAGGTAATATTTTATTCCCCCCTCTTTTTGGGATTAAATCATCAGAGCAGAGCTTATGGTGCTTTGCAATATAATACATACCTCTAACAGGCAAGGGGTCATCTTCAGGTATCACTTTATCCTTCTTTGCCTGCAACCATCCATGGAATATTGCTCCATCATCATTAGTTACTTGAGAAGAGCCTGCTCCGCTATTCTTATGGCCCGTACCTGCTGCCGCACAACCCATATACCCTGATTTAACAACTAAAAACTGTAGGGCATTTAATGAAACACTATGCCTCCAGCAATGCGCTAAGTCTGGTTTAGAGCTGTCTATTGAAAAGTTAGCTGAGGTATCTGAAGCATGCAACGGATGCCCAACTCTATCGTCAGCCTTAACAGATACTAAATCTTTAATAGTTAAATCAAATAATGCGCTATGTTTGCCAGAAGCAAAAACAGTTTCATTCAATAGCTCTGCTCTCTTCTCTTCTTTTGGTTTCTGCACAGCATCCAGGAATATTTGAGGTAACTGCTCGTAAGTTATGTATTGTGGAGCCATGGCACCTTCAACTGTATAATAACCTAAGTGGGTATCTTTCAATAGCTCTGCTTTCTGCTGCTCTGTTATTTCTCCTGCTGTTACCTTCTTTGATAGCTCTTCTTCTGTTGTTGGCACATAAGAGCCTGCAGCTAGAACATACATATCTTGGGACCTTATTTCTCCATAATTTTCTGTTGGAATGTTTGATATCTTCTCCTCGTTAGGGTAATTCCAATAAAAACCGTGCAATCCTAATCTACTTCTTGATTTAACAATTAAGGTGTTTACTAGTAAATTGGTATATTTTGGAGTATCTATATCTATTATGGTTAAAGGATCATAACTCCTGCCAGCTATTCCTATATTATAACCTTGCAGTATTAACTCAATGGCTTCCTGCGGTGTTAGTCTAGCCCAAGATTGTAGCCAAGAGCCTTTCTTCTCTTCACATTTAGCACACACTATCTTGTTATCCTTTCTAACCCATTCTACACCGCAGCATGATTTAATTGGCGCCCTAGCATAGATTAATCTGCCTTCAGGGTTCTTTCCAGACCTTGCTACTGGAAATAACCATGGCTCATAACCTTTTGGTGCCTGCTTCGTTAATAGTTGAATGAAGCTTTTGAATTGGTTTATGTTTGGGTTCATTTTCTTACATACCTCTCTGGCATAGTGGCACAAGTGGCACAAGTGGCACATTTTATATATGAAAATAAATGATATTGTGCTACTGTGCCACTTTGTGCTGTTTGTGTCATTATGTGTCCCCTGTGCCACTATGTGCCACTTCATCTGTGCCATAATAGGTATCTAATATCTGTTTTACATTGTCATGAGTAAGAAGATATTGCCTAACTCCACCAGCCCTGCTAAAAGGAAATTGGTATAATTTCAATTTTTTACCTATATAAGAAGCAGGAGATTTGTAATGCCCCAATAAAGTCTGCACCGCATCCCAATCACCAATAATTTTCGGTTGATAGTAAGTTGGGTTTATATCTTTTTTAACAACATCAAATATGATTCTGAACAACTCTTCAGCCAAATCTCCAGTTTCAACACTAACTTCGTTATAATCTTTTAGGTACTTCTTCAACTGTTCCTGAGCATTAATCTCTTCACCATCAGAGTCATCCACAAATTTAGCAACAGCAAACAAAGGCAGCCAGTTATCCTCGGTTCTATTGGTCAATTCTGGAATATCTAATTTATCATAGATGTCTTTAATTTTTTTCCAGTTCTCTAAAATAAGGATGTGGCAATCTTCCCTTATTGGCGTGAATGTTGCTTTATCGTTTTCTCGATATGGCTTCCTGGATCCTTTTTCTTTGTTGGAAGTTTTGAGCCATTTGAAAGCTACAAATCTAGATAATGAAGTCGGATTAATACCGGAGATATTTGCTACAACCTTCGGGCAGAATATTGGAAATTTCCAAGCTCGCCATTTTTTATTAATCTGTTCTGTTCTTATTACATACGCATCTTTTGTAGCAGAGGCATTTAATATTTGATTAACGAGCCTTTGTGTATCTGAGATGGCTGAACTCTTACCACTAGTTTGTTCAAACTCGTCAAAGCCTAAAGTGCCTCGGTTACCCTCTATGGTTCTAAATATTTGTGCCGGTGTTGCGCCTGCACTTGCTCCGATATCAAATCCCCTAAAACTCATTTGCAATATTATAAAAACGCATTTGCTTTTTCCGCTTTGTGTTGGGGCATTGATTAGGATATGGGGAAACCAAAAGAAGAGTTGATAACAGTATGTAGCAATAATCCAGCAAGCCAATACATCAGCAATTTCGTTTTTGCTTTTGAAGTCCATGTAATGTAAGAGCTTATCTCGGATAGTTTTGTAAATTTCGTTTGGTTTTACCAGATGGTTTCTGCTCTTTTTAGTGTAGAATTTTTTTATTGTTTCATTGGAAATAATAGGCGCGATGTCCCCAATATAGCCTGAGTAATCAAATAATTCCTTAATTTGATTTTCACCAACCCAAGTTATTTCGCCTTCTTGCCTTTTTATTTTTTCTAATGTATTCCGGAGTATTCTCCCATCACTTAGTAAAATAGTTTCTTTCCTGTTGAGGTTAAATCCATACCACCAAGTATCATTTTTATAACCTTGGTCGAGGTATTCCTTGGTTACTTTTTTTAAATCAAGCAATTCAATAATGTTGTCCTTTGCTTCTTTCCTGCCTGTAGTCGCCATTTTATGAACCCCCCCTCTGCTCACTTTCAAACCTTAGAATTTTGTCTTTTTGTATGCCTAACTCCTTGCCGCCAAACATTTCAAGAATAAGATGCGTATCTGTTACATAAATGAGCTTTCCCTCTTTTACCGAGTAATGCGGTGAACCTTCTCGGGTTCTACCATCCTCGTAAGTTAATTTTAGAAATCTGCCAATTTGTCTAATCCAACTATTATTTTTCTCATCAATTCCATTTTCCATTTAAATCAATCCTCCGTTATTTATTCTTTTTTGTCCTCGACAATTATTAACTTGTCATAAGCATCCTCGATTGAGGTATAACCTTGACTTTTGATGTATTCATCAACTTCTTCCAGAACATCACTCATTTTATTTCATCTCCGAAATTAATTGCCTTATTACACTTTGCCGACTTCTGAACTCCTGCGCCGCTCTATCACTTATTTTTTTGTGAAGTTCTACGCTAAGTTGAGTTGTCAACACAATAGTTTTTTCCTTTTTGCGTTCATTCATTTTCAATTACCTATGATTAATTATAATTAATACATATTTAAATGTTTCGTTTTTTTAGTCGGAAAATGAACTCACTCTCAAGTAGTTATATTTAATTGAAATTAATCAAAAAGTTTATATACTTAATTGAATTAAACTATTAATATATGATACAAAAAACAAATTTTCTCAGCAACTTAGAGAAAAGCCAAGACATTAATATAGAAAAATCTCAGCCATCATTAAAACAGAATATAGGTATCTTAGAGTATGCTTTATTGCCCTTAGAGTTATGGTGTTTAAAGCATGCCTTTGTTATAAAAAATCCTCTGACTACCGGGAATTATTACAATTCCAATCTAATGGGCAAGTGGTATGAAACAACCAAAAACAAACCTTCAAAACAAGTACTTATGGACACCGAACTATATAGAACTACTGAAGTAGAATTAAGAGCTAAAGGAGTTAATTTTCCGTCTTATAAAAAAGTACATTCAACTTTAGTTAAGTTGCAGGATTATGGTTTTTTATTGGCTAGAAAAGTGAAAGGTGAGAAAGCTAACGCTTATTGGTATATCAATCCTCAATTCCTATTAAAATATGGGGAAGAATTTAGAAAAAAATTTATTGCTTCTTCTTAACCATCTTCATCAAAACAACCAGGGCTTTCTCTTGCCTGTCGAATCTTTTTTTTAATTCTTCACTCCTCATAGCAGTTAATTTTTCTCTCCTCTTTACAGCTTCCAGCTCTTCTTTAAGCAGCTCTAAATCATTATCATACAGCCTCTTCTTTGGTTCGTGCCTATTCATAGCTAAGTGATCCAGATATTTATCTAAAACTCTAGAACTTGGTTTATGCCCTAGCCTTCCATTAATCTCGTCGCTAGTCCATCCACTCTTTAATAAATGGCAGGCCATACTGCTCCTAAAGTCTTTCCAATTTATAGGCTCTCCTCGAGGAGTGCATTTAGCCCCTGTCTTTTCAACAACCCTGTTAAGGAGCATTTTTGCTGCTGTATACTTCATAGGAAAAACCAAATCATTATCTTTCAGTTTGCTTAGGACCATCTTGCCAAACTGCACAGTTTCTCTAAAGTTGGTTATTTCTCCTCTTGCTTTCCTGCTTCGCTTTAATATTTCTCTCCTAAGATTAACTAAATATTCCTCTTCTTTGTTGTCTGGGTTCTTTTGCAGCTTAAAGTCTAACTTTTTAAGTTGTAGTAGGCTGTTGATGTTTTCTCCAATATCCCATGCCAGCCAAAATAGGAGCTTATGCCTTGGCTTATTCAAAACAGCAGCCATATCCTTAAATGCCACTTCTTCAAAAAACCTTACCTGCTCTTCTTTACCACCTGAGAACTCTATCACTTCCCTGGCTAAGTCTGCCTTGCCTGCCATCTGGAAAGGTTTGCTCTTGATTACTTTGTTGTAGAACGAGCTTAAATCCTTAAATGGCTTGCCTTGCTTGTTTTTAATCGTGCCTTCTTCCAAGTCATCATAAACCTTTTTAATATCCTCTCTTGTTAGATCCTTCCATGGCTTGTTGTTGAAGAACTTATTTACATTCCTAACCCTTACTATGGTTGTGTTAAGGGTTAAGTAGCATCCCTTATCAAGCTCCCTTAACCTTCGCTTTCTTTTTAGCTTGCGTTCTTCCCATTCAAAGAACTCCTTAAACAAAGCCCTGTTTTCCTTGCAGATAGAACCATCATTCAATAAATCACATAACGCATTCTCATATTGTTTATTGCCCATATAGCCTACAAAGCAGAACTTATATATAAACATATCTTATAAAGGTAACAAAAAGTAATGAAGCCTCTAACAGGCTTTTATTTGGCATAAAACTCTTTTTGAAGAAATATTATATAA
>CAZTRD010000045.1:0-6206 GCA_964616145.1 uncultured Candidatus Saccharibacteria bacterium | reverse complement strand
ATGGTATTCCTATCTTGCTGGTGAAGCTTCTTCTGATAAAAAACTAGATTCAACATTTGGATTTTGGATTAACATGACAGATGATGATATTTTAGAAATTGAAGGATATGAATTAGAAGATCCAGATGTTGAGTTTGATAATGGATGGAACCTTATTGGCTATCCTTACTTGGAGGAATCCTTAATTAATGAAACTCTAAAATATATTGATTACTCAGCTGTTTTTGCCTATGACGGAACATGGCTAAGTTATATTCCAGATAGAACAAAAAATACATTAACAAAATTAAACCCAGGCTCTGGCTATTGGGTTAAGATAATATGATTATTAAATAACAATAATTTTTAAGGTGAGGATAACAAGTAAAAAAACAGGATTGTGATACTAACTAGATAGATAAAAAAGATATCGCTTTCTTTATAATTTCTTTTGTTAATGAGAAAAAATTGGATTATGCCAAGAAGAAAAAAAGAAACAACAATATATATTTCTCTGATAATAAAGCAAATACTGAGATATGCCAAAATAAAAAATATTCCTATTGCAAACTTGCCTTTTTTTAAACCTAACACAACAGGCAATGTTTTTATCCCTGCTTTTTTATCTCCTTTATAGTCTTTAATGTCTATGAAATTTATAATTGAAGTCAGACCAATGAGGAAGATAGCTATTATTATTTTTGGAAAATCATGAATTAAAGCACTAACAGTGATAAAACCTAATATAACTAAAATAAGTGAATTAAATGAAATCAGCAGTTTGGATAGCAATAACACTCTCTTCAGTCTTAACGGATACATGGAGTATAAAAAATAGTTTCCAGCAAAAAGCAGAATAATAAAAAATGTTTGATAGTTAACAGCTATAGCATATATCAGCGATACTAACAGCAAAAACCATGATATTTTTCTGTATAAGGCAGTATTAATTTTGTATTTAATAAGGGGCCTTTCTCTGTTTGAAATCTTGTCTATATTATAATCTTCAATATTGTTAGAAATAACACAATGCACCCATGCAAATGCTATACTTATTGGGATGAATATGAAATGAAATATGTTTGCTGCGGTAAGATTAAAAACAGAATAGTTTATGCCTAATATTAAGCCTAGGGCAAACATTAATTCAAAATGAAGAAGCCTGAATGGCCTGACATCTTTGATAATTATCTTAAAAAAGTTTTTGTATTTTAAATACATTAGGATAACTCCAATTAAGAATATGAAGAGCAAATAAAAATTGATAAATAAAAGGTTTGAAGATTCATATTCTAATCCCATAATTTCTAAAATTTTTTTCATGAGAAATGGGCTTGCGCAATATCCAAAAATTAAAGTATATGTTAAGATTGTAAAAAGAAAACTTTTTATCAGCTTTGAATTTTTTATGTAAAAATAAGTGAAAGATGCTAATAATATGATTGCTATTTCTATTTTCATTCCAGGGGTTATTCCCATCCCCGTAAAGTTCCCAAAGAAAGTAAAATATCTTAAAATTAAATTATTGTGTTTTCCTGGTAAAAGGTAAGTTATGATATGGCCTTTTCCAAGGCTTAAGATTAAATCCAATAACGGAGCTAGTATTATGATGATGAATGAGGGCAGGATTATCTTTGCAATTTTTAGTATATCGGTCCTTGTTAGAATATAAAACAATAAAATTAAAGTCATTGCCAAAGCAGCATAAGATAGGTAATAGTGGGTAAATACCTCAAATTGCATGGATGCCTTGCTTGAAAATATTTCCAGGAAGTTTCTTAATGTTGCAGCAAATAAAAATGTAAAGATAAAATAAATAAATGGAATTCTGCTGTTTTCTAATGAACTGATAATATTCCTTTCAAGACTAATTATTCGCTTAATCATCTATGATTATAATTTAACTAATTCTATATAAATAATGTGATTTTTCAAAAGATTCTACTCTTAAAGAGCAAAATTTATAAACTCTCATTCATTTTTGGTATCTGGGGGATAAAAATTAAGAAACTGATTATTTTATTGCTTAGTTCTATTATTCTCGTTGCAGTATCTACCACCGCAACAGCAAATAACTACTATTTGGTCTATCCTAATATAACTTTCAATTGGACAGTAACAGGAGAAGGAATAGAAAACTGGACAGAGTATGGCGGAAATAACACTCAAAATATTGCTCATTCTGGTTATCAACAGTATTTTGAAGATTATGTATATCTTTCAAACAGCAGTTTTCTAATTTATTCATGGAATCGTTCCAATGTACAAAGCACTTATGGCGGAGCAGAAGTTACAGCATATATTGACTATGAGAATAACAGATTGGTAGTACAAACATATTCAGGAGCTTATAGCTATCAGGAACAATATTCATGTGGTTCATATTGTTGCGGTTGGGATTGGTTAGGAAATTGCAATCAATGGTGTACGAGTTGGTGTTGGAGGACAATATATTTGGCTGGTAGTTACAGCGCAGATTATCAGGTGTTTGGCAAAAAAATTGAAAATGCCACTATTGTTGCCGCAGACTCTGGTAATGGAACAGTAAATGCCTTGGAGGGTGATAAAGATATGGGGATATTTAACGCATCTCTACAACCAGAACATGGAGGCACATTAATCAATGTCTCCTACACAGTAAGCGATAATAGTTCTTATGTTGATGTTTGGATAGAAGGTGATCATGTGTATGCTCGAACAAATCTTGTCTCGATCCAATTAAAGCAAGGCTGGAACCTAATATCCTCTCCTTTAAACTTGACTAACACAACAGAAGCTTTTAATCCAATAAAGCCTTCTTTTGTTTCAATGTTCTCTTACAATGGTCAGACAAAACAGTACATAAAAGAAGACCCATTCAACAGCAGCAGGCAGATTGATTTGGGGTATGGTTTATGGCTCAAGGTCTCGCAAAACATTAGTTTGAATATTAATGGTGATGAATTTGGAAATTCAGCAATACCCTTATACTCTGGATGGAATTTAATAGGTTACACAAATCTAACCGAAAAAGGAATAAATATTTCTAATCTTAAGAATTACATTGCTTCTACTTATACAAACAGCTCATGGTCAAGCTACATCCCAAACAGAACTATAAATTCATTAGAAACAATGAAACCAGGCTATGGTTACTGGGTTAAAGTTACGTAATTATTATAGTAAAGTATTTATACTTAAACCATATGTTAATAATAGACGGGGAAGTGGTTTACATAATAATTTCGGATTGATATACTAAACAATAGAAAAGTATATAAATCGATGTCACTTCCTTCGAGTAGTTAGGGGGGTTAAAATGAACTATAAAATAATATGCAGCCTATTAATAATAACAATGTTTTCTAGTTTAGTTCTTGCCGCTGATACGCCGCCGCCAATACCAACAGAGTATTGGGGAAGATTATTGATTGATGGCGTTCCTGCTGCTGATGGAACACAAGTTAAATATTATGATGGTTCTGAATGGATTATAACAACAACTATTGATGGCTGGTATAATATAATAATGACAGGGGGAGATTCTCCTTTATCATATAATGATGATCCAACATGCGCAACACACTGGGCTAATGAAGAAGCATGCATTCCATGCACTCAGAATGTTGATTGTGTTGAAGGTCCCCAGCAGGGAGATACTGTTGATTTGCTTGTTGATGGAAAAACTGTTTCAGTTATATGGGGCGATGATGCTTCTAGTGATGAAAATGTTATTGCTTTAATCCCGGTTTATACAGGATGGAATATGATATCTTTGCCTGTTGCAAAAGAAGGCGACAATAGCCCTGACAATGTACTTTCACTTTTGACAGGAAAGAAGGTAGCTTATTATTATAATACATTAGACACAGCAGACCATTGGAAAGGATATGACAGCACTACTCCTCCTTTTACATGGGACCTTAGCAGCATGGAGCCTAACAAGGGTTATTGGTTAAAGGTAGATTCTGATCAGACTTTATCTGTTATAGGAAAAGTATTGGTAGACAACACAGCACCATTATATACTGGCTGGAATATGATAAGCTTCCAATTATTTGAGGATACAATCCAGAATACAATGGATAAGCTTACTGGACATAGAGTTGCTTATTATTATAATACATTAGACGCAGCAGACCATTGGAAAGGATATGACAGCACTACTCCTCCTTTCACATGGGACTTAAGCGGAGTTAATATTGGAAAAGGTTATTGGGTCAAGGTTGACTCAGACCAGGACTGGGTGGAATAAAAATGAAAAAACAAATCTTAACAATTTTAATATGTTTGATTATAGCAACAACATTAGCAGCAGCAACACCTCCTACCCCTAGGACTTTTTGGTCTTGGGCAGGAAATTCAAAATTGAATGGGTTGCCAATACCAATTGGAGCTGTAGTCACATCATTTGATCCTGATGCAGTTCAATGCGGAAGTTTTACTGTAACAACTCAGGGGCAATTCAGTTTTGATTGCTTGGGAGATGATCCTGATACAGCAGGGGTTGATGAAGGAGGAGAAGCAGGAGATATAATTACTTTTTATATTAATGGTTTTCTAGCTACTGTAACAGGCGGGTCTGCTGAGTGGCAAGCAGGTTACCAAGAAGTCAATATTGAAGCTTCAGAGCCTGTATGTACTGATAATGATGTAGATGGTTATGGGGTCTGCCCTAATTGTGGAATAGCTAATGGATGCACTAAAGATGGGGATGATTGTGATGATAGCACTAATCAGGCAAACCCAGGCGTAGCAAATGATCAAACATGTGATAATATTGATAATGATTGTAATGGCCAAGTAGATGAAGATTATGTAAGTCAACCAACAAGTTGTGGAATAGGCGCTTGCTTTGCAAATGGCCAAACAAGTTGTGTAGCTGGCTCAGTTCAAGACTCATGCACACCAGGAGCACCAACATCCGATGCTAATTGTAATAATATAGATGATGATTGTGACGGAACTAAAGACGAAGGTTATGTAAGTCAACCAACAAGTTGTGGAATAGGCGCTTGCTTTGCAAATGGCCAAACAAGTTGTGTAGCTGGCTCAGTTCAAGACTCATGCACACCAGGAACACCAACGTCTGATGCAAACTGTAATAATATAGATGATGATTGTGATGGAACCAAAGATGAAGGTTATGTAAGCCAAGCAACTTCTTGTGGTGTAGGAGCATGCGAAGCAAATGGTTTAATGCAATGTATTACAGGTTCAGAAGTAGATTCATGCACAGCAGGAACACCAGCAGCAGACGACGATACCTGTGACGGAATAGATGATGATTGTGACGGTACAGATGATGAAGATTATGCAGAAGCTGCTACTAACTGTGGTGTTGGAGCATGTGTTGCTAATGGTTTAATGCAATGTGTTGCAGGATCTGAACAAGATTCATGCGCACCAGGAACACCTTCAGCAGAAGTCTGTGAAGGCTCAATAGATGAAGATTGCGATGGCGTAGTTGACGAAGGATGCGCATGTACAACTGGAACAAAAAGAGATTGTGCAAAACAAGATGGCGTATGCTCTGGTTCTAAAGAAACATGTACAGCATCAGGCGAATGGTTAGGATGCGATGATGCAATCTATTCAGCATATAGTGCAGATTACGCAGTTAATGATGCAACATGTGATAATAAAGATAATGATTGCAGTGGAGCTAAAGACGAAGATTATGCAGAAACAGCTACATCATGCGGTGTAGGAGCATGTACAGCAGCAGGCCAATTAACCTGTGTTGCTGGATCAGAAGTTGATACATGTTCTGCTGGAACACCAACGTCTGATGCAAACTGTAACAATATAGACGATGATTGTGACGGAACTAAAGATGAAGGTTATGTAAGTCAAGCAACAAGTTGTGGTGTAGGAGCATGTTATGCTGCTGGAACTACAAGTTGTGTTGCAGGATCTGAACAAGATTCATGCGCACCAGGAACACCTTCAGCAGAAGTCTGTGAAGGCTCAATAGATGAAGATTGCGATGGCGTAGTTGACGAAGGATGCGCATGTACAACTGGAACAAAAAGAGATTGTGCAAAACAAGATGGCGTATGCTCTGGTTCTAAAGAAACATGTACAGCATCAGGCGAATGGTTAGGATGCGATGATGCAATCTATTCAGCATATAGTGCAGATTACGCAGTTAATGATGCAACATGTGATAATAAAGATAATGATTGCAGTGGAGCTAAAGACGAAGATTATGCAGAAACAGCTACATCATGCGGTGTAGGAGCATG
>CAZTRD010000044.1:3249-6241 GCA_964616145.1 uncultured Candidatus Saccharibacteria bacterium | reverse complement strand
TAAGAAAAGAAGGCGAATTAAGAATAATGGCTGGAGTAGGGACATTGCAGGATTTAGGTATGTCAGAGGATCAGGCCAGAAGCACAATGGGTTCTCTATTTACACCGCAGACTGCCTCTGTCGGCGGTAGGCAGGTTCCTGTAGCCCCAGGTGGGTTCGTAGAGAGTGCCTCTGCTTATGACAGGGGTGATGCCGGGATAGCTGATCCGTTCTTGAGTGAACTGGGAAGGGCAACAAGGACTAAAACTGGTATGACAAAGGAGCAGGCTGTGGATAAGCTTTATGGAAGAAAGCCAGCTAAAGAAGATTCTGATGCAGAGTTTTTACAAAGCATAGGTATTGGAGCAGCAGATACAGGTGAAGAAATAACTTCCGACCAAGAAGACATAATACAATCCAATATGGATTATTATGGGAAATCAAGGGAAGAGGTTATAGCCGCACTGAAAAAAGCGGGAAAACTGTAATGCCAGATACATTAGTTATTCCCAACTTGTTTAAAGAAGAAAAAAAGAAGCCCAAACTCTTTGATGTGTTGACCGATGCCACTATTGAAACAGAGGGGTTAATCGAGGGGCAGACTCCTTTGCGAGATGAGAAACTATCCATAGGCGGCAGAGAAACATCAAGGTTTAAAGATACTGTTCAAGGTTACCCAATAGATTGGGAAGCTTGGGAGAATGCCCCAAAAGAAAGAAAAAACTTTTATTATGTATCCGAAGAGGACAAGCCTAAAGTTATCAACCAGCAGTATAAAAACTATATCAATAACCCCAAAGGATATGGATTAACAGAAGAGTCTACATTAGAAGATGTTACAAAAAAGTTTGATAAGGAAAGACCTATAAACAAAATAAACTACCTAAAAAACTTAGGTATAGATGTTAAAACAAAGATTAAAGACCTCTCCGATACGTTTGACCTTGCCAAACTCAATCCCTTTTCAGTTGAAGAAGCAAGTGCCGCAGAAAACAAAAATGTTGTTCCCAACCTATTTGAAAAACCTAAAGCAAGCCCCAATGTAGTTAAGGGGTTATTCGATGAACCTAAATCTATTATACAAGAGGGCAAAGAAATTATTACAGAAGCAGGGAAAGCCTCTTTAAGGGGGTTTGAAAATCTTGCTTCAGGTGTTGGTGCTGCCACTTTCTGGTTAGGGGAAAACATCAAAGAGGGTATTCCTCAAAAGTTTCTTAAAACTATTACACCGGGAACACAATTATTGCCTGATATAAAAAATGCTTGGTTAAAGGATGTAGAAACTAAAATAGGAGATAAAATATTAAAATGGGGCAAAAATGCCTTTTCTTTTTGGCAAGAAGAGGCTCAAAGAGGTATAGAAGCACCGGATATAGAAACATTCAAGGGTAGTTTTATGCAAAACCCATCATGGACAAGGGGTGTCGCTATTGTTGCTGAAGCTATTCCTTCATTGGTGGGTGCTACGGTAATAGGTGTTGCCACAGGAAACCCATTAGCAGGTGCGGCTGCATTAGGTTTGCTTGAAGGATCAGGTCAATATGTTGAAGCGCGACAAGCAGGCAAAGATGTAGTTCCTGCTAATATAATGGGTGGGCTATCTACGGTAGGGAATACTATATTAGAAGTTTTACCCTTGACCCGTTTTGTTAAAGGCGGTGCTGGTAAATTTGGCAAGGATATTTTCTTGGGTGCTGTTCAAGAAGGTGGAGAAGAAGTCTTACAGGCCTTATGGCAGAACTCTATTGCTAAGATAGGATATGATAAAACAAGGGCTTTAACTCAAGGTATGATAGAGGGTTTTATAGGCGGTGCTGGTTCGGGTGGTGTGTTGGGTGGACTTACCTCTGGCAGGGGTGCACAAATGGACAACTTAATGAAAGAGGCTATTGGTAAAGGCGTTACTCCTCAAGAGTTAAATGCCATGCAAGAAGCGGTCAAAAATCAGATATTAGACAATGCTGATGAGATAGAGGAAAAATTGGATAAGTCTGCTGTAGATGAATCAGAAAAATATAATGAGTGGCTAAAGTCTAAAGAAGTTACACAAAGAACAGAATTAGGAGTTCCATTACATCCTGCACCTAAGACATCTATTGACAAAGGGATAGTGCAGAGGTTGTTTGAGGAACCGGAAAAATCTCTTGTAAAAGTAGGCACCACTACATTAACTAATAAAGATTTATCTGATGCTATAGGTCAATTTGCATCTGGTCAAGCAGGATATGTTGAGAAGTTAGGAAAAACGATTGGAGTATCTCCGCTGTTAAGGCAGACATCTGGTAAAAAACTTTGGGAAGATATGAGTAATGAAGAAAAATTTGCCGAGTTTAGAGAATATGCTATAAGAGATTTTGATATAGCGTTAAAAGAAATGAAAAATCCTGTAGATTATATGCTTGATAGAGCATTAGATCCATTAGACCCTATGGCAGGAGTATATAAAGGTTTACTTAAAAAAGCAGGTGCTACTATAACAGAAGATGGTGCAATTAAGTTATCTCCTGAATTAGAAAAAAAATTAGATAAAAAACAAATTGCAAAGCCCCAAACCCTTATTTCCGCTATAAAAGAACGAGGCGGATTAGACACAGAACAAATCAAGAAAGATTATAACTGGAGTGAGGATGTCAAGCAACAGAGAATACCGATTGGTATATTTAAGAAAGGTGCTTCTGCGTTAGATGATATGGCAGACCAACTGCAGAATGCAGGTTTATTAAAAGTGCCTGCCAATATGAACGCAAGCGATTATTTAATGCAACAGCTTAAAGACGAGCAGTCCAGAAATGCAGAATTGTTTGCACAGGATTTATTTGACCAATATGATAAAGAACATGATGAGTGGTTAAAACAAAAGGAGCAAGAAGGCTATGGACAAGATGAGATTAAGCAATCTGAAAGAGAGCTTGAAGCCGATATTGAAGAAGAAGTTAAAAGCGAAGTTGATAAGGAAGAAATACCAGATTGGGTAACGGAAAAACAAGAGGGTGAAGTAACGCCATTAGAACAA
>CAZTRD010000044.1:0-3149 GCA_964616145.1 uncultured Candidatus Saccharibacteria bacterium | reverse complement strand
TCCAGAGTAAAGGTTGCTAAAACTGACTATGCTAAGGTAGGCGAAGAAATACCCTCAAGAGAAGAAACCAATATTATGAAAGAGGCCTTAAAGATTGTGGCTCCAGCCAGGGTATCGGCGGCCACAGAAGGTGCGGGGCTCATACTCAGGAAGAACATAGCTGAGTTAGCTCGTAAAGATGTCCTATCAATAGAAGCCATGAAGAAAGCTCATAGCGCATTTACCTGGATGAACAAAGAAGATTCACATAAGTTTATAGATAATATAGAACACGGTAAATCTCAAGACAACACAAAACTGCAGAGCTTTTCTGATATTATGAGAAATATGCTTGATAGCCGCAGGATGGCTATACAGAATCTCGGCAAAGGGCAGTTGGAAGGGTACTATGAAAACTATTTCCCCCATATATGGAAAGACCCCAAGAGAGCCAAAGATGTAGTAGCACAGATTCTTGGTAGGAAGCGGTTAGAAGGTACGAAGTCTTTTCTTAAAAAGCGAGTTATTGTATCGGTTAAAGATGGATTAAGCAGGGGGTTAGAATTAGTAAGCGATAACCCTGTTGATTTGGTTATGTTAAAATTACACGAAATGGATAGATATTTAATGGCCCAGAATATTATCAAGGATCTAAAATCTTCGGGTTTGGTTAAATTTGTCTATTCACGATCTAAAACACCAGAAGGATACTCCAAGATAAACGATAATGCCTTTACTGTATACATGCCTCCTGAACTCACAAAAAAAGAAGCCTATGACAGTATATTGGTAGACCAGTTAATGGACATATCAAAAGGTTTAGGGATAGATAATAAGCGATTTGTTAGTATTGGGACGCGCGGATGGGGATGGGCAAAAGATATAGGCCAGGGACAGATTAGGACTAAATATGCAAGCCCAGAGAGTGTTTTAGCGCACGAAATAGGCCACGTTATAGGATACAGATATGGAGTATATAACCTTATAGGCAGGCGTAAAGAGGGTGAAATTAAGGTCCACAAAAAAGGTAAAAAGGCTGGTGAGGAATACTTTAAGCCCGATAAAGAAGCTGTTGAGTATCGCAGAGATATAGACAAGCAATGGCGTGATTTAGCAGACGCAAGATGGAAAGGATTAAAAGCCCCTGATTCTTATAAAAATTATGTCAGAAATTCAAAGGAAAAAGAAGCTGTTTTGGTAGAGGCTCTTATTCATGCACCAAAAGAGTTCCAAAGGGTAGCGCCTGATTTATATAAGCACTTCGTTGAGTTTCTTAATAGCCATTCAGATTTAAGACCACTGCTTGATGCTGAGCCATCTTTGGTATTAGGAGAAGCGGATGCAAAAATAAAGGTTCCCGGGTTTACCACGCTCGGGCATTATTATACACCTACAGATGTGGCAAGGTTAATTAACAATCATCTATCTCCTGGGATACGTAACGCAGATAACAAATTGGTGTCAGGATCGTATAACATATTAAGGGGCGTAGGTAACGTGCTTAACCAGGTGAATCTTTCGTTGAGCGGATTTCACGCAATCAACGTATCAACCGATATGATGGCTTCTACTTTAGGCTTGGGATTAAGAAAACTTATGACTAAGGATCAGAGATTGGGTGGGTTAAAAGACCTTGTATCAGTGCCTTTTGCGCCAATAGAGGGTATATGGAGTGGCACAAGGATCAAAAAGGCCTACAGACAGCAATTAGACACCATTAAAGACCCTAAATTGAGGACTATGGTAGAAGCTATCGTGGCCGCAGGTGGCAGGGACAGAATGGATGTATTCTATTACAACCAGCAAATAAAAGCCCTTCAGGAAACTTTTAGAGATATATTGCAGGGAAGCGGTATCGAGAAGTTAACCGGCGCGGCCAGGCTACCATTTAATGTGTTCGGTTCTGTTGTTGAGGTGCTTGCAAAACCCATAATGGAATGGTATGTTCCTACAGGAAAAATGGGGTTATTCGCTAAACTTGCTACCCATGAAATGCAACGAGCTGAAAGCGGGGAGATTACAGATGCGCAACTCTGGGATAGATTAGCCTCTGTATGGGATAGCGTAGACAACAGAATGGGGCAACTTATATATGATAACCTGTTTTGGAATAAAACCGTTAAGGATGGTTTAATGCTTGCTATTCGTTCTGTAGGGTGGAACTTAGGATCGTGGAGAGAATACGCAGGTTCGGTAGTGGATTTAGCCACAACCGTAAGCAGGGTCAAAAAAGGCGATAAGATATTCAGTCAAAAGATGGCCTATGTAACAGGTGCGGCTGTTGTGTATTCTGTTTTAGGTGCTGTTATAACATATCTTCTTACAGGAAAGCCCCCTGAAGAACCAAAGGACTATTTCTTTCCAAAGACAGGCAGGATTAACCCAGATGGATCAGCAGAACGGTTATCCTTGCCTACGTACGCTAAAGATATATATGCTTATTCACAACAACCTCTTCAGACGATCAGAAACAAGGCACACCCCCTGATAGGATTGTTAAGTGAAGAGTTTAAAAATGAGGATTTTTACAATGTTCAGATAGCAAACCCTAAAGACCCTATCTTCGATCAGATAATAGATAGAGGAAAGCATATAGTAAACTATTCAAAGCCGTTCTCTTTTAAGAACTATGAGAAAATGCAACGGGCCGGAGAGGGCGGTAAAGCAACAACATTTGTGTCTATTACCGGAATTACATCAGCCCCAGCCTATGTATCAAGAAGTGCGGCGCAAAAGCTAATGTATAGATATATAGTGGATCGCATACCGGATACCACACGCACAAAAGAACAATATGAAAAGTCTGAGTATAGAAAGACTTTAAAGAATAGAATAAGAAAAGGGGAGAAGGTTGACTTCCAAGAAGCTTACGAATACTTAGGCACAGAGAGTTTAAAGAAAACTATTAAAGAAGCTAAGATGCCACCGTTTGCGGAACTATATAAACGATTATCTGTCAATGAAGCATTAAATGTTTACGCAATCGCTACCTTAAAAGAGAAACAACAGACAAGGGAAATATTAATAGATAAGTTTAGAAGAGCCTATAAAGATAAAAAAATAACCCCTGATATGGTTTCAATGCTAAAAGAATTATTACGATAAAAATATTCTCCGTCTATAAAACAGCCCTATTCCGTAAAAGGAGTGGGGCTTTTTTAATCTCAATT
>CAZTRD010000043.1:0-6542 GCA_964616145.1 uncultured Candidatus Saccharibacteria bacterium | reverse complement strand
TTAGTTTGTGTTTATAATCTTATATTATGGCATTTAATATTTTTTGTCAATTGAGGAAAAGAAGACGCAGACATAAAATAGTTATTTTCTAATACATTCACAAGAAAATAACTATTTGTTCTTATTTGGTTCAATATTTTGTGAACTTGTGAAGGCTGACTCTGTTTCTTTTGGGTGTGAGTTATATATTTGATACTCTTTTATATATTCGACAAAGGGTTGGAAAAATCCTTCTTTTTTGGGAGAAAAAGTTTTCAGCTATCAGTTGTTGGTTAGGAAAATAGAGATTGCCGCGCTTTCTTCGAAAGCTTGCAATGACAGAGAGATGAATTACCGCGTCGCTTCGCTCCTCACAATGACAGAGGATTTTATTTCGATATTGGTGAGCTTATGATTGCTTTCCACGGCGGAGAATATCCAGATATAAACAAACATTTCTAAATAATATGTCTTTGCAAGACCTGCCCTCTTTTACTCATTCTCCGGCAAAGGCCTCCCGGAATCTTTTTAATTTTAAGTTATCGATATTATAGAGGGTAAAGCCCTGATCAAGTAGTATCCGGTCAAAGGGAGCACTATAGCCGTTCTTGCCTTCCAGGGCAAAGGAAATCTTTCCTTTTTCTCTTCTCTCTATCTTTCTAAATTGTTTTATCCTTTCCGTAAACTCATTTAATTTGTGAGATACCTTCTGGTCTTATAGGATCTGGTCTTCTTCGTCTAAGATGGTAATGTGATGGGATGCACTCCCTACATCGATTCCTCCGGATAGTCTTTTCATCTTCCTTCCCTCCTTAAGGTTTTATGACCTGGCCACTATCTCGTATCCCCTCTATAATAGCTACTTGGTATAGGCATCTTCCCATCAGATTAAGAGTAGAGGTCAGAGGAACATTCGGCAGTTCAGATCGAATCACAAAGATTGAATCTTTTGACAGACCCCAGAAGCCACAAATGTTCCTCCGACCATATATTTTATTTTGGCATAAAGAAAGTTATTTGACTATCCTAATGTTTTTAGATTATTCTATAGTTAGAGAATTATAGTTTTAAAATGTTTTTTTCAATTATAGAATCCTTTATCTTTGTGGAGTTTTGAAAACACGGGTATAATACTAAGTAAGCTGTCCATAATAGCAAAATAATATTTTTGAAAGCAACTTGGTTTTTAAAACCGGGGCTATTTTACACTTTTAAAGCATCCCATCCTAAATATTATTTTTTATTGAATAGTATACCCACCATCTATCACTAGATTTGCCCCCGTTATCATATCCGCAGCATCTGATGCTAAGAAGAGAACTGAAGCAGCAATCTCCTCCGGATATCCAAAACGTCCCACCGGAATCTTTTTCTTCATTGCTTCTCCAACTTCTCCGGCCCAAGCTTTCTTGCCCAGCTCTGTTAAAACAACTGTTGGTGATACAGCATTTACATTGATGTTAAATTCAGCCCACTCAGTTGCTAGCACTTTAGTCATTCCAATGATAGCGGCTTTACTTGAACAATAAGCGATGTGCTTATCTAGGGCAATTATGCCGGCCTGAGATGCGATATTTATAATTTTTCCACTTTTCATTTTAATCATTTCCCTGCCTACAGTTTGGGCAATCATAAATGGTGCCTTTAAATTAATTGCCATGGTCTTATCCCAGTATTCTTCGGAGATATTTTCAGCATCTTCTAGAAAGACCACTCCAGCACAATTGACTAATATATCAATTTTTCCAAAAGCTTTAATGCTATCAGCCACCATTTTATGAATATTTTCGGTTTTGCTAATATCTACGACTATGGGAAGAGTCTTTACTCCCAATTTTTCAAGCGAAGATGCTACATCTTTAACTTCATCCAATAAATCAACCAATATAACATTAGCTTTCTTTTCAGCAAAAAGGATGGCAATTGCTTTGCCAATCCCCCGTGCTGCTCCAGTTACTAAAGCAACTTTATTATTAAGGTTGAAATTTTTGTCAAAACCATTAAATTCCATAATTATATGACCTCCTTTTAACTTTTTAAAGAAAGTGCCCGAAGATTAAACTTCGGGCACTTTCTTTCATTTATATTACCTTAATCAAATACTTATTGCTTTATTTCAACTTCTCTGCCTGCTAAAAGTTGATCGACATTACTATCGGTTACAGGAACCCATGGTACATTATAAACCTTTTGCAAGGATTGACCCCATTCCATGTACTTCCAGCAATCAGCCTGCGGTTTATATTCTTCTCCTATTATTACTCTGAGAGCTAAATCCAAGGCTCCCTGAGCTTGTCCAGTTGCATCCTGTAAAGTACAGCTTGCTAATTCACCACTCTTAATACCAAGTAAAGCATCAGTTACACCATCAATACCGGAAGTTGGGATGGTTTTCGGATCAATTCCGGCAGCTTTGACTGCTTGGATTGCGCCAAGAGCCATTTCGTCGTTCTGTCCAATAATACCGTTGATCTTACCGGGATAGGAGTTAAGCCAGTTTTCCATCAGGTTTAGGGCTTCAGCTCTTGACCAGTTAGCGGTCTTCATTTCCAAAACTTTTACGTCCGGATATTTTTGAATTATGTTAAGATTACCTTGTCTCCGCTCAATCTGAGCCGATTGACCAATGGGTCCTTCGATAATTACTACGTTCCCTTTATATTCAATTTTGCTAAGTACGGCGTCTGCTTGAATTTCACCTGCGTTGACATCATTAGAACCGATATAGGAGGTTAACTCCTCACTATTTACTCGGGTATTGGAACCGATAACAGGAATTTTTGCTTTTGCGGCGACTGCAACTGCAGCAGCCCCGGCCTCAACATCAATTGGGACAAATATAATTGCATCAAACCCTTGGGTCGCCATTGCCTCAAATTGATTCTGCTGAACGGAGGCATCGTAGTTACCATCAAATACAGTTATTTGGACTAGACCTTCTTCAACCATGGGATGTTTTTTGAGTGCAATCGTCCATAATCGCATATACTCAGCTTTCAAACCATAAACAGCAGCACCGATTCGATAAACTTTTTCAGCACCATAAATATTGGCAAACATGCTGATAAAAATGACTAATGCCAGCAAAGTAACTGTTAAAATTCTGAACTTTTTCATTTTCACTTCACCTTTCAATTATTTAATATTTTATCCAAAATATGAAACTCAAAATACGTTTAGTCTTATCGCCTCCTCTCGTATTTAGACGTCATAGCTTCAAGGTGTGGTTACAAGTTGACACTCCAAAACCTCTTTATTTTTGTTCTCTATTTCAATAAAATTATAGGGAAAAGTCAAATTTTCTTGTGCCTCCTTTTCGCTCCTGATTTCTTTCCAACATTTTTACACTTTACTACTTTGTTTCTCTAAGGAGTTATCCACACTATTAATAATTATCAACTCCCACTCTGAACTCTCCTTATTACTACCAATATTGTTACCATCACTTATAGATATTACAATTTAGATAATCATCCCGGAGTTACTCATCTAATTAACTTCAATCCTTATTGCCTTTTTGGAGGGTATCTAAAAGAACAGCGGTCACGATGATGGCGCCTTTTATTAATTGTTGGAAGTAAGATGAGACGCCGAGCAAGTCTAAACCGTTACTGATAACACCCATTATTAAAGCCCCAAACAAAGTCCCTACTAAAGTACCCTGACCGCCATTTAAACTGGTACCACCAATCACTACTGCTGCAATAGCATCTAATTCATATGAAGTCCCAGCTTGTGGTAGGCCGGCCGTAGTTCTAGCAGTAAGGATCAGACCTCCCAGTGCGGCTAATAAACCACTTATTCCATAAACTAACAGGATAATTAAGCGAGTATTAATTCCTGATATTTTAGCACTTTTTTCATTACCTCCTACAGCATAGACATAGCGTCCAAACCTGGTTTTATAAAGAATAACCCACGCTATTAAAAACACCAGAGCAAAGATAATAACCGGAACCGGAATCGCAAATAACTCGCCTTGACCAATAACTAAAAATGATTTGTCAATATTCGGAATTGGCATACCATTAGTATAAATAAAGGTCAAACCACGAGCCACACTTAGCATACCCAAGGTCACTACGAAGGGAGGAATTTTCCATTTGCCAACTAGAGTCCCATTGATTAAACCTAATCCCAAACCTGCAAGTATACCGATAGTAAAAGATAAGATAACTGGGTGAGTTGTGCCACCTAATGCAGCGAAAGCAGAACTTGAAAAAGAAGCCCCAACCACTCCTCCAAAAGCGAGAATAGAGCCAACCGAAAGATCAATACCACCGGTTAAAATTACAAAAGTCATTCCAATGGAGAGTAAGCCATTGATAGAAGTTTGGCGGAGTACATTCACTATATTTCTCTCTTTCAAAAAATACGGACTGGCAAACGATAGAATTACACATAATAGGGCAAAAACTAGAATAATCCCATATTCAGCACCAATACTTTTAAAAGTAAGCTTTCCCCACTTGTTATTCGAAAAATTCTCAACTGGCTCGTTAAGCTTCGTTTCCATGATGAACATCACACGTCCTTTTTTTCTTGATTTCGAGTAAAGATTTTCAAGATGCTATATGTAACAAATTTTCTTGATTGACTTCTCCTTTATTAAATTCACCGACTATATACCCATTTTTAAAAACAACTATACGGTCACTCATACTTAAAATCTCCGGTATTTCAGAGGAGATCATAATAACCCCATAACCTGTACTGGTATAAGTGCTTATTATCTTATAAATTTCTCTTTTGGCACCGACATCAATACCCCGGGTCGGTTCATCGAGTAATAGTATTTTAGGTGGTATTAAAAAACATTTTCCTAATACCACTTTTTGTTGATTACCACCGCTCAAATTCTTTACCAGTTGTTTTAAACTGGTAATTTTTATATTAAACTTGTGAATCATCTCATTTACATGTAATTTCTCCCTCTTTTCATTGATAAATAAGCCAGTTGTCAATTCTTTTAAAGAGGCTAATGAAATGTTTTCCTTAACCGAACTTGTTAAAACGAGTCCCATTTTTTTTCGATCTTCAGTTACTAAAGCTATACCGTGTTTTATTGCATCTCGTGGAGAGTTAATTTTCACTTTTTGGTTTTCGATCCTAACTTCACCTTGGTCCGGTTTCTCAAGACCATATAGTGCATTGAAAAATTCTGTACGACCTGCACCCATTAAGCCAAAAATACCAAGTACTTCGCCTTTCTTTAAATCAATGTTTATATTATTAAATTGGTTCTTCTTTGTGAAATTTTCCACCGAAAGAAGGCTGGGACCTGCAGGCAATGTTTCTTTAATAAAATCCTCCTCACTTTTTCGCCCGATCATTAGGCTAACCAACTTTGAAGTGTCCATATTTTTTATTGATTCTGTGCTAATATGCCTCCCATCCCGAAGCACCGTAACCTCATCCGCAATCGCAAAAACCTCTTTTAAATGGTGCGAAATATAAAGAATACCCTTACCCTGTTTTTTCATCAACTTAATGATTTTAAACAGATTTCTAACCTCTTTTTCCCCAATAGCCGAAGTGGGTTCATCCATTATGATTACATCCGCATCACAAGAAATAGCTTTCGCAATTTCCACCAATTGGATTTCTGCCAGACTTAAGAATTTAATTTTTTTGGTGGGATCAATTCTCGCCCCCAAACCACTAAGAGCATCGGTGGCTGCTTTATTTAAGCGGGGATAATCTATAAAACCAAATTTAACAGGCTCGCGTCCTAAAAATATGTTTTCCGCTACTGTCATATCGTAAATCGGAGTTAGTTCTTGTTGAATAATTGATATACCAACATCCAAGGCTTGTTTTGGTAACGTAAAATCAACTTTTTTCCCCTTAAATATTAACTCGCCTGAATCTCTTTGGTACATCCCAATCAAAATATGCACCAGAGTTGACTTCCCAGCACCATTTTCACCACAAAGGGCATGGACAGTACCTTTTTTTAAAGTTAAAGAGACATTATCCAATGCTTTAACCCCTGGAAAAGTCTTTGAGATATTAATTACCTCAAGTAAAGCCTCCTCCTTCATCATATATACTCCCTTTCATCATATTGCCAATTAATTATTATTATATTATACCTAATATAGACAACCAAAATATAAAACGAATAATCTCCCTTTCATAGAGGCAAAGTAAAACTGCTTCACTTCATCCAGGCTTTTAAAAAACTTTCCGTTTAAATAATTACACTATTAGAAATACCTACTTTACTCTTGTAAAAGTACAGTGATTGAAATAGCCATACTTACTAAAAGTAAACAACAGGAAGTAGCGCCTACATCAAGAACTCCGCGGGAACGTTCTCCAAGTCTACTAGCCCTTCCTACTTTTGCAATAAGTTCTTTGGTAGACTCCTTCCCTTTTTCAGCCGCAATTTTCATTTTTTCCAGAGCTTCTATAAAACTTTTTTCATGGTTAATTGCAATTTTATAAGCTTCTACTGCCGGGATAAGAGTATCCATCATTGTTTTATCACCAATTTTTGCTTTGTTTAAATCAATTTCGCTCAGTTCCGAAACTGCTGCTTCCAACATATCTTTAAACAC
>CAZTRD010000042.1:0-6735 GCA_964616145.1 uncultured Candidatus Saccharibacteria bacterium | reverse complement strand
ACACGGATGATTCTGGATCATTTGTTCTTGGTTCGAGTCCAAGCGGGGCAGCCAAACTCACTCAAGCACAACCCAAATTCCCGTCTACAGCCTACCGAAATCATCATAACCCTATATTTTACAAGCAATAACATAGCAATGTGTATACAGTTTAATCAAGGTATGACAATAGCTAAAAATGGGTGTTTTTAATGAAAAGTGTGCCAAAAGTGTGCCAGCCTACTACTGAGTAAAGGGGCGCACATATTAGTCGCCGAGCGTTTATTTATACAAGATGAACCCCGCAGTTTAATCTTGCCTAATGAAAGCATATTTGGTAATATATAGTCCCATAAGGAGGCTGCAGGATGAAGAAGCGTTACAAACAGAACAATCTTTTTAAAACAAAAGAGATTGTTTTTTATTTTGCATGTCACATGAGAGGTTAGATTATGAGACTCACCGATAACGAAAGAAGAGATGCAATAAAGTATATCCAGGAAGGTAAACCTCTGCCCGAGAAGTACCGCTTTCTTCTATTTGATGATGAACGAGAAGTAGAGCTTCTGTGGAATGGCAAAACGCAGGAAGTTTGTAATATTGTCCTGCCCTTTCAGACCATTGAGCATATTGACGAGCCAAGGAGCCAGAGGATTTCTGGGAAAGAAAGACAACTCGAACTTTTTGATACATCAGGTAGACAGATTAAGGGGTGGGCGAATAAGCTCATTTGGGGCGATAACAAGTTGATCCTCTCATCTCTCAAGAATGGTCCTATGCGTCGGGAGATTGAAAAGCAAGGCGGCTTAAAGCTCATATACATTGACCCGCCATTTGATGTAGGTGCTGATTTCTCAATGAATGTTGAAATAGGGGAGGAGTCTTTTACAAAAAAACCATCTATTATTGAAGAGGTTGCTTATCGAGACACGTGGGGCAAAGGTGCTGATAGTTTTATTGCCATGATATATGAACGGTTGCAACTTATGCAGGGGCTATTATCCGATAATGGAAGTATCTATGTGCATTGTGATTATAGAGTGAGTGGTTATATTAGGTTAGTTCTCGATGAAATCTTTGGCAAAGAAAACCTGCAAAATGAGGTTATATGGGGGTATAGGATACAGGGTGTTGGAAAGAAGTTTTGGGCTAGAAAGCATGATACAATTTTTTATTATAAAAGGTCGGATAATTATATATTTAACCCAGAAAAGGAAAAAAATATTTATGCCAACCCTTTTATAGATACAAAAATCGAGCCAAGCAAGATGCAGGATTTAACCAGAAAAGACATTGATAAGATCCACGCAAGTCTTAGGGAAAAAAAGAGTTTGCCTTATAAATTAAAATATAAGCTATTCGATACGTATTACTCAGAAGTTTATGTTAGAGATGTTTGGGATTGCGATTATACTAAGCCATTGATTAGTGGGTCATCAGAGTACGTAGGTTATCCAACTCAAAAACCAGAGGGGCTATTTAAAAGAATAATCGAAGCGTCAACAAGCAGCGGCGATCTTATTGCAGACTTTTTCTGTGGTTCTGGTACTGCATTAGCAGTTGCAGAAAAGATGGGACGTAAATGGATAGGGTCAGACCTTGGTAGGTTTGCAATTAACACGTCTCGCAAGCGTCTTATCCAAGTTCAACGTGATATGAAGCAGGCTGGTAAGGATTTTAGGCCATTTGAAATACTTAATCTCGGCAAATATGAACGTAAACAATACATTAGTGTAGACTCAGACCTGCGTGACCAAGAGAAACACAAGGTTCTTGATAGAAAAGAAAAGCAGTACGTTGAGCTTATACTTTCTGCTTATAATGCTCAACCTGTTAACTCTTATAACACCTTTGTTGGTAAGAAACGAGATCGCCTTGTGGCAATTGGACCAATTGATACGCCAGTATCCTCAGCTTTTATAGACGATGCAATTAAAGAAGCAAAGGAAAAGAATATTACAAAAATTGATGTCTTAGGTTTTGATTATGAGATGGGTATTGATTTTTCAGAACTTAGCTGTCAGGGAGTAGATATACAGTTTAAGGTTATTCCCAACGAAGTGTTTGATCGTCGTGCTGTGGAGAAGGGCCATGTTAAGTTTTATGATGTAGCTTATATTGAGGTGAAGCCTATAGTCAAAGGTAGAGGCAATAAAAAGATTGTGGTTGTTGAGCTTTGTGATTTTAGTGTATTTTATAATCAAGACAGCGTTGAAGGTGTAGAAGGTTCGCTCAGAGAGGGGTCAAGCAAAATTGTTATTGAAGACGGACAAGTTATAAAAGTATCTAAAGCTAAGAAAACAGCACTTGTTACGAAAGAGATCTTGACTAAGAAGTGGACAGATTGGGTTGATTACTGGTCAGTTGATTTTGATATGGAAAGCAAAAAAGAGATAATTCGTGTAATTGATCCTGAAACCAAAGAAGAAAAAGAGGAATGGACAGGTAGCTATATTTTTGAGAATGAATGGCAATCATTCAGGACTAAAAGAGATCGAAAGCTCGAACTTGTTTCTGCTGAAAAGGAAGTTTCTAAAGGAAAGCGTAAGATAGCAGTCAAAGTGGTGGATATTTTTGGTAATGATACCACAAGGGTTGTAGAGGTTAATATTTCATAATGGCACTCCATAAAGATTTTCCAAAAGATAAGTTTGCGATATTAAAGCCCGAGATTCGTTGGTTTCCCGCTGATGAGGCATTACGAGATGAGAACTATAAAAAACTTCTTCCACCTTTTGTGCCAGAATTAAGAAAGCGTGTCAAGCAGTGGCGTGATAAAAGTTACGAAGGAGCAAGCGCAACTGCGATAGCTCTTTTGAATTGGTGGTTTAAGAATGACCACCTAGCGTATGAGCCAGATGGTAACACTTTTTTATTTCAGTATTATTTTGCTCAGCGTGAAGCAGTAGAGACTATTATATGGCTTTATGAGGTTGCTGCTGTTAGAAACAAATACGATCTTCTTCCTTTTGACACATCAGGGCGTGTAAGCCCTGGTATGTTTGATGAGGATTGGCTTAGGTTAGTAATAAAAATGGCAACTGGTAGCGGTAAAACAAAGGTAATGAGCTTGCTACTTGCTTGGTCTTATTTCCATAAGCTTTATGAACCAGAATCAGGCCTTGCTCGAAACTTTCTTTTGATTACACCTAATATTATAGTGCTTGAGCGCATTAAGACAGATTTCGATGGACTTAAGATATTTTATCAAGACCCTATTTTACCAGATAATGGTTATGAAGGCAGAAACTGGCAAGATGACTTCCAGATAACGTTACACCTACAGGACGACTTGACGACTATTTCTGCAACAGGCAACATATTCCTGAGTAACATACATCGTGTTTTTGAAAGTGATGTTAAGGGAGCATCTCTTAACGATGAGGATTTGTCTGATTATTTTTTAGGAGATAAACCTGTTTCAAAAACAAATCAATCTTTAGTTCAGTTGAGTAGCGTTGTGCGAGATATTGATGAGCTAGTTGTTTTTAATGATGAAGCTCACCACATCCACGATCCAAAAATGGCATGGTCTACATCAATTCAGGACATAAACAATAAGCTAAAACAAAAAGGTAAGCAGATTGCTTTGCAGATTGATTGCACAGCCACCCCCAAGCATGAAAACGGTGGGATATTTGTACAAACGGTTTGCGATTACCCTCTTGTTGAAGCTATACATCAAAATATTGTAAAGACACCAGTTCTTCCTGATCAAGCCAGCCAAGCAAAATTGCAAGAAAAACAAAGCGCTATATTTACTGAGAGGTACGAAGACTATATAAATCTTGGTGTTCAGGAATGGAGAAAGACTTCTAAACAACTTGAACCGACTGGCAAGAAAGCCATCCTGTTTATCATGACAGATGATACAAAAAATTGCGATGAAGTACAAACATATCTTGAGAAAAATTATTCTGCTCTAAAAGGTAAAGTTTTGACAATACATACAAATAGAAGCGGTGATATATCAGAGAATATGTCAGGCAAAGCAAAAGAAGAATTAAATCGGCTACGTAAGCAAGCTAATGAAATTGATAGCTCGGAAAGTCCCTATGAAGTAATTGTTTCAGTTTTAATGCTTAAAGAAGGTTGGGACGTTAAGAATGTAACTACAATAGTAGGGCTTAGGGCATTTTCTGCAACTTCTAATATTTTGCCAGAGCAGACACTTGGACGTGGCTTAAGGCGCATGTTTTTTGGCAAAGAAGATGTTGAAGAATACGTTAGTGTAGTGGGCACGCCTGCCTTCATGCTTTTTGTTGAGTCGATAAAGGCAGAAGGAGTTGATTTAGAAAAAAGGAAGATGGACAGAGCTACAAAAGCAATTATGCCAACTGTTGTTGAAGTTGACCATGATAACCCGAAAAAAGACATCAAGCGATTAGACATCGAGTTACCTGTGTTGACTCCACGGATACAGAGAGAATACAAGAATCTATCAGAGTTAGATGTTTCAAGTTTTAAGAATATAAAGTTAAAAGTTAAGCAATATAGCGAAAAGGAACAGCGAGAGATAATCTTTAAGCATGTTGTAAATGATAAGATTCACCACAAGACAATTTTAGAAACCAATATAGAACCTAATTACCAAAGCGTTGTTGGGTTCTTTGCTCAAAGCATAATGAAAGAGCTACGCTTATTTGGCTGTTATGACATTCTATTCAAGAAAGTTAAAGATTTTATACAATTACACCTGTTTGAGATAATAGTTGATCTTGACGATATAAACATCTTAACAAATCTTTCAGAGGTTGAGGCTACTAGAACAATTATCCAGACTTTTAAAGATGCGGTAAATGCTTTAACAGTAAAAGATGTAGGTGACACAGAGATAAAGAACTATATCAAAGTTAGCAGCAGCAGACCATTTGTTGTAAATGACAGAGCATACCTTGTTCCTAAAAAAAGCGTATTTAATAGAATTGTAGGCGATAGTCAGTTTGAACTCGAGTTTGCCGATTTATTGGAACGCTCAAGCGATGATGAGATTATTTCCTTTGCGAAGAATTATTATGAGGTGCATTTTAAGATAGATTATAAAAATGCTGATGGAACAATAGCGAATTACTACCCTGATTTTTTTGTCAAAACGGATGAAAAGACGGTGTATATAGTTGAAACAAAGGGGCGTGAAGATTTAGATGATCCTTTAAAAATAGCAAGACTTGCTCAATGGTGCGATGATGCAAATGCTAGGCAAACAAAGATCGCATATAAAATGTTATATGTAAAGCAAGATGATTGGGAGAGGTACAAGCCACAAAGATGGAAAGATATTCTCGGTATTTGTTAGTTTATATCGGCAAATATATGATTTATATTATGGACAGGGAATGAGTATATAAGCAGTGTTAACGTTATCAAAGTGAATGAACCTCAAGCCCAGAACAGGCAATAAAATGAACGCTTGCCACTAAACAATCGACCGTTTGTTTGGTATAGGAAAATCCAGTAAATTTAAGTATGTAATAATGGAAAATAGCAGGGGGAGGATTATTTAGGGGTATGGATGCTACTGAAGAGATAACTAGGGAGCTTAAAACAGAAAAATATGCCTAAAAAACCATATAATTGGATAGCATCGCTTGAATTTAAAGAAATCTTAAAACGCGAACAAAATAAAATAAAAAGCTTACTCGAAAACCCCACTTTTCATAAGGAATGGAAATTCGCGCGATCCTCAGAATTTAAGGAGCCCGAAAAACGACAAAGGGAAATGAAAAACAAGCAAAGTAAATTTTGCAAGAAATATGGTTTAGAAGAGTTCCCAACATCATTATCGGCCAAAAAATTTATCCCTAAGATTGGACCTAATCTAAAATTCACTGCAAGCGAGAGGGATGGAAAACTAACAAGCGTCAAGTGGGAGTTTAATGGGAAAACCTCACAGCAGGATAAAAAACGTATGTTGAAATACGCACAGCAGTTTGAGAATCTTATCCATGGAAAAAAAGAAAGTGAACACACGTGTAGAGCGCGAGATACCGCTTTTTATGATATGTACTATGGGAAAGGCGGGGAAAAAAAGAAGGGCATTACATATCATAGCGTAGCTAGCGATTGGGCAAGCAAGCACTATAATGAATTTAAGAAAACATATCTTCCCGACCACAATGAAAAAGAAGATAAAGAATCATTGAAAGCATCGTGGGATGATGCGGTAAACCAGTTTGCGCAAGCTGTGAAGCTAGCCATTTTTCGAGAAAAGATACGGCGTAAGAAGAAAGGGATTAAATAGCGTACAAGAGAAATCTTTTTGCTGTAACTGACAAAAAATTATTTTTTTGTTAAAGTGACCTTATAGTTAGAGAAATTTGACTATAGGGTTTTTGTTTTTATCAACAGTTAAAAAGGAGGGTAAAAATGGATATAGAAATTATCATGCTTAAGGACTATCAGGGTGCACTTTACAATCCGCGTAAGGATTTAAAGCCTACAGATCAGGAATACCAGGCTTTAGATAGGAGTATTGAAGAGTTTGGTTTTCTGGAACCGCTTGTGGTTAATAAACGCACAAAACATATTATTTCAGGGCATCAGAGGGCAAAAATACTGCGCGAGCGCGGTATTCTGGATATTGACGCCGTTGTAGTGGATTTTTCATTGGAAAAAGAAAAATCTTGTAATGCAGCCATGAATAAAATCAAGGGAAGTTGGGACGAGAAGAAACTGAGTGTACTGCTTGAAGAGCTAGGCAAAATTCCAGATTTTGATATAACCATAACCGGGTTCAACCCACCAGAAATTTCGCAT
>CAZTRD010000041.1:0-6808 GCA_964616145.1 uncultured Candidatus Saccharibacteria bacterium | reverse complement strand
TCTCTTCCTCAAAGACGCCCCATTTCTCAATTGGCGGAGAGGCAGGGATTCGAACTACTGCCTTCCTAAGTGCATTATAGTACAAGGGTTACAGAGTTACAAGTGTTTAACTGTACAGAAATTGGACAGTATGGATCGCTGTTTAGGCACAAAAAATTCCTATCGTTCATTTGTCAGCCAAGGGTACGGATAAACACTTTTTTTGACGTAACTTCTTTCTTCTATTAACAACTGATTCAAACATAGACCTTGTAAGGCAGTACATATCGTTTACATTTTTTAAAGAGACTATTTTCCTAAGAGAAAACATTGTATCAGTATTTGATTGATGTAGTTGCATTATTGCTATTTGAAGCTCCTTAGAAACATTAAATCTCATCGGATAAAGTGAAAATTGATACTTCAAGTATTTTTCTGCTAATTTATGATATGTTGCTATATTCAATTTCATTTTCTGTAACCAGGCCCTCGGGGGCTATGCCATTCTTCTTCATCATATCCTTCAGGATTAAGATTTTTTTCTCGCATAAAATTCAATAGGACATCTACAAGAATAACTGTAAGGAATCCAGACTCTTGATTCTCATTATCTTTGAATAAAGATTCTGTAATTACTCCGATAACATGCCCACTTTCAGATATAACAGGTCCACCGCTGTATCCCCCCTTGGGAGGAACTGAAATAATGAAATATGGGTAAATGTCATCATACCGTTCAATAAAAGCATTTATTTCTCCAGTAATTCCAACTAGATCAGTTTTAGCAGATAGTGATACTCTGGGAAAGCCAAACACAAGAACTTTCATTAATTCGACATCTCGTCCTATCATATCTGACAAATACCAAGACAAAGGAATTGAATCATGCTTCTTTATACATGTGGGGGTCATTGGAGGTAATTTAAATTCTTTACTCATATACTCATTCAAATTGAAATTTGTCTTTAGGAGTGCTAAATCCATTTTTTTATCTTCCGGAAGAATTATGTCTCCTGTTAATTCGTGACTTCTAGATTGAAAATGCCCAATAATTTCATGTATCTTATTAAATTCAACTACATGTCTCGCAGTAACTATATACCCTTCTCCAATATGAAAACCCGTTCCATTGCATAAATCGCCGTTTTGATTTCGGACTGTTATTCTAACAATGCTGAATTTGTATTCCGTATAATATCTTTGTAGAAGTTGCGTTATTTGATTCTTCATTTGTTTATGCAACCCTAAATTATTGTTATTATATTTCCCCAAGCTTATCCCTTATCCGACGAAAATCTAACCCCCTTAAACTGGCTTCCTCAAAACAATGCGTAAGTTTTGGAAGTAGTGAAAAATCCTTTTTCATGCCTATTTTTCCTGTTGCCGGGCCTCTTACCAAGAGCGCTTTCATCGTTCTGACCGCTTCATTTATAAACTCTTCATCGCTTAAATTAGTCATATACCTGTCTTTCCTATATTCATCTCGCCAGACTTCATGCCGTTTCTTGGGTCCAGAATCCGGGTTTGGATTATTGCCTATCTTATTCAATATGTCTTCTGTCCCTTTTATTAAGGGGATACCTCGAAATTGCGCCCATTTCGGCTGAAGCTCTTCTAAGTACTTGATGTCTATTGCAACTAAATCTTTTGACTTAGAACGGTCTCTATCCATGACAATGAAGGGCAATAAGCCGAATTCGGGGTGAGCTTCAGAAATATATATACAAGCGCTTATGCTGCTATAATTTGTTTTCCCAAGAAACGATCTAGTATTTAGCAAGGAAAGCAATGCGTAGCTGGCTAAATTCGGCGTCAGCGCTTTATTATTTACGTTTATAACGATAAGCAATCCCGATGATGAGTTGCTTAAGCTGAGCTCTCGCTTTGTTTCACGGATTTGCTTATTCGCCTTTCGGATGTCATTTTTCAGGGCGTGAGTAACAATTTTAATGGCTTTTTTATTTAACTTATCCTTATCCGGGAAGTCTTTAATATACTTATCAAACGCCATTTCTCCATAAAATATCTTTCCTCTTGTTTTCATCAATTCGTTGACGAATTGATGGAATTTTGGCATAGAGTCTTGCTCTAAGCATTTTAACTCGGCCACAATCTCTCTGTTCTTTAGGAAATAATCCGCATTGCTGAACTGCCTCAAGTGATGCTTATCAAATACGTCCTCTAAGACTTCGCAGCCAGGTAGTCGATTTATAAACCCTTTGAAGATTTGCTCGAAATTATTCATGCTTATCTATACTTTTACTATATAACTTGTTATAATCCTTTATCAACTCGCCTGTTTTTTTCTTAAAGTCTTCTAATCCGAATTGTTCGAAGAATATGACAGCTATCCTTATAAACACGTTAAAACTCTCTCTTAGGTTCTCCTCAACATGGCTTTCGCCAGGTTCAGATAGAAATTGAATTTTCTCAGGAGTATCATCATCTATATACTTGTCTAACGCGGTGGCATTGCTATGCTCTATATCCGAATTATATCTATAAACTGTATGGTATAATAACTTCGTGCCCTTGCCTGCTTTTTCTGCTTTAGTCTTAATAGAGTAACCCGACCAATCATATTTTGTTCGTTCGCTTTTATAGTCTTTTCTGAATTTATCTATCTGCACACGAATCTCTTTTTTCCTCTCTTCCCATTTTTTAAGCTCATCTCCTTTTAAGGAAGGGGCTTTGCAAAGTTTATCCATTCTCTCTCTTATTTCGACCTTTTGCCCTTTTATTACCCAGTCAAATCTTGCAAAGCGTTCGGATAATATCTTCTTGCCGTGCCTAGAAATATATGCAAGGTCTATCAACGCATTTGTCATGCTCCTGACTATAATACCGGCCTCTTCCGCAAAGCCGAGCTTACATAATTCTTGAATCGAATTGTAATGTTTGCGGGTTTTGGCGAGCATTGAAATTACTATTACACTGAACAACTCCAGCTCCGTATCTCGCACCCCTTTGGCATTAATTTGCTTTATTGCCGGGCCGAGGCTACGAGATTGTATAGCCGCTTATTCAATTCAAGGTGCTCTTTGTATTTATGTTCCATATTCTTTTTGATATTTTCAAAGTAATCTTTTGGGTATTCCATTCTTATGTTAACTCCGCAACCTTATTTTCAATATTGTCCATATAGCGCTTGGTAGACTTCTTAACAGAAAAGGCATATCCTTTTTTTCTCTATCTTTTACTATAGCAAAGCACTTATCATAAATTGCAAAAAAGAATTTGGAGCTAATAGAAAAATAACTCACAAGACTTCCTAAATCTTTATTGTTAAAATATTGTTTTTTGGCGAATACGCACTTATTCCAATCAATATAATCACTTCCGAGCATTAAGCCAAAACAATTAGGGTGGCAAAATTCAGACAAAAAATTATAGCAATTAATAAAAACGTCTTTCTCTTCATCCGCCATTGAATTGAATAACTTATCTGCTTCACCTATTAAAGTTAAAACATTTATTGAATCTGGAACATTGTGTTCTATACGCTTTTCCTTTTCAGGAAAATTTTTGCCTCCCAATACTAAGCCTTTAAGAATTTTATCCATTTCTTCATAAGTAATTTCATTATTATAAAAACGCACTAAATGCTTATAGAAGTAAGTTACTAATCCCGTTACCTCAAAATGAGCTCTTACTATTAGATAAGCGGCTGATATCTTTCTACGTCTTAGACAATCCAATAATGATTCAGACATAAATCTAGACCTTTGCAAAGATAACAGTAAAAATCTGATACTGTTCTGTCCTAGTAACCTCTCACCTTGTTTTCTATTATTAATAATCATATAAAAATAACGTTTTTTATATTCTCTATTAAATTTAGAAAGGCGCTTTAAATTAGTGGACAAGCGATCCCTTTTCTTATTTTCTCTTTGTCCTAAGTCTTCTTTCATTTATGTCAAATCACCATTTTTCTGTTTTGGTTTGATTTGTTTGAAGGGTAACAGGCGTTTGATATCCGTTAAACAAGAAGAAATCATATTTGCCTTTACTTCCCAGTCGTTGAATTCCTCTTCGGTTATAGGTCTTCCATCCTTCCAATCGGTAAAACCGACCCCTTCTTTAATCGGCCTAGCCAATGCCTCGTCTGACACATCTACTCTCGAATGCGCTAACTTATTCCTGAATTCAAGTATCTCTTGGAACGCAGAGAGGACTTCTCGATGCTCTTCCCAATAAAGTGGATAATCCGCTTGCACTATTTTCATCAGAATGTCTTTCTTTTTATTAAGACTAAAGAAAGCTCTGGTGACAATATCCTCATAGAAGATTTTCCTTTTACCAGGATCGGAAGTACAAAAATACTCGGTCAAAATGTGCGCTATGTCGTGCTCAATGCACGCAACCGAGTTGATGAAGCGGCCCCGATAATAGCGGGTTTTTTCGTGGATTAATTTAGCTACCCGGATTTTCTCTTGCTCCTCCACTCTTTCTCTCCTTTTACTAGTTAACATCGCTGCACATTATGCAACATTCATTTAATTCGTACTCATTTACCAATCTTATCATAACCCCTTCACTCCAAACCAGTTATCTTCCTCAACAGCCCTAAAATCATCCCTACGTACTGGGATATACGGCCATCCGAATGTGCGGATGTACGCTCTTTGCTCTGCTTTCATAACTTATTTATTTTAAGATAGTTAGATAAATTACCAAGTCCCTATCGTTCATCTGGTCTAACCTGGCAATTCTAACCAGGTTATAATATTATTATATTCATTTATCGGTGTTTTTACTAGAGGTCACTGCTCTTGTTTTCATCATTAACTCCTCGCCCTTCTTTGTTAAAGACCAAAATAAACCGAGACCTCCTTTATTGGTATTTAAACTCTTCACATTTATAAGTCCTAAAGCTTTTAGTTGAATAGTTATTGTGTTAAAATTCTGCATGTCAACTTTTAAGCTATAGCCAGATTTACCTAATTTTTTAAGTGCATCCTGTGCAATTGTATAATTCACACTATCGACATGTAAGGATTGTAATAAATAGGGGCTAATCATTCCAAAAAGCTCACGCCATGATAATCGTAAATCCCATTTTTGGGTATAGCTCGCAGAAGTATATTCTCCAATTATATTAAAAACCTCATTAAGTTCGGCTAAATTATCTATTTGGAACTCAGGTTTATTTTCTAATATCACAATTTTCTCTCTTAATTCAGCATTTTCTTTTTGTAAAGAATTTATCTCTTGAAGAGATGTTTTGCTGGTTGCTACGTTTGCCCTGATCCACCCTATGGCAGGATTACTTTGTCTCAGCTTAACAATACTTCGCGATACTACAGAACCTAACTCAGCGGGTGAATCAAAATATCTGATATGTTTTTTTTGTAAAAGATTTTTAAATTCATCCAGCTTATGTTTAAGCTCAAGATTTTTCTCTCTTTTGGCAGGGGCTAGTGTTTCTAAATTTTTGCGAAAAAAAGCTAGCGTAGGGATTCCTTGCTCTAAAGCATATTCATACTCCATCCGTGTATAGCTTGATCCTGACTGACCAGTAGAGCCATAGCGGTCACCAACAATAACAATATAGTAATCGCACCTATCAATTACACGTTTTATAATAGTCCACTGGTCATCTGTTGCTGCAAGAAAAAGTTCCATTCCAGCAGGTATGCAATCAAGCTCAAGAAGCGCCTGCATCACTTCTCGCCTTTCCTCTATTAAATCATCATAAGTTGAACTAACAAAAACTTGATATAGTTTTTCATCTATACTCATAGGTTACTCCTCCTTTGTCTTTAGTGGAACTTTGATGACAATTCACTTTGGGGCACTCCGCTATGAATTTAAAAGCTATCTGATCCTAACTACTACATCCTTTTCTTCGTTTTTTCTCCTTTTGTATTATACACTGCCAACTTGTTGTATTATATACTGCCAACTTGACTCATGCAAGAAATAATGTCTCTCTATAGCGTAGAGCTATGTACTCTCCTCCTTTCCATAATAACCCTTTACCAAATATAGGGTTAGATATTTTACCTGTACACTTGTTGGGCATCATTGGTCAATTTTCTCCTCTTTTTCACCATATTTGAACCCCTCAAACTGCTTTTGTAAGAAATCAGGGCTCATATGTCTATACCTTCTGGTCATGCTATCAGACTTATGTCCTAAGACATCCTGTATCAACAGAGGATCTATGCCCTTCATACTGGCTATGGATGTAAAGGTATGCCTTAAAGAATGCACATGGACCTCTTTTAAGCCAGCCTTCTTACAGCATGATTTGACCCTCTCTAATATTCTCCTGTCCATAAGAAGATTACCATTACTATTTTGGAATAATAGCTCTCCTTCAGATCTCATCTGCTGTCTTATAATTGATTTCAGTTCATCCGGTATGGGCACGTATCTCTTATCCTTTGTTTTCGGCCGCCACAAATTACCATTGATCACTTTTTCCTGAATAGCTATCAACCATCTTCCCATGTCCACATCGCGCTTTGTAAGATGTACAGCCTCATTAACCCGCATTCCTGTATAAAGAAGTGTTGTTATCAGCTCATAGTAAGGAACTTTATAGTTCTTTGCCTTAATCTGCTCTAGTAACACCCCTACTTCATCTTCATCCAAATGTTCAACATGAGGAAGAGTCAGTTGCTTAGAAGGTATCTTGCTGACTGGGTTCTTAATGGCCCAATCATTGTCAATACAGTACTTAAAGAAGTTTGAGATTACCATTCTTTCTACATTCCATGTCTTGTCTTTTATTTCTTCTGCGCGCAAAACAAGATACTCTCTAATTATCTCTGTCTTAACATCAGAAATATTCTCCACAAAATGCCGTCTAGCAAATTCCTGG
>CAZTRD010000040.1:0-7664 GCA_964616145.1 uncultured Candidatus Saccharibacteria bacterium | reverse complement strand
ATAGATGAAATTGCCCAAAAATATGGCAAACATACGCTTCATTTAGCATCCTCAAACCTTTTGCATAAGGGCCTGCAAAAGCACCCCAGAAATACCCTTTCCTGGCGCCAAAAAAACCTGGTAAAAGGAGAGACTCCTAGACAGCGTATAAATATCCCGCTTTTAGATCTTGGCCAAATAAGGCCCCAAAAAGGTCCTAAATCATACCCAAAACCTTAAAAAAATATCCACATAAAGTCAGGCATTTTTGGCAGTTTTAATCATAAGAAAAGAAAATCAAAAAAATGATTTTTTGTACCAAGTTTTTCAGCATCAATGCGCAACTTGATATAGGTTAGTACTATTTTATGACCTTTAGAGGCGTCTTTGGAGCATTATCCACAGGTAAACTGTACAAGTATGTAAGCTGTGCCATAAAAGGGGTTATGAGCAAGGTTCCCATATAGCATAGTTAACATAAGATATATTAGAGGCTGATTACGAAGTATTGAATACAGGTTAAAGAGGGGTCTTTTGGTGCTTAAATCACACTGATTAGACTGTCTGTTTTAAGGTTTTAAGGGTTCCTTGCGCGGATTTTAGAAGTTCTTTTAGGTATTCTCTTGAGTCTTCTTTTAGCTCCGGAAGCGAATTTAGGCGCTCGTAGTATTCGTTTAGTTTCTTTATATGCTGTTTTGTTGGTGTATGTGTCCCTTTTAGCCAATACTCTGCCATGCGTTCTGAGACCCCTGCAAATTTGGCCATGTTTTTAGGCCATACAGCAACCCCATCAACCTCACAGGCATCCCTGTAAAAGAAGAAATTTTCAAGCAATTTTAAGCGCAATTCCTGCCATTTTTTTGTGTCTTTTTTAGCCATTTTTTATACCTTTTTGTACCTTTAACCAATCTTTACCTTGCCGCCTTCAATCCTTATTATTTTACCATTAACTATGGCATCTGCAACTTTATTTCTGGCTTTTTTAAGTATTCTTTCAAAGGTCTGGCGCGATATTCCCATAATCTTACCAGCCGTATTATGTGGTGTCAATTTATAGTCTGCCAGGCGCAAGGCTTCATATTGATCCATTGTCAAATCTATCTCATTAGGCCTGCCGGCCTTCCCCCTGGGGCTAAATTGAGCCACCTCAGGCTGAGCCTTAATATATCTTATCTTTACAGGCCTTCCTACCGGGTTTTTTGGCACTCTTAAACCCCCTATTTATTATAAGCATATGCTCACAACTAATATACCTCATTTAAGGGGCATTGTCAAGGGGGGTCATTGCAACTATTTGAATCTATTATTATCTTAAACTTGTTAAACTTGCGCAATAAGAACATATCCCCCTTCATTTCTTCATACATTATTTTAAATAATTTCAGGCTGTTTTTATACGCATATCTTAGCGTGTAATATGTATTTTTATGGTGATATGTATTTATTTTGGCTGCTGGCATCCCCAGTGCTCTTAATGCTTTTTCTAGACCGTATATAAATGCTTTTGAGCCGCTGACAAAGCTTGTATTGAGCCTGGGATACTTTGTTTTTAGAAAATAAACACAGCCGTCCCCATCAAATACGCCCCTGATAAAGTCCCTTAAATATTCCTTGGGAATATTTGGAAACTCAAGATCTAGGCTTTTTCTTGGTTTCATGCCAAGCCTTAAGAGGTCTTGTGCTATTTTTTCCCGGCCAAATATAAATACATTCATGCCTTTTTGGTATTTTGATTCTGTTACTGTATGGTCTGACCCCATGGTTTTAACAACGTTTCTAAGCAAATCACCGTCATTTATGCACAGGCTTATTCTATAAGAGCCGTTTTTTGTCTTGCTAATACAGCCATCTGTCATCATAAGCCCTAAAACATAGGCCATTTCAGGGCTCCAAGAGCTAAAAAAGGCCTCATTTATGGCACAATACCTCTGATTACCTACCTTTGCCTTCTTTTGCGCTAATACCCTAGCCTCTCCCCTGCCCCTTCTTTCTATACCTAAAATATTACAATGTTTCATAACAGCTGTTCTTGAAACGCCATATACCTTAGCAATATCAGCTAGAGACTGCCCTTCGGCTTTATATAGCCTTATAAGCTCTTCTTTAGAAAGCCTGCTTTTAAGATCTTTGCCCATTTTTTATCCTTGCTCTTAGCTAGTTGTATATTTCTTTTTCTTCTTCGCGGGAATTAGGATCGAAGTTTTTGCAAATCTTTGCTTTAGGGCATTCATGGCAGAAAACACTACAGTAATAATGTATATCATAAGGCTCTTTTGCCATCAGTGCGCATAAAGGGCAATCTTTATCAAACCCATCACCGCTTACAATTTCATTTATTGAATCAGCAACGCGTTGTTTTATTTCATGCTCTGTAGGGCAGTCATAATGGATAATGTTATAGTCGCCAAGAGGCGTAATCCAGGCATTGCCATCTTCATATGTTCCGTAATTTTCTTTGCGGTTGTTCATAATTTCCTCCTTTCTGATTTTATACATCGTGAAATCCTATGCTTCTTTTGGGTTTCTCTGGGGGTTTCATAAGCTGACGTATGGCCTCAAAGATAGTCTGAACCGGTCACAAATTGTGACCTTGATCTTGAAGTGCCAAAATGGAACTTCAAGTTTTATTCCTTGCCCTATCATATCCAACTTGAAATCACAGTTTGTGATTGCAAGATTGTATCCCTCTGCTCTGTGAATGCATATGGACTAACTGTAGAGCGTTTCAGCGCTCTGAACTGGTCGCAAATTGCGACCTCAAGATTGTAACCCATTGGCTTGTAATAAGTAACATAAACTCACCTGATAATGACCTTGTGTTTATTCCCATAAAACCCCTTTTTTATACCCCTCACTATATATGACGGATCGAAAGGGCATTTTCTTTCAATTTTTTTGAAAAAAAATTAAAAATATCAAAAAAATTGAAAGGAACCTCACTAAGTCGATGCTCTAAGGCAATCGGTTTCTTTCAAAAAAAGTGAAAAAAGTTAAAATTTTTTTAAATTTAGATTAGGTAAGCTTAGAAGGTATTGCGTGGCTTATAAGGGGTTCTTGTGCGTTTATTATTATGTTGGGGTACGATAGGGTTATTAAGGATTACTGATGGTATAAAGCTTTAAGCTTGGTTTTGGAATAGTTGATTCAAAAAAAAGGCGTTGTCCCTGTTTTAGATTTTACCCAATTCGGTTAAATAATATCAAATCCCACATGTTTCAAGTAAGTAAAAGTAGGATCATAGTACTCTGGGGCTCTTGTGGGATCCTCTGGATCTCCTTGCGGCACTACAATAACCATTCCCTGTCGTGCGCGGGTTAAAAGAACCCTATAGGCATTCTTCTGATAGTTCTTTCTCTCTGTTTTTTTAATATGCGTCCATTTGTTCCCCTGAAATGACCAGTTTTTCCACCCCTTGCTAGAATACCTGAAATCTGCATCCCAAGTTACACAAACCCAGTCTAGCTCTAAGCCCTGCACATGGAATTCCGTGCCTACATCTTCTAGGTAATACGATGATCTGACATCTGTTTTATCGCCTAAAAACCAATGCACAGGATTAATTGGAGTTTTAACATCAATCGCATGTGGTTTTAATCTTTCAGCTTGTGACGAAACAACGATCCCATAGCGCTCTGTTCCTCTTGCTTGCCGCTTTAACCACTGCTTGGCCTTGTTGATATTACGTGTAATAACTATAGGATATTTTTCTCTTAATTGCATTAAAGATTTCCTGGCCCCTGATTCTTCAATATCTAACAACTGCTTAATTAAAAAAGAAACATTCTCAGCGCGAAAAGATCTCAATGATACAGAAAGATGCAAGTTTTCTTTATAGGCTACATTTTTGCGGGTTTCCAGTTGTTTCAACACGCTCCCCGCACCATATTCAGTGTCAGTCAATCTCGATGATATATAAATATTCCAGTTTTTGTAAGCACGCTGCAACGACTCAATCCACTCATTAATGCCAGCCTCTCCAGTATTAATTTCTTGCCCCCCACCCACAAGGCATACTATTACTGCCCAATCCTGATGGCGATCAAGGCATGAGATCAAGAACTCCGGTTCTGATTGATTGAAGTCCTTTATCCTTTTCTTCCTGCTCATAAAATTTGATGTCTGTTTTAGGTCCCATGCTCTTTGAGCCTCATCAAATAACGCAACATGTTCAATGGGTGCTGCTTCGATATCTACAAGACAATCATCTCTGAAGTGATGCACATTCTGTATGAACATCTTCACTTTACTCATCGCTTCACCTTTTTTTATCTTCTCTCCTCGCTTTTTAGCTGTTGCAACCTTATCCCTGGCCAAAGCTTCACGTAATACCATAACTAGTGGTCCATTACCAGAAAGAAAAACACTATAAAGATCGCTGTCTTTGTCAATATGTGTAGTAGCGACATTGAGTCCTACTAAAGTTTTCCCGGCTCCTGGTACGCCTGTAACAAAGCAAATGGATTTCTCGGACCGCTCTTTAGACCTACTGATAATATCAGCTATTGATTGTGAAGTTTCGCTAAGGTTGATGGCGCTAGCATCACTTCTTGAGATGTCTTCTACAGAATGGCCGTTGTAAAGTGCCAGAGCTGCTTCGATAATTGTTGGAGTTGGACAATAGCGCCCTTTGCTCCATGATTCTGAATCAATATCATTACCTTCGCAAAAATTCAATACGTTATTTATTACTTTATCTATCGACTCAACATTAGACTTAATAGGAAATAATAATTTGTCATTTTGCGGTGTAGTGCTGACGCTGAAAACTGCATTTTCTGCAGCTGTTGCAACTAATATCGGTGCAACATAACAGTCGTGACTAGGTTCATGGAAGTTTTTTAAATCCAGAGCATAATCCATAACTTGATCTATCGCATATGAATCAAACCCATCTGATCCTACTTTAAACTCAACAACAAAAACTACGGACCCTATGAGAATGACCGTGTCAATACGCTTACCCATACGCGGTATTGAGTATTCCAAATAAATAAAGCCCTGGTAAGAAGCAAGAACCTTTTGAAGTATGTTTATTTCCTCTCGCCATGCATCTCTTTGACTTTGCTCCAATGAAAACTCATTCATTATTGCTAATTTACCAACAATCTCATCAGATGTTGATTTGCAAAAATGATCAATTGAGTCTGAATAGTAAGCACGATTCACGGAATGGTCCTTTTATCCCTTCAGTATAGAGATGAATTCAGCAATAACCATAAACTCACCTTCGCTGGTATTCGGTATTGTAATAGGCGGGTAATCAGGATTTAACGGCAATAAAGTTATTTCGTCGTGTTCCCAAGTTTCATCTGTAGCATATCTTTTCTTGCTCGAATATTTCTTTACTGTATATTTACCCCCCATATCTGGATCAATATATGTATTCCATTGGACAAGAACGATTTTGTTATTACGGCTCCCAACTACATTGGCTTGAAATACACAGTGGCTGCCATCAGGGATTAGGGGTTCCATAGATTTCCCGACGACCATCGCAATGAACATATTCTTGTTCAGCTCAAGCCCTATCGTGTTCATCCAACCTAGTGGCGTTGCTTCTACTCCACTGCCAAAGCATCCGCAAGCTGCCTCGAGTTCAAAAACTGGTAGATACTCAGTATATTCGAGTTTTTTAGGAATAGATTCATGTAACTGAAAAGAGGGCTCTTCTTCCTTTGATATGACATCAGAAAACATAAGCGTTTTGTCTGTCTGCGGGTCATGAGTCATTCTGGACTCAAAATACTCTTTCGTGTCCTTATCCATAAAATAGACATAAACTCCTTTGTGGGCGCGCGAAAGTAACACACGATAAACATGTTTCAAATGGTTTGCCAGGTCTTTGTTGTTTCTAGTTACTTGTTTATCAAAAGAATTGTCTGGAACGCTCTCCCACGATTGTTTTGACTTGTTCCAAACCAAATCATTCCCGAAAATAACTCCGATATAATCGAATTCAAATCCTTGAGCTGTATACACTGTTCCAACCTGCCCCATTCCGCAAGGGTCCGTAGCCCATTTCCAAAATTCTTTCTTATTCTCCCAAGGCATTTCGAAATTACCAATTTTTACGTCATTAACCAAAGTTTTATCAGGATTAGGATCACTCCACCCCCAGCAAAATCCAGCAACGATTCTTGAAGAATTAAGCTTCAATGCGTTTTTTTCTTCGATAGCCTTTTTTAAAGCTTCCGGAGAATCAAAAATCTTGAATTCCATCTTGGGGTCAAATCTTGCCACATCAATATTTCGTATTTCTAGGGCTTTATCTAACCACTGAAGATAAGCATCTGAACCAGAGCAACGGAATTGTGTCTTCAATTCAAATTCGGCAATATTCGTATCTTCGACCCCGTTACTCTGAGCCGCACTCTTAATTAATGAAACGCTGCCAATTTCTTTAGGTCGCACGATCTGATACTCATCCAGAAAGAATATTGTTAACTTTGCTGGCCTAATAAGGTCCTCAATCTGAGGGTTCTTTGACTTGAATTGTCTGGGGACACCATAATCATTGCTGTGTGCTCTTATTCTATGGGCTTCATCACAAATTAAAACATCGATCTCGTCTTTGCCTAAGTTAGTGAAGTTGAAGAAAAACTTGAATAAATTCGATGCCCTTCTGCCTACAACCTTTCGCAATGTATTAGTAAACGCTGATGATCCAGTAGCGTGATAAACAACCTTTCCTTGTCGCATAAGCTCACCCATTACTTCTAGGGCAATAACTGACTTGCCGGTGCCTGGACCACCTCTAACAATAACGATAGACTTCTGTCCAGTTTTAGTAAGAGACGTAGCCTTATGCATGATTGCATTATAAGCTGCTATTTGGTCGTCAATCAGATTGAAAATCTGTTGTTTATGAATCATCTCACCTGTATGGTCAAGCAGATTTTTGGATGGTCTGGCTGGACTTACTATAAAACGATTAAAAACTTCAAAACCCGGATCATTTTTTAGCCTGTCTTTCAAATATTGGCCAAGGTCCTGAACATCCTCCTTGGTGAACAAAGGAAATGTGTTGATAATTTTACTGAACTTAGGAAGGCGCAAAACATTTTTACCTAAACGCGAATAGTTGTGGCAATAAGAGCAGGAGCTTAATTCTGTCGAAGGGGTATCTTGAAAAACCTTGAGGAAATCTATAAGATCATAATGATAGCCTTGCACCTGAAGGCACGGATGAGCCACTTCTTTCTTACCTAAAAAATCAATGACAACATTGCCTTCATTTTCGCAATCATAAACATGATCATTAGACCATTGTTTTAACTCTATCTGGACAACGCTATCCTTATCTCTATTATCCTTGCCAAAGATTAAAACATCTATTCTTCGAGTCGAATATGGCAACTCATACTCAATGATTATCTTGTTCTTTGACAAATTGGAAAATGTAAACGAGTTATTTAATACGTTTAACGATTGATTCCAAGCCCTGTATTCTGACTCAAGTGGTGTCCTGTGATAATGTTTCGAATAAGCATAGCTGATCTTATCTGCAATGCGATTATGGAGTACGTCGTTATTAAAATTAGCTATTGTTCCATCGTACAGACGCATTTATTGCCTTTATTTGAAACACCTATAATCGATTATATTTCGTATGTCTACCTTTAGCTTTTTCAATAGGGTATTTTTTAGCATTCTTCTTAAGCTTTTTTTCTATGGCTTTCGATATA
>CAZTRD010000039.1:0-7669 GCA_964616145.1 uncultured Candidatus Saccharibacteria bacterium | reverse complement strand
CTTAAAGCAGGGAAGACGGTTATTTATTTTAAGTATGTGCGTTCCTGGGAGAAAGGTATTCCTCCGGTGAACGAAGAAACCTTTATAATTGTGATTAAGAAGTAACTTGACGAAGGAGGAAAGATGCCCAAAGGAAAAATTATTATCGCGTATATAATGAGCATATTTGCTTTGGTTTTGTTTGTTTTTTCGGGCTATTGTGAAGAAATTAATAATTCCGCCCAGGTTGCTGATCTTACGCCGGAAAAGGCCCTGCAGAAGGTGGCGGATAACTATGCCAAAATTTCTGACCTGAAAGCAGATGAAACTTTATTTTCTACGTTGAACGGGGAGCCATATGGGGATAAGTTGTATTGTCGTTATTATTTTAAAGCTCCCACCCAAGAGAGTTCCACAGTCAGGGAAAAAACAGATACTTTTTCTGATGAAGCAAGAAATACGAAGACCGAATCAGATATTATTGTCGGTTCAAAATTTTATATGATTGACGTAGAAAATAAAAATATAGAAGAACAGGATCTTCTGTCTATGTCCGGTTTAAAAAGTGGCCAATTTGACCAGATGGATATGCAATATCATTTGAGTATTTTTTTAGATAAACATATACTTACCAAAGATGAAGCTAATACAGATCCCGGCAATCAAATTATTGCTATAAATGCAATCCCTAAAGAGCCAAATGATTTATATCCAAAAATGGATATTTGTGTAGATTACAATAAAGGAATTTTAGTAAAATTAGTCTTTTACAATAAAAATGCTGATGGACAACCGGAATTAGCCCAAACTTTAGAAGTATTGGAAACTAAGCAAATGCCTAATGGTGCTTGGATACCTATCAAAATGAATAAGACGCCGAATATCAGCTCCGGCCATCTTGTCACCACATTAGAATACACTGATCCTCAAATCAATACCGGTTTAAGCGATGAAGTTTTTGACGCTACCAAGCAATACTGAACCATTTTCCAATAATAATTAGCTAGAGGTGGGTATGAAAAAGAATAAAGTAATCGGGATGTTGTTGTTGATTCTGGGTATTGCCACAATTATAGGTATGGTTATAGATAACGCCATCTACTGGATTACCTACAATCCCATAGTGACAATATTCGCTCTTGTAAGCGGTATTATTCTGTTAAAACAAAAATAGCTGACAGAGGAAGGCCAAGGATGGATGGCTATCTAATCCCTTGACAAACTACTTTTATGAGTTATACTACGAGTGGAAGGCGGAAAGAGACACATAGTTGTCTAACCTTCCACTGCAAGAGTGAGGGCTTTGAAATTGAAAAGTGAACCTCCACTCTTGCTCTTTTTTTATATGCCCCTTTAAAATCCTTCAACTTCCTGCTCACTAAATCGCTTGCAATTCTGGAATTGGAGCAGGATAATATATCTATAAAAAGGAGGGAAAATGGAAGAGAATAAACCTATTTTGTCTCAGGAATTGGAATTAGATAAACAAAGATTAGTGACTGATATTGATAAGGTGATTGAGGCTGCAAAACAAACCGGAGAACGAATGCAAACCATTGAAAATGGCCTTAACGAAACACAATGGTACCTGGGAGAGGAAAAGACTAAAAACCAGCAGTTAGAAAATGATTTGCAGGGGAAAAATCAATATATCCAAAAAATCGAAGAAGATTTAAGAAAATTCAGGCAGCAAGCTGATGAATCACAATGGTACCTGGGAGAGGAAAAGACTAAAAGAGGACAATTAGAGAATGCTTTGAAGGATTCTCTTGCCAGATGCCAGGATTTAGAGTCTCAACTTAATCAGTTAAGAATGCAATTGCAAGCAGTACAAAAGGAGTTCCAGGATGCACAATGGTTTTTAGGGGAAGAAAGAGCAAAACATACAGTCAGTTAGGAGGAAGAAGTGGGGTCAAAAGAATTGAAAGAAAAGGCAAGGAAGTTAGGAATAAAACCTAAACTATGTATGAAGAAAGAGATTCTAATCCGCTCCATTCAGGCTGCCGAAGGTAATTTCCCTTGTTTTGGCACAACCGATGGTTATTGTGGCCGGTTAGAATGCTGCTGGAGAAACGACTGTTTACCTAAATAGATAGTAAGTAACCAGGCGTTTTCCAGTTTAATCGACGCTCACTAAATTGATTGTAATTCTGGGATTGAAGTAGGATAATGTGTTTACAAAAAGGAGGAAGTACATGCGTAGAAAAATAGGTGTTGTTTTTATCTTGCTCTTTGTTTTTGCTTTATCAGGTTGTGTTACCCGCCTGGTTGATTTCACAATTATTTCAACCAAGAACATTGATTTAGCTAAAGGAGCTGATTTCAAAAGAGGAACATCCAGGGTGCAAGGCGAGGATAGTGTTGCTATAATAATATTTATTCCTACCGGTGTCCCTAACATAAAGACGGCAATCGATAAAGCTATTGAGAGTGTCCCAGGAGCAGTTGCTCTTCTTGATGGAGTCCTTTCTCAAAAATCATTCTATATCCTGCTCTTTGGCGGATGCGGGTATATCGTAGAAGGAACACCCCTTATAGACCCAACCCTTGCTGCTCATTCGCAATTACCGTCAAACCATATAATCAGCAGGCTGGATAAGAAAGGGAATGTAGTAGAAACAAAATATGTAACTAAGGCCGAATTTGAATCAGTTAAAAAGAAGCTCGGCATATAACTTATGTTGGGAGATTAAATTGAATTAATCCGGTAATATGGGGCTGGGCTTAACCGTCCAGCCCTTTCCATTAGAGCTGCAATGAACCTAAAATTAATAATAGTTTTGTCATTTATCCTTTTGTCCGCTCAAAGCGCATTTGCCGAGCAGCCGGGCGTTTCTGGTATTTTACGCCCACTAAAATGTTTACAATTTTAGAATACGTGATAAAATTTAATGTAGATGGTTTTGTCCAGGTGGTAATTTACTATGATAAATCATAAGAAAGGAGAAGAAGATGAAGAAATTCACAGCAATAGTGTTGGCGGCAATGTTCTTATTTTCAACTGTATCTTTATTGTATGCTGAAGATAAGACAAAGGATGAAGTTATTGCTATAGCTACTGAAGCGTTAAAAGAGAACAATATTGAATTGAAAGAAGTTGAAATTGTTTATGATGAGGGCGGGATACTCTGGGATAGAAAAATAGGTTATCTTGCAGGAGAAGACAAATCGCCCAATCACGGTGTCCTGAGAAAAGGGTTCCTCAAGAATTACAAGATAATCCTCTTTGATTTTAAAGAACCGCTTACGGATGTCTGGGTATTTATTGATAAGGATACTGGCGAAGTGCTTGATGTTTACAAAGAGTAAAGGATAGAGAATCCACAAGGGCTGGGCTTAACCGTCCAGCCCTTTTTGTTTACGAGCAACCAACCCAGGGTAGAATCAGCCCATTGACAAGAATCCGATTAGGGCTACAATGAACTTAGCGCTACGGGGGCAGTAAGATGGGGGTAGGGTAGGTTAAATTTAAAGGCAACTCTCTGGGATGGGGGGTTGCCTTTTTTACAAGGAAAAGGCTTTGATAAACAAAAACGATGGCCATTATTATGCATTTCCTATATTAAGCGACGACACGCCTATTGAGAATTTGTCTTTTCAAAGAGATATTTTATGCGGGACTTGTTTTTCGTTGAAAAACGGAATATTTTTAACAGCCGGGCACGTAGCAGAAGCTGCTTTACAGCGTAAATATTGTGCAGTTGAAATATGGGAAGAAGGATACAAGCCATATTACTTTGAAAAAAATGATGTAGAGATATTTACTGATTATGATTTAGCAATATTAAAAACTAAAAAAGCCCCGCCTAATGTATGTGAATTCTTATGGGAAACAAGGTTTCAAACTTCCGGTCCTCAAGTAAATGCGATAGGATTTGCTCACGGATTTGATTTAGAACAAAAGGCTCTTACATTAAGAAAGTTTACTGGTTTTATTGTTGCTTCTTTAACGTATTGTAAAAATATTCCAGCAAAATGTGGCGGCTACGAGTTATCATTTGTTTCTCCTACCGATTTAAGCGGTTCACCTCTTTTGTTAAATAATGTTTTGATTGGATATATAAAAGGAGTCTCGGAAAGTAAAATACGAACAAAGATATATGAAACAGTTGAAAAAGAAAATGATGGTATAAAAAGAATAACTGAAGAATATGAACTTGTAAGTTTTAGTATTGCAGTTAGAACAGATGCGATTTTGTCATTACAGTCAAAAATATTAGGAACAACTATTATTGATTATTTGAGAAATAATAACTTTATTAAGTAGAAAATTACCTGTGCAATCTATATAAGAGTATCTACTGGCCGCTAAGGACATTGAGGGAGAAATGAGATGAAAAACATTTTTATTATTATAGGATTATTAATGCTCCTATTGTTTATTTCTTTATCGCAAAGTTTAGCATGCTCATTTGATACAGACTGTGAAGTTGGTAGTAAATGCGTTAAAGCTTCTGGATCAATATATGGAGTTTGTAAAGGTGGGCTGTTTCCTGGTAATAAAAATGATGATGAGCCAGTTTATGCTCCTCTTGATTTAGACAAGACATACGGTAATACATGTTCATTTGATACAGATTGTGGTGTTAGTAATGTTTGTGTTAAGTCGGCAGGTAGTATTTATGGTGTTTGTATGAAGAAAGAAAGAAATGATATATACTTAAATAATCAAGATAATGAAAAGAAGGAAAACGAGGAAGATGAGGAAGATGAATAAAAAACAATTAATAGTTGTTTAAGGAGAACTAAATAATATGGAAAAGAAAATTCTTGCCCTCTTGTTTATACCAACGTTTTTTGTTAGCACTTTAGTTTTAGCAGAAACAACAGTACAAAAAACCTCTCAACAACCTCTAGAAGAAAATAGTATAGCAGGTGGGTTTTCCTATAAAAACATTGTGTTGAAGGAAGTGGTGTCTGATTCGGGTCAGATAATTGCAATAGGCGAATTAACTAACGATTCAGGAAAGAACTACGAAGCAACAACTTTCGTAATGAGCCTTTATGATAAAGATAGTAAGCTTCTTGGGTCAAATTACATTATTCTTGAGAACTTTTTGAATGGCCAGACTAAAACGTTTAATACTATTATTACTGATACCGATTATAAGACTGTAGAAAAATACAAAATACAACTTGAAACTAGATTTTAAAGTTTAGGGGGTGAAACAAATGAATAAAAACAGTTAATAGTTACTTAAGGGAAAATAAAAAGGTGAAAATGAAGTTTCACAGACTAGTTAATATCTATTGTAAAAGGAAATTCTTTGAGAAAATAATTAGAAATGCTCTCTCATTATTAGAGAGGAATGATGTTAATAAAGTAGAATATAGTATTACAAATTATGTATTGCTTCATTATTATGTTAAAGCAATAAAATTGTCTAAAGGCATATATGTGCTCTCTAGGGAAAAACTGAACTCTGATATGCAAATTTTGCTTCGTTGTTTATTTGAAGTATTTTGCTATTGTGAATACATAAACATTGATTTAAAGGATGAAAAAAGAGCAGAAAATTGCATAGCGTTATCTTGGATAGAAAGCAACAGGACAGAAAATTTGATTGAGAGATATGGAGCAGTAGATATTAATAATATGCGCATTACTTCTAACGAGAAAGATTCCTTCAGGGCAAGCGTGGTTGCGACTTCAAAAACAATAAGAATAAATTATGAATTTATCTTAAATAAGCTAAAACAGCGTTCTCCAATTTATAAAGACCTGAAAGACAAAGATATTTTACGAGAAGAAAAGTTTTCTCTTCAGAAAGCCATTGAAGACATAAATGTTGTATTTAATAAAGAAACTAATAATAAAGATTTTATTTGGAAACATTACACTGTGATGTATAGAGACTGGTGTAAATCGGTTCATGCAAATGATTTCGATAATAATGTGAGAATGGATGGTTCAAAGCTTAGGTACATTTTAAGGGAAAAAACACAAATAATAGATACTTATTACTCTATATCATATAATTTCTTAATTAGAATTATGGATATTGCAAACGATGTATTTGTTTTTAAATTCGATGGAGAAATAAAAAAGATGTTTGACGAGGCGACAAAACTATCGCTAACTGATTAACTTTGCCGAATATAAATATTGTAAGACTGTAGAGGTAATGATGAAGATAAAAGAGAAGAAGTAATAAAAAAGATTTTAGTATTATTATTTAGCATAATATACTCAGATCATAAAAACAGGAGGTTATGTGGCAAGGATAACTAAAACAATTAAACCTCATATTGTTATAGTCGATACAAATATTTTATTTAATAAAGAGAAGCATATTGTAGTACATCCTTTATTTGATAGCTTTTGGAAAAGATATTCAAAAGATTGTAATTTAAAATTATTTATACCTCAAGTCGTTGTTGGGGAATTAACTTTTCAACATTTTAAAGAAGCGGTTGGTTTTTATAAAAATATCCTAAGTGGGTTTACTCAAATTGGAACAATAACTAAGAAGCAGTATTCTCATACAATAACAGAACCTAGTCTGAAACAAAAAATAACTAGTAAGTTTGAGAAATGGTTATCGTCAAACAATGTAATAATATTACCAACCCCGACTAAAGAAATTGATTGGGATAAAATTATAGAGATGGCTATTTGGAGAGAACCGCCATTTTCTTACGAAGAAAAGGAAAAAGGCTTCAGAGACAGTCTAATTATGGAAACCATAAGTATTTTCTGTAAAAATAATAAGGATAACAAGAATATCGCATTTGTCAGCAATGATGAGTTACTTTGTCAAGGAGTCGCATCTAGATTGAAGAACGATAATAGATTTAAGGTATACTCTACTTTAATAGATTTTGAAAACTATCTAAAACTTGAAAAACAACAATTAAATAAAGAGTTTATTAATATTGTACTTCGAAATGCTTTAAAGAAGTTTTTCCAAAAAGAAAATCAAAAATCTCTTTACTATAAAGAGAAAATAAGAGAAAAGATGCGGCCTGAGGTTGAGAAATACATTAAGAATCCAGAAATTGCTCAAACTCCGCAGACTGCATCTTTGTCAAGCTTGTTAGGATTAGCGGTAAGTCAATCGATTCAAACTTGGGAACAAATTGATTCAGGAATGTATTGGATTTCCGGTCCCGAAATAGACAATATCACGGAAGATAAGAAGTATTTATGGATTAGTAAGATTCAATATGTACAGCAATATAAAAGAAAAGGTACTACTTTATTGACTCTGGATCTATATGAGGAGAGACTTCTCGTTTTGAATTTCAAGGTTAACTGGGAGGCAAAAATTGCTAAAGATGCAAGTTTTTGGGATACTAAAGTCGGAGGTGTTAGTTTGGCTGCAACATCTTTTGAGAAGCCGACCCAAGAACAAGTCCAACAATGGAATTTAAAGTCGGAAACAATACAACAGTAAGGGAATTTTAGTTTATAGAAATGGCGCTTAACACTTCAGTAACTTGGCAGGCTTTAAGTAGTTAGACGTTTTTCAGGGTATAGGAAAGTATGTTCCTATTTCTCCAAAAATCTTTCTTTACCGCCACACGGGATTCTGATATAATCAAACTCTAAATTAATAGCTAGGGTTCGGGCCATTACCTCATCCGTCACGTAAGTGAGCAGGATTGAGCTAATGGCTGGACGATAATAAAATAGGGCCATTAGCTCAATTGGCAGAGCAGGACACTCTTAATGTCAAGGTCGTAGGTC
>CAZTRD010000038.1:0-8241 GCA_964616145.1 uncultured Candidatus Saccharibacteria bacterium | reverse complement strand
GCGCAGAAGAGTGAAAGGCCGTCTCTCCACAGGAAATAGAGGTTATGGGGGTACGTTTCCTATGCTTCCTATGGAGCACATGGAGATTTATTTCCTATGGAACTAAAGATTTATATAATCGATTAACCGAATAACTATATAATGTTAAGAAGAAAACTTAAACTAACAAAAGAAGACAAGGAATGGGCGAACGCAGTAAAAGACCGAGACGGAAGAGCATGCGTAATATGTGGAGCGAGGGAAAGACTTAACGCACATCATATAATAGTCAGAGAGAACAACGAGACTAAACTAGATATAGAGAATGGTTTATCTCTCTGCCCTAAACATCACTTCTTCTGTAGGAAAATCTCTGCACATAATAACCCTATAGGTCTTTTAGTATGGTTAGAGAAACACAAACCAGAACAATTTTATAATATTAAAAAAAAGATGGAGAGTATTTTAGATGATTACTTTAGATAATTGGCAGAAAGAGTTTTTAGAGTATAGGGGAGACAAACTACTATGCACAGGCCGGAGAGTAGGCAAGACTTACATAATGGCTAGAGGGGCTATTGACCGTATGATAGAAAAGAAAACTAGAGTTATCATATTCTCTTTAACAGAAGAACAGGCGATGCTTATTCTAGCTATGGCGAAAGAGTATTTATTATTGAGTCATCCATCATTTTTAAAGAAAAAAAATACAGACACTAATAAAAAAACTATAACTCTTAAAAACGGTTCTATTATGAGATGTAGACCAGCGGGCGATACTGGAGACAGCGGACGAGGCTTTGAGGCAGATATACTTATCGTAGATGAGGCAGCCCGTATGGGTAAGTTCTTTTGGTTGGCTGTCAGGCCTATTATTCTTATGACCGCTGGCGAGGTTTGGCTAGGTTCTACTCCTTTTGGAAAACAGGGGTACTTCTGGGAAGCTTTCAACGAGAGTTATAATTTAAAGTCAGAAGACGCAAGATTTAAAGTCTTCTACACTACTACTGAGAAAGTTATAAAGGAGAGGGAGACAACGATAGACTGGACAGAAAAGAGGAAAGAGAAAGTTATAAGGATTTTGGAACAAGACCGTAGGACTATGAGTAAGTTAGAGTTTGGGCAAGAATACCAAGGGCTATTCTTAGAAGATTTAATGCAGTTCTTCCCAGACGACTTAATAAGACAGGCTCAAACTCTAGAAAGGCCAGAGAAAATAGACCCAGAGAAAGATTATTTCGCAGGGCAAGATATAGCCCGTTTAGGAGAGGACGAAACTACAACCGAGATAGGGTATTTAGTAGAAGATGAGATTTTTCAAGTAGAGAATTTAGTCAGTACAAAGGCCTATCTTACAGAAACATTTAAACAAAATAAAGAAATTAATCAACTCTACTCCCTTAATAAGTTCTTTATAGACGATGAGGGAATAGGGATTGGAGTCTTCGATATGATGATGGACGATGATGATTTAAAATATATCACAATAGGGATAAACAACTCTAAGAAAGTCATAGATAAGGACGGGACAGAGAAAGGGATTTTAAAGACAGAGTTATTCTATACTCTAAGGGCTATGTTAGAAAATAATAAGATACATTTACTAAAAGACAGTTCTATTTTTAACTCCCTAAAATCAGTTCAGTACGAGTACTCCATCGACGTAAAAGGTAATCCAGTTATAAGAATTTTTGGACAGAATACCCATATCGCAGAGGGATTGATAAGATTGGCACAGGCAATAAAATACAAAACCTTAAATATGAGGGTTTACTCTATAAAAATATAAAAAATGACAACTGTAGATGTTTTAATAGAAGAAATGAAGAAGACTAAACTAGATAATCCTACTTTAGAAATAGTAGACATACTACAGATATTTATGATAGATGCAATAAAGAACCTAAGTAAAGTTATTATAAGGAGTAGATAATGGTGGACACAGGAATATTCGCAACGACTGCAGAGATTGGTTATAAAGCAGGGGCTAATGCTAGTGCGACATCTAAAGCAGAGGTATATACAAATTCTTTTATAGCCCAAGCTGAGAGTTATATTAATTCTAGGACTTTATATAATTGGAGCGATGCATATGGGGCGTTAAACGCAGATGTAAAGGGAGTTTTGAAAGAGGCTGGTTCTTCTTTGGCTGCGATTTATGTTATTCAATACGATATGTCTGGCTTTAGTTCTAGACAAGAGGCCTTAATAATGATTAATGTACTTTGGGCTCGTGTCGAAGAATGTTGTAAGATATTAGAGAAAGAGGCAAACAGAACGTTTGTCCAAGAGGCGTGATGGTAGGTTTACCAGTAACTTTTCCTTTGCCTAGTGAGAGTGCAATATCTAGTTATTCATGGACAGATATAGCAGACGGCTCAGGACGGGCAGAGTATTATGGGGTTTTTTGTAATCAAACTGGAAGTGCTACATATAAACTGTTAGGATTTGCGGGCGTGTCTTTTCACGACGACGCAAGCGAAGCAGTTATCCAATCGTCAGCGGGGACGTATAACTTTGATACAACCCCATTTAACACGCCACGAGTAGCAAAGGGTACAGTATACGCTAGCTTCACAGGGGCAAGTACGGGCTCAGAAGATATAAAGATTAAACTTATTAAAGTTTCTGGGGGCGTACCGTCGGATATATCAGCACAAGTAACAACTACAACACTAACATCAGGACACTATTATAGTATTATGCTATCTATTCCCTTAACAGCACAGACTAAGTTTAAGATAGGAGATTATCTAAGAGTAGAATTAATTACAAGTGCAGACGCTACTATCTTTATAGACCCGTTAAGCAGTACAAGACTACCTTTTAAAATAAATGTACCTTTCAAAATAGAATTATAATGGCAGAATTAAACCCAAGTAGCGCAACAACAACGAACTTCACAAGTGCAGTCGCTGACTTCATAGTTAATTCTAAAGCTTTAGATGTAGCCAGCCCTAATAAAGGCGGGTACTACTATTATTATTTCGAAAATGCGACTAAAAACTTCGGTTACTATTCTACTATCCCAGAAATATTTAGTGCAGCGAACGCTCTTGCGACTTGGACAGTAGGGAGAGGCTGGGAGACAGAGAACCTTTTATTAAAGCAAGAACTAGACCACGTTTCTGGAATGGGGAAAGATACGTTCGAACAAGTTATGTGGAATCACGAAGTAGTAAAGTTAATAGTAGGGGACGCATTCGCCGAGGTTAAGAGGAGCGATAAGGGAAAGATTATAAACATAATTCCTATAAGCCCAGAGAGAGTAAGGATAGTTTTTAAGAACGGGCGTATAGTTCGGTATGAGACTTGGAACAGTAATGAATGGAAAACTATAAAAGTCGAGGATATGCTCCACTCATCAAATAAGAGAATAGGTGACCAAGTACATGGGACAAGTCAAATAGACGCTTGTAAGTGGATTATAGACGCTAGGAACGAGGCTCTAGTAGACGGCAGGCTTATACAGAACAGGGGAAAGGCCCTTGGTATTGCTTATTATAAAACCGATAACGCAGGTAAGATTTTATACGCAAATACTCAAATAGAGAAAGCTGTTAAAAACGGGGAAATGGTAGGTTTGCCAGAGGGGACAGTCGAGATTAAAGAATTTCCAACTAAGAACATCGTAGACAGGCAAAGTTGGATACAATATTTAGAAAACTTCTTTTATCAGACTTTCGGAGTACCTAGGAGTATTGCTTCATCAGATGGGACAAGTGAAGTAGGGGGTAAGATGGGGCATGTTATATTTGAGCCTATCTACGCTAAAGAACAACGAGACTTAGAACAAGACTTATGGACTCAACAAGCTATACAATTAATTTTCAATAGACCGCCTAGTTTAGGGGGTTTAGTTACACAAGAAGAAAATAAAAATACAGGTATGACATCGATACAGCCTAACGATGTTAGTGCCACAATGCAGAGGGAATAATGGCAAAAAGAACAATAAAAAGTACAATAGATAATTCGATAATTGCTTTAGGTAAGAAACTACCTTTCCAGTCAGAAGTACCAGAGCCTATGACAGAGGAAAGGGCTAGGTGTGAACAGGCAGGCGGAACTTGGGACGGTACTAAATGTATAATGCCCAAACCAAAGACAGCTCCAGAAAAAAAGACAGAAAAAAAACCAGAAGCAGATAAAGGAATTATTAGAGACCAAGATACAGGTAGAGTAACCGGTTTTACTAATGAGGCAGGGGATACATTTTTAGGGACAGAGAAAGAAATAGGTTTAATCGCTTCTAAAGACCCTTATGGAAACATAGAAGCTGGACAAGCAGCAGCCAAAAGGAATTTAATTGAAAGAAATGAAGCTCTTCAAAAATTAGGCCTAACTCCAGAACAAATCTCACAAATACAAGCCACAGCAGGAGAAGCCCCTATCGATTGGGGACAAGCGATAACTGCAGGACTTGCTCAGGCTGCACCTACTGCAGTAGGATACGGAGTAACCGCAGCAGGAGCATCGTTGGTAGGTGGAGCAACAGCCCCAGCCGCCCCAGTAATTGGAGCGATTGGAGCAGGAGTGGGATTTATAAAAGGTATGTGGAGTGGGATTCAAAATAATATTAAATCTCAGCAAAGTGGAGAGATAGCTTCCACTCAAAAAGTCTTAACAAACGCAAAGAGTAATTTAAGACAGATTCGTATGCTAGCCCAGTCAGACCCGTCTAGGGCAGACGAAGCAATATCTCTATATAATCAACAAATGGCCCTTGTATATAGGGCCCAAGCTAAACTACAATTAGAAGTTCAAGGAGATTTAAATAAATATATGGATGACGGGACAGAGAAACTAGTCGAGTTTGATTTATTCTTAATGGACGGGGGTTACGCAAGTTTACAAAGATTAAGGCTAGAAGAAGCAATTAGTGCGGGTGCTCCTATATCTCCCGAACAGATGCTTTTAGAACTCCAACAAGAAATGGAGTTAGAAGAATGAAGAAAAATAATAAGCCTATTATAGAAACAATAATAAATACAACTGCGTTAGCCTTAACAGCGATGGGAACACAACGTTGTATAGCTGGGGAATTTTACGGTTTTGCGTTAGTTTTATTTGGGGCTAGTTTAGAGTTCTTTAAGTATTGGGGTAGGAAAAATAAGTATTGGTAAATCGAAACATTTAAATACTTAGTTAGTGATTATATTCTATGGTAGAAGAAACAGAAAACTTATCCATCGTGGACGAAGCTAAGAAGATAAGGGACGAGATAAAAGCAGAGAACGATAGGAGAGAGAATATTCTAAAAGAAGAGAAAAAACTACGAGCTGAAAATATGTTAGGTAGTTCAGCAGGACAGCCAACAACGAACCCACAACTCACAGAAGAAGAACAAAAGAAACAAGCAGCTAAAGAGTTCTGGAAAGGTACAGCTATTGAAGACGCTCTGAATAAACAAGATGGATAAAGAACTTTTAAAAGAGAGCATCAAGACAGTAAGCGAGAGCATCAAGACTTCTAGAGAGAATTTAAAAAAGGCTACTCAACATATAGACGAGGGAGAGGTTATTTTAAAAGCTTTAAAAGATGAGTTGAAAAAGTTATAGTTATTCGGTTAATCGAAAGGTTTAAATAGTTCTTGTTTATAGTTTATTTATGGCTAACGAAGCAGTATGCATAGAGACCCCAACTGAATTCGAAAGAAAGACAGTTGCAGATGGTGGAGCGATACCTCTTGGTTCTTTAATGCAGTTAAGTTCTGACCCTAACACTGTTACTATTTCTGACGGTGCGAATGTTTTTGGCGGTATTGCGTGGGAAGAGAAGACAGCCTCTGACACAATAACAGAGATTACAGTAGCTATGAATGGTGTTTGGGATATTAAAGACTCAGGTGCAGGTATTACTTTAGGCGGAATTGCCTCTTTAAACGGGGTTAATCTTATTAAACAAGCAACAGAAGCCGAAATGGTTACAGGAAATATCGTCGGTAAGGTTCTTGAGACCGCAGCAGCTAGTGAAGTTGTAAGAGTTAAAGTAGGGAGAATAGTATAAAATGGCAGACTCAGACAGAGAAGCAGACTTAAGATACGAGGCTATTGATACAGCAGTAAAGGCAGTAGCAGCTTTAGATTACAAACTTAAAACATTATGTACAATAGATAGTTCTAGTGCGTGGACAGAAACATATTTTAGAGAAACTAATAACGATGAAACAGATGGTGGGACAGGTTCGCCTATTAAAGGAGTACCTCAGTATGCACCTTTTCCGTTCTTTGATGTAACAGAGACTAAGGTTCAAAGCATTATACAGAAGTACGCTGGAGAAAGTATAATCTCAGTAGAAGCAGAACAAAACGCTACTTTACCAATGCTTCAAAGAAAGATTTATAGGCTATCTCAAAAGATTACATACCAAGTTGACGCAGCTATCGAGAGTGTTTTAAGTGGTTCAGCAGGAAATACTTTTGCTATCACAGCTGGCAGTGAATGGGACAGTACAAATATAGCAAATAGAGACCCAGTTTACGATATTCTTTACGGAATTAATATGCTAAGAGTAGACGGAATTGACGCTTTAAATGGAAATGGTTACCTAGTTGTTAACGGGACTGACTACACTAACATTATATCAAATTCTAAAGTTTTAAATCATCCAACATTCCAAAGTGTTAGTGCCGTTCAGAACGGAGTAGTTAACACACTAGTAGGATTAAAGATAATGGTAAGCGAGACAGTAACCGCTGACCAAGCCTATATAGTAGTCGGTAAAATGGCTTTAACTTGGAAACAAGCGAGCCCTTTAACAGTAAAGACTATTGAAGACCCGGGAAAATCTACTACTATTAGAGCTTGGGAAAGAGGAGTTTGTCAAATCCCAGTACCTAACGCAGTATGTAAAATAACTAATACGAGGAAATAAATATGCTTGAGATTCTTAGGCCAAAAGCCTTAATTTTACCTAAAATTACAGAGGCCGTAAGAGATACTTTAGTCGCAGAGATTGGAACTATAATCTATAATACTACTTCAAATAAAATAAACTTCTGTAAGACAGCTGCGGCTGGGGCTGGTAGCTGGGAAGCAGTAACAAGTGCATAATGGCAACAACAGACATATACCAGATAGGTGGCGGACTTAAAGGCCGTAAAGCAGTAGCTTTCTTAGGCGGAAATGTAGACGATGGCGTGCAAATAGATGCGTTTATGGCCGCAAGAGTTGCAGCAAACGATACAGTAGGGACTTTTACCGCTTGGGTTAATGTTCCAGATAAGACAGGTACTTATTGTATTTTAGGTGGTGGAGACGCTAACGCTGTAGACTACTTCTATCTCGCAGTTGTAGCTGGAGAGATTCAGGCTAAATGTGCTAGGGCAGGTCCAAACGTTGCGTGGGATTTAATAACAGTTGGAGCAAGTTTAAGCCCTCACGAATGGCATCACATAGCGTTAGTTCAAAATGCAACTAAGCCGAAAATCTATGTTGACGGTGTAGAGTATTCAGTAAGCAAAGGAACTTTAACAGAAACAGATGTGACCGAGCCAACTTACTGGTTTGATACTTTAGCCAATATCGACGGCGGACATATAGGAGCAGCAGATAGTATTGCAGGAGATGCAGCATTAACTTTAGAATTTAAAGGTGGTATTTCTGACGTAAAGTATTGGAATGTTGCTTTAACAGACTCACAAATCTTAGACGATACTCTCGAAGTAAATAATACTACTTCTTTGATTTCTCACTGGGATTTTAAAGACGATTATATCGATAGTGTTTCAGCCCATAATGGTACAGCAGTAGGAGATATAATTTTAACAAGTAACTATTCAGAGTTTACAAGCAGGTTTAGATATGAGCCAGCTGCGGCTGCAGTTGTAGCAGATAAAGTAGTCTTTACAGCAGATGGTGGGACAGGTTACGCAGTCATAATTAAAGCAGCTTAAAAACTATAAATTTTTAAAGTTCTTATTTCTTAATTATCTATGGGAAGCAGACTAATTCCAAAACCACAAAAACAAGTAAAATTTATCAATCTTCCGAAAAGTGCAGGGATACTAGACGACTACGCTGTTCGTAAAAATATTGCTTCTAAAGAGGGGACTATAGAAAAGACTCCCACTAACAGTAATCACATAGTTAACAAGGCGTACGTAGACGTACAGGCTAGCGGGATAGACCCTAATCATACTCATTCTAAACTTGTCGCTTCTGACGGCACACCCGACCCCGCTTTAAGTGTAGACGCTGCGGGAAATGTTGGAATAGGAATAACAAGCCCAACAACAAAACTAGAACTAGCAGACCCAA
>CAZTRD010000037.1:0-8371 GCA_964616145.1 uncultured Candidatus Saccharibacteria bacterium | reverse complement strand
AGAAAAAAATGAAAGAATGGAACTATCAAAACACAACAAGAAAGATTGAAAAATTGCTCGGAACTCTGATCAAGAGGAATAAAAAATGATAAGAAAAGGAAAAATGTATTATCCATTTGGAAAATATTATATAGTTCCGCTGGGAAAGTGGATGGCCAAACTATTAAAGCACACACCATTAACGCCAAATAAATTAACATTACTAAGAACAATCTTAGCAATAGCAACTCCTGTTTTGATATGTTATGGTGGCTTCACCAATCTGTTGATCTTTGCAATATTCGTCCAATTCTTCCATGCACTAGATATTAGTGATGGACAATTAGCCAAACTAAAAAACATGAGAACTAAATTTGGAGAATGGATTGATGGTATAACTGATAAATTCGTTATCAATCTTTGGATGTTTACAATTGCTATTACATTGACAATAAAGCAGAGCAACTCCATTTTCCTAATAGCAGCAATGCTTTACTTCCTTGGAAAACATCTATTTATATTTTCATCGCTAAGATCAGATGTCTGCTTTGGAGATCATATCAAAAAAGATTCACTAAAAATAAGAATAAAAACCAACATCCTTTCACAGATTCTTCTTTTCTTTCTGGAATGGGATGTACAACTGCATTTTCTTAGTATCACAGCTATACTAAACAAATTGGAAATATTCCTCTTCTTCTATGCAATATACTTCAACCTCATATGGATAGCTTATATTGTTTATTATTCTTTTAAATATTTAAAAAATAAACTACTATGAAATACCCAAACGGTAAAATAGGATTATTAAGCCCCTTCCTGCCAGAAAAAGACGGAATTGCAATTTACTCAGATAACCTATTAAATGGGTTAGGAAAAAATAAAAATGAGGTAGTAACAATTGGGAGAAGGGGAAGTAAAGCGGATTACTCATTAGATTTTAAATCATTCCAATTAAAAAATAGTCTTAAAAAAATAATTAAAAAAGAAAAGTTAGATGCACTCCATATACAATATGTTGCCACTTTCTTTAGCAAATTGATTAATCTCAATCTGATCCAAGCTTTAGACCAAAACATACCTGTAATAATAACCTTACACGAAGTACATTATTCAATAAGAAATTTCAAAGACAAAGTCCTAGAAATCATAGAAAGGTTAATTATCAAAAAATGCAAATTGGTTATAGTACACACACCAAAACAAAAAGAATTTCTAGAAAAAAAATACAAAGCTAAAAACATACTCCACATATACCATGGTTTAAGGTTAAATCCTGCTCACAAAAGAAAAGATAAGAACATTCTTTGCTTTGGAATGATCTCTAAAGGAAAAGGCTTAAAGTACTTAATCAAAGCAATGGATTACCTTCCGAACTGTAAATTAACAATTGCAGGTAAATTCACAGAACAAAAAACAGAAAAAGAAATAAAAACACAACTTAAAAACTCAAAATCAAATATAAAAACAGATTTTGGTTGGATTGATGAAGATAAAAAGGTAGATTACTACAAAAATGCAGATATTGTAGTTTTACCCCACATATGGGCGCCATACCAATCAGGAATACTACATAATGCAGTAGCTTGGGGTTTACCTATTGTTGTAACAAAAATAGGTGCATTACACGAGATGGTAGATTTATTCAAATTCGGAGAAATAGTAAAACCAAAAAATCCAAAACTACTAGCAGAAGGAATAAGCAAAGTGTTCAAAAACTACAATTATTACAAAAAAGGAATTTTAGCTTACAAAAAAGTTGCTAATTGGCCAAAAATAACACAAAAACACTTGGAGGTATACAAAAAATGCGTATAACCTTAATTTATCCCGGATTTAGTGAAGACCCTTCTGGACTTCAAGAGCCATTAGGAATACTCTATATATCTTCTTCCCTAAGAAAAGCAGGCCATAAAGTCTCACTAATAGACCTAACATTCAACAAGGGCCTAGAACAGCTAAAAAAAGCGGCTATGAATTCAGACCTAATAGGGATTAGCTCAACCTCATTAATATTTAATAATTCAAAAAAAGCGCTAAAGGCTATCAAAACTATAAATCCAAACGTTCCTTGCTTTTTAGGAGGCTCCCATGGCACTTTAGCTCCAGCAGATGTATTAACATCTGGTTTTGATTATGTGATAATAGGGGAAGGTGAAACAACTATAGTTAAACTAGCAGAGAAAATCAAGAAAAAAGCATCAACCAAGGATATTGATGGTCTAGCTTTCAAAAAAAATAATAAAATAATAATTAATCCAAAAAAGACATTTATAGAATACCTCAACACATTACCATTCCCCTCCAGAGATCTATGGAACTACGACAAATATTTTAAAACAGGAACAATAGAGATAGGAATTATTGCAACAAGAGGCTGCCCTTATAATTGCTTATACTGTAAACCCATGGTTGACAAGCTATTTGGAAATAAAATAAGAAAAAGAAGCCCAAAAAATGTTGTAGAAGAAATTGAACAAATAACCAAAGACTACAAATATTTATTCAAAAGGAAAGTTAAACTATGGTTTAAAGATGACACATTAACTTTATGCGGCATTGATTGGTTCAAAGAATTCAAAAGAGAACTTAAAAAGAGGAATATACAAATAAGTTGGGGCTGCCATACTCGTGTAGACAATGTTAATTATGGACTCTTAAAAATTATGAGAGAATCTGGCTTAGATCACATATCTTTTGGCGTTGAATCTGGGTCACAAAAGATATTAAATTATTACAGAAAAGGCACAACTCCTGAACAAGCAATTAAAGCTTTCAAGGCATGCAAAAAACTAGACATACAAACGTTTGCTTATTTCATGATTGGTGCACCAATAGAAACAAGAGACGATCTAGAAAAGACCTATCAGCTAATAAAAAAAATAAAGCCAGATGGTCTGGATGTTTTTACAACAGTTCCTTACCCTGGAAATAATCTATACGATCTGCTAAAGAAAAACAAGCAACTTAAGGAAGGGGAAATAGATTATTACTCAAAACAATCATTAATCAAAATGAAATACCTAACAGATAAAGACCTAAGCAGGTATAGAAGAAAGATGTATAGGGTAAACAACATAAATCTAACAATGAAGTATCTTACATCCATAAAAGAGTTCAAAAAATTAGTAAAATATTTAATAAACAGGCCAGGTTTTGTTATTAACTATTTAAAGAGGTCTTTATAGAACTAAGCAATATCATCTAGTATATCTCTCAAAGCCTCTTCTGTCAATAACCTTGGATTATTTTTTACCCTCTCTGGATTAAATCCATTCTTGATTATAATCTCCCTACCTTTTTCTGTTTTAATGTTTAACTCTGACAACCTTGTTTTCAAACCAATACATTTCATAAGTTCACCTATCTTTTTTGCAGCTTCCTCAGCTATTTTTGTCCCTAACAAGGCCACTACCTCTTTTATTGTTTTTTTAACATAACCCCCTCCTCTTTTATCAAGTACATCCTTTTCAGTAACCTTTGAATTATAAACAAACATAGAAGCCAGGGTAAGCCCTACAGCATGCCCATGAGGAACTTTAAAATATGAAGTAATTGGATAAGCTATTGCATGGCATGCAGTTGTTTTTGATATATTTATTGCCTTACCAGCTAAAAAAGCACCTTTAGACATAGCTTCTCTTGACTTAGCCGACGGATCGTTTACAGCATTCCTAATACTGTTTAATATAATCCTAATAGCTTCACTCGCATATTTCTTTGATTCATCTGTTGAGTATACACTCCAATATGACTCAATGGCTTGGCCTAATGCATCCATTCCAGTGCACGCTGTGATATATGCTGGCAGGCTTTCTGTCAATTTAGAATCAACTATTGCATAATCAGGCAATGTAAACTCTTTATGTCCTAAAGAGCATTTATTTTTTCCTTTGTATAAAACAATAAAGTGCGTTGCCTCGCTACCAGAACCTGCAGTGGTAGGTATCGCAACTAAAATATTTCCTCTATTCTTTAACTCTTTTTTATTATTAACATAATCAAAAACACCCCCAAAATTAGTGCTAAGCACATTTACCGACTTTGCAACATCTATTGCACTTCCACCGCCAACCGCAATAACAAAATCACACCTATTTTCCTTAAAAATTTTTAATCCTCTCTCAACATCCTCAAGCTTAGGATTAGGCTGAAGCTCATCAAAATGAACAACTTTATAATTCTTCAAAATGTTGGTTAATATAGACTTAGCCCCACTCTTTTCATAAGAACCTTTTCCAGTAACTAAAAAGATAGCCTTAGGTTTATATTTAGTCAAAATATCCTTCAATTTGTATATTGAACCCTTACCAATAAACTCTTTCATTTCCTCAAAACCTTCATAAACTCTTGCTTATTTTCTATAGGTGTTGATGTAGGTCTCCCCAAATCCTTCCTTGCGCCTTTGTTTACCTTAACAATAAGCATCTGCGGCCCTTCTAAATCTTTAACCTTTTTTATTTCTTTCTCTAAATCCGCTTTTTTCTCTACAATTTTTGCAGATTTATAGCCACAAGCTAAAGCAACCTTTCCAAAATCAACAGTTGTTGAAACAGTTGGCTGACCTCCTGTACTATCATAAGAACCATTATCAAAAACAATATGGTATAATTTCTTAGCCCCATAATGGCCAATAGTGGCTAATGCCCCCATCTGCATCAACACAGCTCCATCCCCATCAAAAACAAATACTGGCTTTTGTGGCTTTTGAAGAGCTATTCCATTTGCAATTGAAATGCAACATCCCATACTCCCTACAGTATAAAAATCACATGGTTTTTCTCCTCTTGCTACCCTATATTCAAATAATTCCCTCGAGGTTTTTCCAGTTGTAGAAACAATTGCTTCACTCCCATCTAAATTATCGACAATAACTTTGATAGCATCTTCCCTCGTCATATCAAAATTGGTTTTCAACTTCTTCTTTGGTTCATATTCTTCAAAAATCCCTTTTTTAATGATAATAGCAACTGGAGCACTCTTTTCTTTAGCTAATTTCTTCATCTCTTCAATTACCTTAGCAGCCCCTTCAATATCATCAGGAAGAACTTTATAAGATAACTCTAAAGTATCAAGCAAAGGCATCATTACCCTACCCATCTTTTTATGCTGCGGCTCATCCTTTTTGCCTGGCTCCCCCCTCCACCCAATCATTAAAATAACTGGTATGGAATAAACCTCAGGATCACACAATGAAGCCAATGGATTAACGGTTTTTCCCTCACCTGAATTCTGCATATAAACAATGCCAATCTTTCCAGTTGCTAAATGGTAGCCAGCTGCAGTTGCTACTGCCTCGCATTCATTGCAGGCAACAATATTAGTTACCCTATTGCCATCCTCATCTGCTAAGAACTTCATCCAATCCTTAAAGGTTGAGTCTGGAACTCCTGTAAAAAACAACAAATCATTTTTCTTAAAAATTTCAAATAAATTTTCGCATGAAATCATAGTTATCACCAATAAAACAAATATTTAGAGTATTATTTAAACCTTGCTTAATCAAAATGACCATTATAGAGTGACAGTAAAACAGAAAGATTTAAATATCCAAAGCCCCCCCCATTTTAGACGATAAATCTAAATTTAACATTAAATGGAGGGAATAAAAAATGCCAACAATTGAAGTTCCAAGAATTCAAGTAGCTTTGTTTGACATGGCTGCTACAACAGTAGATGATAATATTGAAAAACCTGGATTAGAAGGAAAATTACCTTTAGTTCTAGCTGCATATGGCAGCGCTTTTGTAAAAGCAGGTATACAAATGTCTTTTGAAGAGCTTAATGCTTGTAGAGGAAGGGATAAATTAGAAGTATTTGAAGAGAAAGTAGCTAAATACAGAACAGACTTAAATCCAGATCGGCAAAAAGCTCTGGCAAAAAACCTACACGATAAGGAATTTGTTCCGGCATTATTAGATAATGTACCTTATGTAAAAGAAATGGCTGGAACAACTGATGTATTTAGATATCTAAAAGATAACGGAATTTATGTAGCAACAGGAAGTGGATTTCCTCAAGTTGTAACTGATGCTATTAATGATAAGCTAGGTTGGAAAGCAAACGGTTTAGTTGATTATGGAACATGCGGCACAGCAGCAGGAGGTGGCAGACCAAAACCAAATATGATCAATGCTACTTTAATTGCAGCTGGTCTTCTTTCAGCAACAACAGATAAATCCAAAAAACAACCAGGATTTGATTATAAGATTGTTCTAAAAGTAGGAGATACAATAGAAGATACTCGCGAAGGCCAGGGAGTAGGAGCAACAACTGTTGCAGTCTCATCTGGAACACAAACAATAGATACATTAGTAAAAGCTAATCCTATAGTGGTGCTTCCAAGTGTAGCAGCATTGCCTCAATACTTACAGAATCACGGCTATCTTGGTTAGATCTATTTACTCGTACAAACCCGCAGGTATCAAACTCAATATCTCCTTTATAGGCATACACTGCTCTTCTGATTCGAGAGCTCTGTGATTCTTAAGTATTGTCTCTGCTGTCTTGACCATCGCAGGATACGCGCTTCTAAGTAGCTGATTCGCATAAATAACTATACTGACCCCTGCATCAATAAGCTCTTCTTCAGTTATAGAACTATATGTTGAAGGCACAACCACAAGAGGAACCTTATTTTCAAATTGTTTATATTGTTTGCAAAACTCAAGTATCTCTTTAGCATCTTTCTTCTTGCTGTGTATCATTATACCGTCAACTCCTGCATCAATATAAGCTTTAGCTCTCTTCAAAGCATCTTCCCTCCCTTTATTCAATATTAAGCTCTCGATCCTAGCGATTATCATAAAGTCTTCTGTAACCTGAACTTTTTTACCAGAAGATATCTTATCTGAAAACATCTCAATTTCATCCTGCTCCTGTTCAACCTCATCTCCAAAAAGAGAATTTCTTTTTGCTCCTGTCTTATCTTCAATTATAACAGCAGAAACACCTAATCTTTCAAGTGTCTTGACCATAAAAACAAAATGCTCTGTCAATCCGCCATTGTCAGCATCAACAATCATTGGCTTTGTAGTAACCTCAAAAATCTGGTTTATTGTATTCACTCGTGATGTAAAATCAACACATCCTGAATCAGGCTTTCCTTTTGCAGTTGAATCTGTCAAACTGCTCAGCCACATCCCATCAAAATCCCTTGTTTTACCGTCTTTCTCTATCTTAGTTTTCTCAACTATCCTTCCTGTAAGCCCATTATGAACTTCTAACACCCTTACAATCGGCTTAAGCTCTATAATCCTTCTTAATCTTTTCATCCTCATCCCAGGTGTAGTCCCTATCTCAAGAACCTGATCAATAAGCTTTGTGGATGATATTCCTCCCGTATACTCTGGCTCAACTAATTTTCCACCCCATTCATTCAAAGCATCTATCACTTTCTGTCTGGTCTCTCTTTGCACACCGGTTTTCCAATCGTCACCATGAACTACATAACTAGGTTTTATCTTTCTCAAATTAGGAACATAATCAAGTGTCTCTTGCGGAACAACTTCCTTAACCCCCTTAATATTCTCAACTATCTTCTTCCTTTCTTCATAGGAAAGCAAAGGTATCCTTTTATAACTTGCAATTGCTTTGTCTGTTAAAACACCGACTATAACATCCCCATATTTGGCCCCTTCCTTTATTATATTTATATGGCCATGATGAATAAGATCAGCACACATTCCAACATAAACTTTTTTCATTTTGTACCCCCACCATATAGTTTGAATATTTTGTCAACAATCTTCTCTGTTGATAATTTCTCGTAAAAAGGAGGCTGTATAACCTCTCCGCCTATTTTTTTGATATAATCCGCTCCAGGAACCTTTTTCCAATTAGAGCCATAAACAATAACAATCTTAGAACCCTTAAATTGATCGTGTATCTTCTTTAGGTTCTCTGTAGGATCTAAACTCTCTTGCCTCATAACCATATCCACACATCTTAAAGCAGAAACAATGGTCATCCTGTCTTTAAGGTGTGCAATAGGCCCTTTCTTATAAGATTTTATGGCTTCATCCGTAACAACACCACAAATATGAAAATCTCCCAGCTTATTGGCCTCTTCTAATATCCTAAGATGCCCGTAATGGAATAAATCAGCTGTAACAGAGCTATAAACTATTGTCTTTACCTTTTCCTTCCCTACACTAACAATATCGCCTTCCTTAATACCTGAATTCTTGGGTATCGTAACACACAACTGCCCGTTTGACTTATTTGCCCATACTATCTTATTCATTTTACACTAGTGATACTAGTATATTATTTAAATCTTTCGATTTTAGATTCATATGATTTATAAACCAGTTATTAACCATAAAGCCTATGTCCTCAGCAAAAACAATAGCCAAAAACACTGGTTTCTTGCTCACAGCAGAGATAGTAG
>CAZTRD010000036.1:0-8703 GCA_964616145.1 uncultured Candidatus Saccharibacteria bacterium | reverse complement strand
AGAAAAAAATGAAAGAATGGAACTATCAAAACACAACAAGAAAGATTGAAAAATTACTCAGAATTCTAATCAAGAGGAAGCGAAAATGATCATTAATAAGAACAATATTAACAATAGCAATATCGTTTATTATTCCTTTAAATATTTAAAAAAAATAAGCTACTATGAAATTCCCAAACAGTAAAATAGGGTTAATAAGCCCCTTCCTACCAGAAAAAGATGGAATCGCAATTTACTCAGATAACATACTAGCAGAGTTAGGAAAAAACAAAAAAGAAATAATAACAATTGGAAGGAAAGGGAGTGAGGCGAATTACTTATTAGATTTTAAATCATTCCAATTAAAGAATAATCTTAAGAAAATAATCAAAAAGGAAAGGTTAGATGCGCTCCATATACAATATGTTGCCACTTTCTTTAGCAAATTAATTAATCTTAACCTAATCCAAGCTTTAGACCAAAACATACCTGTGATAATAACCTTACACGAAGTACATTATTCAATAAGAAATTTCAAAGACAAAGTCCTAGAAATCATAGAAAGATTAATTATCAAAAAATGCAAACTAGTTATAGTACACACACCAAAACAAAAAGAATTTCTAGAAAAAAAGTATAAAACAAAAAAAATTGTATGTGTTTACCATGGCCTAAGATTAAACCAGGTACATAAAAGAAAGAATAAAAACATTTTATGTTTTGGAATGATATCAGAAGGCAAGGGCATAAAATATCTTATCAAAGCAATGGAATATCTACCTGATTACAATCTAACAATAGCTGGTAAATTTACCAATCAAAAGATAGAAAACGACATCAAAAAACAATTAAAACATACAAAAACAAAAATCAAAACAGACTTCGAATGGGTTGACGAAAAGAAAAAGGCAAATTACTATCAAAATGCAGACATAGTTGTCCTACCGCACATATGGGCACCCTATCAATCAGGAATACTGCACAATGCTACCTCATATGGGTTGCCTGTAGTTGTAACAAAAACAGGTGCGTTATACGAAATGGTAGATTTATTCAAATTTGGTGAAATGGTAAAACCAAAAAATCCAAAACTATTAGCAGAAGGCATAAGAAAAGTTTTTAAAGGATATCAAAGTTATAAAATAGGAATCAACAAGTACAGAAAAGTTGCAAATTGGCCAAAAATAGCCAAAAAACATCTTGTACTATACCAAAAAATAAAATGACTCTAAAACTAAACATAGGATGCGGAACTGATTACAAAAAAGGATATATAAACATAGATACAAACAAAAACGTTAAAGCAGATAGATATATAAAAGATGAAAACCAAATTAATTACAAAAATGTCAACGAGATAATCGCTAATAGAGTACTACCTTTCTTAAAAGATGAAAGCAAATCTTTAATCAAATGGCACAAAATGTTGAAAAAAGGTGGAAAAATAAAGTTATTAGTACCTCATTTCAGCTCTCCACCCTATTCAATGGAAGCAAGAAGGCAATTTGGTTATAGGATCAGGGATTTTTATAGATTTGAAAAAAGAATTGAGTGGATAAATATACCAAAAGATTTAAAATACAAAGTAAAAATTAAAATAAGGCTTTACAAGGGTTTCAGAATATGGAACTACTTGTTTGAATGGGCCTTTAACTCAAGTAGATTTATGCAAAGATTTTATGAAGAAAGCTTATGGCATAACCTCCTTCCAGCAGGAGTTATGGAAGTTGAGATGGCAAAATGACTGCATCAATAAAAGAAATTAAAATATGCGTAACAAAGAAGACAATAGACCCTTACATCTATATCCCTAACTTTTTTGCCCCCTACCTTGTTAAATTGTTGCTTTATACAAAGATAACCCCTAATCAGATAAGCCTTTTATTATATTTAATGTATATTCCTGCATCCATCCTTATAGCCTTAAACAATCACGTTGTAACAGGAATAATCCTTTTACACCTAGCAATTTTATTTGACTGTTCAGATGGGGTATTAGCAAGAGTAAAACAAAAAACAAGTTTTTTGGGAGAGTACTTTGAATATATATCGCACGAGACAATACCTGCATATATATTCTTAGCATTATCTATGTATTCATATCAAATACTTAAAACCCCAATTTCTTTATACTTAGGATTAATCCTCCTAACTAGCATCTTAGTGATAGTATCAACGGGAACAAGCAAACAAAGAATGATGTATGTTCATATTAAAAAAACACAAAAACTGCCTAAAAAAATGGTTGCCGGACAATTAACAAAAGATTCAAAAGGAATTCTAAAATTAGCATTTGACATATTTCAAGTAATCAGCAGTCTAGGAGTTCTAACGGCACTAATAACAATAGCATACATCTTTAATTTCATGCAATATTTAATATTCTTTTATGTCTTTTATTTTTTAGCAATAGCTATTTACAAATTTATTTACGAGCTTAAAACAGGCTTTAAGCCATGGGGGCTAAAATAATGAAATATGAAATAGTCCCAATAGAAAAGTTAAAACCCTTAGAAAAAGTATTCCCTCACCATCTTGAAAATCTCAGAAAGATGATCTTGAAAGATAATATGATTAAACTACCTTTGCTTGCAGACAAAAAAACAGGAATAGTATTAGATGGAAGCCACCGTTACGTATTCTTCCTCACGGAAGGCTATAAAACAGTTCCAGTTAGATTTGTAGATTATGATAATGAAGACATTCGAGTTGGAACACATTTAATGCACAAACATATAATTTATGGCTCTACAAACATATCAAAAGCAGAAGTCAAAGAACGAGGATTAACCGGCAATCTTTATCCTCCAAGAACAACCAGGCATTTTTTCCCTTTCAGAAAAACAGATATAGTAAACATCCCATTATCAGACCTTAAAAAAGGAGAACCTGTAGACGTCAAGAAATTAATAGCAGATGTCGATGTACAAGAAGAAATTGATCACAACCTACATTATATTAGTGAAATAGATGCCGAAACAGAAGAAATTGCACGTTATCTGGATGAAGCCAAACAAACAAAAACTTATCTTAAAAAACAGATAGAACAGATGGAAAAAGAAAAAAAATGATAACAGCATTATTTCCAGGAAAGTTTCAGCCACCTCATCTAGGTCATATTCTAACATTAATGAAACTTTATGAAAAATATGATAAAATAATTATTGGTATCACTGAAGACAAACCAGAAGTATTATCTCAGAAAGAAAGAAAAGAAATATTTGAAGCAGTATTACAACACCTATCCAAATTTGAAGTTGTATTAATAAAAGGAACAATAGAACATAGTAAATCACAAGATAACTTACCAGAATTTGATGTTTGTATTTCAGGCAATAAGAAAGTGATAGATAAAATAAAAAGTTTTGGTAAAAAGGCTGGATTAATACCCAGAAGCGGAGATTATAGCGGTACAGAAATAAGAAAATGTCAGATGAAAAAATAATCGGAATACTAGGGGGGATGGGCCCATACGCAACAGCTGATCTATTTAAGAAAATAATAGAACTAACACCGGCAAAAAAAGATTGGGAACATATAAGGATAATAATAGATAATAATCCTAAAATCCCAAGTAGAACTCGTGCTTATCTATTAAATGACAAAGACCCATCACCATTAATGGGGGAAACAGCTAAAAACCTGGAAAAAGCAGGAGCTGATTTTATAGTAATGCCTTGCAACTCAGCACATTACTGGTATGATAAAGTAAAAGAAAGTATTAGCATCCCCATACTTAACATAATAGAAGAAACAGCAAAATACATTAAAGAAAAATCACCAGATATAAAGAAAGTTGGTATTCTTGGAGGTTTAGTAACAATAAAAGCTAACCTTTATGGTAAAATATTTCAAAAACACAATATAGAAGTGATTCATCCAGAAGAAAAAGATCAAAAAATTGTTGTTAATTCTATTGAAGCAATTAAATTAGGAAAACCTGATAAAAAGATAAAAGAAGATATATTAAACGTTTCTGATCACCTTGTAGATAAAGGAGCACAAGCAATAATCCTAGGCTGTACTGAATTTCCAATAATATTCCAAGATTACAAATATAAAGTACCAATATTTGATTCTGACTTAATACTAGCAAAAGCAGCTGTTAAATTAGCAAGAGAATAAAGATGTACAAAGAAATATTAGAAACCAGCAAGAAAAAGTTTACAAAACAGCATTTCTATGGTAGGTTTTACAGTAGAATTTCAATTCCATTTACAATTGCATTAATAAAATTAAGATTTAGCCCTAATTTTATAACATCAATATCTCTTCTGCTTAGCATACTTAGCGGTATTTTTTATATAAATTACAATGTATTACTAGCTTTGATATTATTCCAATTAGCAGTTATATTGGATTATTCAGACGGAGCAGTTGCCGTATTCATAAAAAAAACATCTAAATTTGGCGCATGGTTTGACCATATTGGAGACAGAGTAGCTCTAAGATTTGTAATAATCGGAATCTGCATGGGGGTTTTTCTAAAATATAATTCCCCATTAATATTAATACTTGGATTTATAATGTTGGCAATAAAAACATTAAGAGATTATAACGAAGTTTATGTCAATATGGCATCAGACTATAAAGAGACAACCCAATCAGCAAAAAACTCATTGAAAAATAGGTTTGGTTTCTTATCAACAGCAGCTGAAGTTATCCTAGACTTACAGTTCTTTGTCTTACCATTCATCCCTTTATTTAATTTGACAATTATACTTTATTTCTTCTTAATCTACATCGCAACAGAATTAGCAAGAATCATGTTAGACTTAATCTGCACAGGAAAAAAGTTCTATTGAAATAAAAAAAATTATTTAATGATATTCTGCCTTAACAGGACCATACTTCCAGATTACTGCCATTATTGCTGCTGCTGCCAAAGCTCCTGCTATCCAGAAATAGAAAGCATAATTCCATCCAAAATTATCTATTAAAAACCCTGTTCCTACTCCGGTTAAGGATGCTCCGATATAGCCCAATCCATCTATAAAGCCAGTAGCTGTTGCAGCTGCTTTTCTAGTGCCAAAATCCATTGGCATAGAAGTAACTATCATTACATGTGGCCCATAGGTCATAAAACCAATTATAGCTAAGAAAGCCAGACCTAAAAGCCAAGAACCAGCAGGTATCTGTGGATAAATCCAGCTAAATAAAGCCAAAAATAACAACATAATCATTGCTATTGGCGCTCTCCTTAATTTAAAAACCTTATCACTCATCCATCCAGCAAATATTGCCCCTAATGAACCAGCAAGCGGAAGTATCATTGCTTGATATGCTGCTTTAGATATAGTTGCCCCCTGGACCTCAAATAAATAGGTAGGAGCCCAGCTCAAGAACCCATATCTTACAATATTCAAAGCAAAAAGCGCAAAAGCAGCAGCCCATATCCTTTTTCTTCTTAAAACCATACTTAACGTCTTAGCAAATCCTAAATGCTCATCTTTCCTAATCTTATCGCATTCCTTACCTTCACATTCTTCTTCTATTGTAGGTAATCCGATTTCTTCAGGAGCATTTCTAGCCCTTATATACCAATGTATCCCTGATATTAAGAAAAAAACAGCTGGTACCCAAAATATCCATCGCCATCCAAAACCACCAGCAATAAAGCCTGCTAATGCCCAAGATAAAGCAGAACCTATTTGATAAGAAGTACCCATTACTCCGCCTATTCTCCCCCTGACCTTCGGAGGGAACCAATTAGCTACAGTTTTAACAGAAGGTGCCCACCCCATTGATTGGAAAAAACCATTTAAACCCCAAATCAACATCATAGCACTTAAAACACCATTGGTAAAACCAAATATAACATTCAATACTGCAGAAGCCAAAATTCCCGTAAATATTAATTTTCTTGCACCAATTTTATCAGCCAAAGCGCCATTAACAAACTGCCCAACAGCATACATAGCAAATAAAGCAGTCAAAACAGAACCCATAGCTGTCTTTGAGATCCCAAACTCTTCAGTAATTCCTGGTATAGCAATAGCAAGATTGACCCTACATAAATAAAAAGTAGCATAGGTTATCCAAGCTGTAAATAAGATTCTTTTTCTCCAATATTTGAATTTTTGTTTGTTATCCATTTTAAACTACTCCTTATCCCCGTTTTTAATCTTGTTTTTTATCGCAGTACTTGACTGTTCCGGGTAATACGGGGTCATTATTATTCTTCCCTTAAACTCTTTTTTCAATTTCTCAAGATACTCATTTCCAATATGACTTGCACTTTCCATATGAATGTCAGGTTGTAGTGCCAATAAATTCTTAAGCGGAGAATACTCATCTTGAGGAACTGCTAAATCAACGCATTTAAGGGATTGAACTAACCTAAGTCTTTCTCTAAAAGGCATGGTTGGCCTTGTTTTCTTTTCCATAACTGCTTCATCTGTTAATACTCCAACTACCAGTTTGTCCCCCATGGCTTTTGCATTTTCCAATTGTAAAAGATGCCCCTCGTGCAAGATATCCCCGCATACATAAGCATATATTATTATTAGTTTTTTGTTCTTTTCAGTATCCATCTTATTACCTCCTATTTTTATGGGCTTTCAAAATCTTTTTTATGACGTTTTCTGTAGATAGTTTTTCATAAAATGGTGGCTTAATGACTTCGCCGCCTATTTTTTCAACATAATTTCCACCAGGAACTTTTTTCCAGTTAGAACCATGCACAAGGATTATTTTTGCATTTTTGAATTGATTATGTATATTTTTTAAATTTTTGGTTGGATCCTTACTTTCTTGTTTCACAACCATATCTACACACTGAAGAGATGAAATTATAGCTTCTCTTTCTTTAAAGTCTGCTATTGGTTTGTCCTTATAGGATTGGATGGCCTCATTGGTCAAAACTCCACAGATATGAAAATCCCCTAAGCTATTCGCACTTTGTAATAATCTAAGATGCCCATAGTGGAAAAGATCTCCTGTAACATAAGAATAAACTATTGTTTTTACTTTATCTTTTTCAATACCTACAATATCTCCTTCTTTAATTCCTGAATTTTTTGGCATAGTTACACAAAGCTGACCATTCGACTTATTTGCCCATACAATCCTTTTCATAAGTCTACTAGTATCACTAGTAAGTATTTAAATGTTTCTATTTAGGGTATATTTCCACAAGAACTCCATTCCAATTCCAGATAAAAGGCATTTTTAAACTTTATGAATAACAAATGAGAAAAGTATTTAAAAGGCTTTTTAAGTCAGAATACTATGAAAATAACCCTTGTTTACCCGGGTTTTAGTGAAGACCCTTCTGGGCTTCAAGAACCATTAGGAATTTTGTATATAGCCTCTATGCTAAGGAAAGAAGGGCATAAAGTCTCATTAATAGACTTAACATTCAAAAAAGACAAAAATGTGCTCAAAAAAGCAGCTAAAAGCTCTGATTTAATAGGCATGAGTGCTACATCCCTAATCTTTGAAAATGCAAAACAAACATTAAAAGAGATTAAAAAAACAAATCCAAAAGTTCTTTGCTTCTTGGGTGGTTCTCATGCAACCCTTTCACCTGAAGAAGCACTAAAAGAGGGTTTTGATTATGCAATAATTGGAGAAGGTGAAACAACAACGGTTAAACTTGCAAATGCTATAAATAAGCAAATGTCTGAAAAAGGGATTGATGGTCTAGCCTTCAAAAAAAATAATAAAATAATAATTAACCCAAAAAAGACCTTTATAGAAGATTTCAACAAATTACCATTCCCCGCCAGAGACCTATGGAACTACAACAAATATTTCAAAACAGGAACCTCAGAGATAGGAATCATTGCTACAAGGGGTTGTCCCTATAATTGCTTATACTGTAAACCCATGGTTGACAAACTATTTGGCAATAAAATAAGAAAAAGAAGCCCAAAAAATGTTGTAGAAGAAATTGAACAAATAGCCAAAGACTACAAACACTTATTCAAACTTTCGAACAAAAGTGAGAAAGGTTTAGAAAAGTCAAAGACTTTTCAAAAAAGAAAAGTTAAACTATGGTTTAAAGATGACACATTAACTTTATGTGGTATTGATTGGTTCAAAGAATTCAAAAAAGAACTCAAAGAAAGAAACCTAAAAATAGATTGGGGCTGCCATACAAGAGTTGACAATGTCAACTATGAACTTCTAAAAATAATGAAAGAATGCGGCTTAACTCATATCTCATTTGGTGTTGAGTCCGGCTCTCAAAAAATACTCAATTATTATAGAAAAGGCACAACTCCTGAACAGGCAATTAAAGCCTTCAAAGCATGTAAAAAACTAGGGATACAAACGTTTGCTTATTTCATGATTGGTGCACCAATAGAAACACGGGAAGATCTAGAAAAGACCTACCAGCTAATAAAAAAAATAAAGCCTGATGGCCTAGACGTATTTACAACTGTGCCTTACCCAGGAAATAATCTATATGACCTGCTAAAGAAAAACAAGCAACTTAAAGAAGGGGAAATAAATTACTACTCAAAACAATCATTAATCAAAATGAAATACCTAACAGATAAAGACCTGGACAAATATAGAAGAAAGATGTATAGAGTAAATAACATAAATCTAACAATGAAATATTTCACATCTGTAAAAGAGTTCAAAAAATTAGTTAAATACATAATCAAAAGACCAGGTTTTGTAATAAACTATCTAAAAAGATCATTATAAAAATGTCATCAGCAAAAACAATAGCCAAAAACACTGGTTTCTTGCTCACAGCAGAGATAGTAG
>CAZTRD010000035.1:4528-8758 GCA_964616145.1 uncultured Candidatus Saccharibacteria bacterium | reverse complement strand
TTTTCATGCTGAAATGTTATCTCATTTCAGTTGCACTTCAAAACGGAATTCGCAATCCTACGGGAAAGTGAGGTGAACCAGATGGAGAAAACCAAGGCGCAGCTTTTGGAAGACATTGCTCGTTTGCAGGCCAAACTCGCCGAAGAGAGAGAGCTGCGAAGAGAGCAAGAAGAGCTGACACAGCGGATCAAGATGGTGCAGGCCACTTTGATCCTCCGCAAGTACAACGAGGAGAATCTCATCGCCGATGGGAAGTTCGGCGAAGAAACGCTCTTCGCCATCGAGCAGCAGCTCGATCTCGCCTAGCGCGTTCTCCTCCGCTCCTCCACGCCCAGCCGGCCACCCCCTCAAAAGGGTGGCCGTTTCTCTTGACACAAATAACAACAAGATGTATAATATAGACACTGCCAAAACTATTGACATTTTGGCTTAAAAATTATAGAAAACATAACATTTAAAAATATGGAAAATACAAACATTGTTCAGTCAAAAACAAGTTTGAGAAAGATCATATTCATGATGATCTCTATCTTAACCTTGGTATTGTTAATTAACTTAGTGTATATTTCCTTTAGCCAAGCCATCATTGTTGATGGGGGATCTTCTGGTTGCACAAGCTGTTGCACCAATGAATGTAGTCCTGGGACAAAGAGATGTAATTCTACCACAGGATACCAAACCTGCGTCAGCAATTACGATAGCGACTCATGCTACGAATGGGGGGCGGTAAGCACCTGTTCAGGCAGCACTGCTTGTGACTATGGAACTTGTTCAAGCTCACAGAAACCTCAATGGTACTGTTCTGGAGCGGGAACATGCACATATACCTGCTATACATCTTCTAGCTGCCAGCCTTCTTGCACCAATGAATGCTCATACTCTGGACAGAAAAGATGCAGTGGAACTGCAACGGTTCAAACCTGCGGAAACTATGATTCAGACACTTGTTTAGAATGGGGGAATAGCAGCACTTGTTCAGGATCAACATCTTGCGGTTACGGATCTTGTTCTAGTTCACAGAGACCTCAATGGTATTGCTCTGGCTCAGGTACATGTACATATTCCTGTTACTCTGATTATACTTGTCAGCCAAGTTGTACTAATGAATGCTCATATTCCGGACAAACAGAATGTGCTGGTAATGCTGTGAGAACATGCGGTAACTATGATTCTGATTCATGCCTGGAATGGGGATTGAGCAACGCTTGCAGTGGTTCAACTTCTTGTGGTTACGGATCTTGTGCAGATACTCAAAGACCACAATGGCTCTGTTCAGGCGGAAGCTGCACATATTCTTGCTATTCTGATTCAAGTTGCGGACCAACTTGTACCAATGAATGCGTTTCCGGATCAAAAAGATGTTGGGGAAGCAATTCTTATCAAACCTGTAGCGATCACAATTCTGACGGCTGCACCGATTGGTCTAGCCCGGTCTTGTGCCCTTCAGGACAATGTTCTAACGGATCTTGCACATGCGGCTCTTCATGCTGTACCAATGAATGTTCATATTCCGGACAAAATGAATGCTATGGCAATGGAGTAAGAACCTGCGGAAACTACGACTCTGACACATGTCTTGAATGGGGAACTGTATCAACATGTTCCGGAAGCACTTCTTGCGGATATGGAACTTGTTCCAGCTCACAAAGACCTCAATGGTATTGCTCTGGAGGCAGCTGCACATACAGCTGCTACAATGATTCAAGCTGCGGACCAACCTGTACAAACGATTGTTCATATTCCGGACAAAAACAATGTTTAAATGATAACTCATATCAAACCTGCGGAAACTACGACTCAGATACCTGCTTAGAATGGGGGGCAACTACTAATTGTCCTAGTGATACATGTGTAGGAACCACATTAAGACAATATCATTGTAATTGCGGATCAAGCTGTGGAAGCGGATGTTCATATACTGATATTCCAAACAGTCCTAGCTGCGGATATACTAATCCAGTCAGTGTAAGCTGCAGTGGATCTCCAAACCCTGCTGAAATTGGACAAACAGTATCATTTACTTCTTCTGTATCAGGAGGATCAGGATCATATACATATTCCTGGACAGGAGATTGTACTGGCACCAGCCAGAATTGTTCTCAATTATATTCAAGTTCGGGAATTAAAACTACTACTATATATGTAACTTCTGGTAGCCAGTCAGGATATGCTAACTGTTCTGTAACAGTTCAGCAATCTTGTCCTACTTGTACCAATGAGTGCTCATATTCCGGACAAAATGAATGCTATGGCAATGGAGTAAGAACCTGCGGAAACTACGACTCTGACACATGTCTTGAATGGGGAACTGTATCAACATGTTCCGGAAGCACTTCTTGCGGATATGGAACTTGTTCCAGCTCACAAAGACCTCAATGGTATTGCTCTGGAGGCAGCTGCACATATTCCTGCTATTCTGATTCAAGCTGTCAGCCATCTTGTACTAATGAATGTTCATATTCCGGACAAAATGAATGCGTAGGAAATGCTGTGAGAACTTGCGGAAACTATGATTCTGATACCTGTTTGGAATGGGGTACAACCAGCACTTGTTCCGGCGATACTTCTTGTGACTATGGAACTTGCGCAAGCAATCAAAGACCTCAATGGTATTGTTCAGGAGGCAGTTGTACATACAGCTGCTACAATGATTCAAGCTGCGGATGCGGATATACATGCAATACATTGGGTTGCTATGACAATGATGTATGGTATTTAAACTATTTAGGCCAGCCACAAAATAGATATCAAGATTGCGGAGATAATCATTGCGACAATTTCAATCAAGCCTATTGCTATAATGGAGACGTTTACAGATCAAGAACTTGTTACAACAAGGGATGCTCTGGAAGTTCATGCTATTCATATACAAATACTGAACAGCAATTGTATCAGGATTGTCTTGGCAACCAAACTTGCAGCAATGGCCAATGCGTAAGCCAATGCGAATGTACTAGTGGGGCATGCTGTGATGGATGCCATTACAAAACAAATGCAACAATCTGTAATACTGAGTCAGAAGTTGAATATTCTTGTCCTTGGGGAACTGGCTGCGGATCAGATGTTGGGAAAAGATTAAGAACTAAATATCAATATTGTTCAGGAACCAGCGCAACCTGCAGCGGAACCTGGAGCAATTGGGGTTCATGGACTACTTGGTTAACAGCTGATTATTGCTCTAGCGGAGAAGGATGCAGTGCTGGAAACCAGACCTGTGTATACAAAACAAGCTGCAACCAAACCTTGACCAAGGGTTGCTATAACAATGATGTGTATTGGTTTGATGCCAGCGGAAACATGGGGGCTAAATACAAATCATGCGATGACAGCAATACCTGTACTTTAGACGGCTGTTCTACCGGAAAATGTACTAACACATTAAAATGCGATGGAACAACTTGCGCTAAGGATTCAAAAGATTATTGCGACAATTGCGAACATTGCGGAGATGGAATATGCGGATGCGAAGAAACGCCTTGCAGCTGTGCTGCTGATTGCAAAACAACAACAATGAGCGTGTCATTGCTTGGAAAGATATCAGGAGAGGTAGGGGATTGGCAGCAATCCATATCTACCACCCCAGATACTACACTTGAATTCTTGTTAATCTTTGCCAATAATGGAGACAGTGATTTAAGCAATGTTGTTTTAACTGCTGCTATCCCATCAGAAATTACACCTAATAATGATATAAAGATTGATGGCATTCCATATGGCGGAGATATTAGAACCGGAGTTACTTTAACTCAAGCTGCAAGCAAAGGAATCAAGACTATTACCTTTAGCGGTAAAATAGCTAAAGCAGGATCCATTGATTTGTCTAAGACAGATATTGGATTTACTGCCCAGGCTGTAGCTCAAAATATTTCTGTAACTGACTATATCGGCATTGCTCTTTCCGGAGCAAAAGGAACCAGTCTTGGAACTGCTTCTATCTCAGAAATATTAAGAGGTTGGTTATTCTGGCTAGCTTTAATCTTAGTATGTATTACTTTGCTGGCTGTCGGAATATTCTACTTGTTATTCTGGCTGATCAGACAAAGAAGGCAAAAGATTACATTCCAGAATCAAGAGGTAACGTTAAGATAAAGGTAAGACAGATATATCAAGGAATCAAAAAGGCCCGCAAGGGTCTTTTTGAATTTGATAGATGAAGGAGGGGAGAGGAGACGCTAGGTTGCCATCGGGCTAGCGTTTGTTCTCCTCCCTCCGACCCTCTGACAAGCATCC
>CAZTRD010000035.1:0-4428 GCA_964616145.1 uncultured Candidatus Saccharibacteria bacterium | reverse complement strand
TCTTTCTATCATATTCCTAGATATCTTTCAATACCCTGTATAGTTATCCACAATCAAAGTGGTTGACTGGTATGTATCTGTGGACTATAGTGGAGAATCAGGGGAATAAGTGGATAACTGTGGGGATAACTCCCAAAACTGTGGATAACTATGTTTATCAGCGAATATACCTACAATCTAGATGATAAGAGAAGACTGGCCATTCCAGCTAAATTTAGGAAGCTTTTGACCAGAAAGGCAGTTATCACAAGAGGGCTTGATAACTGCCTTTGGCTATTCCCGGAAAAAGAATGGAATGCCTTGGCTGATAAGATAGGGAAACTGCCTTTGGCTCAGGCAGATGCAAGAGGATTTGCCAGGATAATGTTGGCAGGAGCCACTGATGTATTAATTGATTCTTTAGGAAGAATTTTAATTCCTGACTATTTGAAAGACTATGCCGGCTTGGATAAAAAGACGATCATTGCCGGTATTAATAATAGGATTGAAATCTGGGATGAAGGTAAATGGAGAGAATATCAGAAACAGACAGTTAGCGAGCTTGGTGATATGGCCGAACGTCTGAAGGAGTTGGGAATCTAACAACATGCACACGCCAGTACTTCAAAAAGAGATAATAGAGGGTTTAAGCCCTAAGCCAAATGAAAACTTCATTGATGCAACATTCGGGTTTGGCGGGCATGCAATGGATATATTAAAAAAGATAAAGCCGAATGGGAAAGTGATAGGAATAGAGATAGACCCTACTGAGATAAAAACATTTAAAGAGAATAACAATTTCAATCAGGAGGCGTTAGACAGATTGATCCTTGTAAATGATTCATATATCAATGCATCAAAGATAGCCAAAGAGAGTGGATTAAGGATCAATGGAATACTCTTTGATCTGGGATTATCCAGTTGGCATTTTGAGAAAAGTAATAGGGGATTTTCTTTCAGAAAAGATGAGGCCCTGGATATGAGATTCAATCCTGAAAGAAACCAATTAACAGCATTTGAGATAATCAACTATTACAAGGAAGAGCAGATAGAAAAGATTTTAAGGGAATTCGCCCAGGAAGATCTTTCAAAGATAATAGCCAAAAATATCATTAAAGCCAGAGAAGTAAGGCCGATAAGAACAACATCTGAACTTTTAAAGATAATAATGGATCATCTTCCCAAATGGTACAAGCGAAGAAAGATTCATCCGGCTACTAAAACATTCCAGGCATTAAGAATGGCGGTAAATGATGAACTAGAAACGATTAAAAAGGGAATAGAGGAGGGGATAGGGGCAATAGAAAAAGATGGAAGGATAGCAGTTATATCATTCCACTCTTTGGAAGATAAAATAGTAAAGGAAATGTTTAAAGATAAGGAGGCGGAGGGAAAGATAAAGATAATAACCAAAAAACCAATAACAGCAAAATTTAATGAGGTAAAAATAAATCCTCGCAGCAGGTCAGCAAAATTAAGAATAGCAATAAAAATATGATAACAAAAACCAGAGCAGCAATTAAAAAGACAAGAGATAAAATGGGATTAAGAGGATTTTGGGCAATATCAATAGCTTTGCTTGCTATTCTTTCTTTGGTATATGTTTTTCAGGTAAATGCCGTTACCAATAATGCATATAATATTGCTAATTTAGACAAAAAAACAGAAGAGATGGCTCAAGTCAATGAAGGCCTGGAAGTTAAGATTACCCAGCAACAATATCTTCCTAATGCCACAAAGATTGCAGAAAACCTTTTACTAGAGAAGATAAATAGGATAGAATATTTGAATGTAGCCCAAGGGGTTGCTGTGGCAAAATGAAAACATGGAGAATTAATGTAATCTTAATAATATTTCTTTGTGCAGGCCTAATGATTGTTTCTAGATTAGCTTGGCTGCAAATCTTTAAGGCCCAAACATACAAAGCATTAGCTAAAGGACAACAAGAAGTTTTTGAATCTCCTCAGCAAGAAAGAGGGGAAATTTTTTTGAGTAGATTGTCAGAAGGCCCCATCAAGATCGCCTTAAACAAGAAATGGTGGAAGTGCTATGCTTCTCCAAATGAGATAACAGACAGAAAAAATGTTTCAGAGAAATTAGCCAATGCTTTAGATTTGAATAAGGAGATTCTGATGCAGAAGCTTAATAATGACAGCTCCTATTATCTTTTAAAAGAGAAAATGTCTGAAGAGGAAATGAATAAGATAAAAGAATTGAATATTGAAGGTGTTCATTTCTCCCAGCAAAAATACAGATATTATCCCTATCAGGAATTAGCCAGTGATGTTTTAGGTTTTGTTAATCAGGAATCAAGCGGAGAATACGGAATAGAGAAACATTTTAACTATTGCCTGATTGATGACAAAGAATGGCTGAGAAGAAAGATTAGTCCATATGGATATTCTTTGGAAGAATACAGCTCTGTTGAAAGGGGCTGCGATATATACCTGACAATTGATAAGAATATACAATTGCAGGCGGAGGGACTATTAGTTCAAGCCAAGCAGGACTATGAAATAGAAGGAGGCCAGATTATTGTAGTTGATCCTAATACCGGAAAAGTTTTGGCCATGGCAGAATATCCCTTTTTTAATCCGAACAGCTATGGTAATTCCAGTTTGGAAACTTTAAGGAATGGAACAGTCCAGGATCTCTTTGAACCAGGTTCCATGTTTAAAGCCATTACCATGGCCAGCGCTTTGAATGAAAAAGTAGTTACTGAAGAAACAACCTTTGAGGATAAAGGATATGTGACTATCAATGGCAGAACATTATCCAATTTCCATGGGAAGGTATTCGGAGTGGTTAACATGACTCAGGTGCTTGAAAAATCAATCAATACCGGAGCAGTATTTGCTGAAAGCAAGATTGGGAATAAAACGTTTTTGAAATATTTGGAAAAATTCGGAGTTTTTGAAAAAACAAATATAGAATTGCCAGGAGAAATATATTCTAAAAATACTGTTTTAAAAACAGGAAGAGATGTTAATTTCGCCACTGCGGCATTCGGGCAAGGAATTGATATGACTCCGCTAAACCTAATCAGAGCATTTTCTGTTTTAGCTAATGGAGGAAAATTACTTAATTTAAGTATCGTAGATTCAGTGATAGAGGGAGAAAAAATTACCAAAACAGAAACTAAAGTATTGAAACAAGGAGTAATTTCAAAAGATGCTTTGAATAAATTGACTAAGATGTTGGTGCAAGTTACAGAAAGCGGATATGGCCAAAAAGCTAAAGTTCCCGGTTACTATGTCGCAGGGAAAACTGGAACATCGCAGATTCCTTTTTCAAGCTTGGGGGTAAGCAAAGCCGGGTATAGCGATAAAACATGGCAGAGCTTTATCGGCTTTTATCCTGCATTTGAACCTAAATTCTTAATGCTGATTAAATTGGATAATCCAAATACAAGCACGGCAGAATATTCTGCCGCCCCTATATTTGGAAAATTAGCCCAATATATTCTCAATTACTATAAAATACCGCCTGATTATCAGGAAACAAAAGAGAAATGAAATGGCAAACGACCTGTCTTAAACAGGTCGTTGCTCTTGCTCCCTCCTTTTGGCCATCTCTCTGTCAGCTTTTCCTACCCAGAAGAAGTCTTGGTCTTCCATGTACCTCCAGTAGATCCAGAAGGACATAGCCCTGAGACCAATTGCTAACCCGACGATCTTGTTGGCAGAGTCAATGCCGTAGGCCTCTTCTGACGTACCGCTAGTAGCCATGGCCAGGCATACTCCGAAGATGAAGATGATGTAGGATAGCTTGCCGAAACTGTTCGGCCAGCCCTCATCAACCTTCACCAAGAAGTGGTAATACCCGATCATCATGGTCAGGATCTGGAACAGGACGTACACCTTGAAGATGTTTGGGTCCAAGATCATGTATCCCTGATACAGGAGCACGCCTATCAGGGAAAGATCAACTACATGATCGAAGTACCCGCCCCAGGTTCTTGCCACGTTGAGCTTCCTGGCAAGGTAGCCAACAATTGCGTCCGTCAGAGCTGCGACGATAAGGATAATCATCGCAAACTTGATCGGATCGATCGGAGACCACATTCCGGGAATGATCAGGATGGCAGCTGCCCAACCAACCAGAAGAAGACGGAGAAGAGTGAAAGAACTGGGAATTACCCTCACAGGACACCTCCTTTTGTGTCTTTTGCTATTCTATCCCTTAATTAATATTTGGCAAGAGCTGTCATGTGTGTTAATATGTGACTATTAGCGGCCCCATCGTCTAGGGGTTAGGACATAGCGTTCTCAGCGCTGTAACACCGGTTCGATTCCGGTTGGGGCCGCAAAATGGAAGCGTGGCAGAGTGGATGAATGCGCTGGTTTTGAAAACCAGTAGGGCTAAAACCCTCGGGGGTTCGAATCCTCCCGCTTCCGCCAAAATTGAAAATCGGAATCGGAAGCCGAAATGGGGTCGGCACGAAGTGCC
>CAZTRD010000034.1:0-8812 GCA_964616145.1 uncultured Candidatus Saccharibacteria bacterium | reverse complement strand
TCTTAAGAAATTTTTCCCTTATTTCCTCATTCATTTGTGCTCTGATATTGTTAAGATGCTTGTTTATATCGCCAAACATTTGCTGATGCAAACTTGGTATTTTCATGTTATTACCTCTAGGCATTCTTCTTCGCAGATTTTCCCATCTAAAAGCTCATGGTCAAGCTCCTCATTGAGAATGAAGAGAAGCCTAACATTTGACTTGTAGAGCTTTGACCAATCATCATAACTATTATTCTTCAATAGCTGAATGGCCCCGTTCTTAGCCATGCCAAGGTTTATTTCTTTTCTTTTTCTTTTGTTGATTATATCCCAATCTGGCATATTGTTCACCTCTTTAGAGATTTTTCTACTAAGTAAAAAATCTCTACAAAGAAGAATCAAGAAAATGATTCAGTTATGGTTCTAATGCCCATCCATCCGATTTGAGAATTAATCTGTAATTCAGCCTGTGAATCAGCTGATGGTGTGAAGGGCAAAGACCTACAAGATTAGGGGGGTTGTTATTCTGATTGTTTCTGTCAATATGATGCACATCTACTGTAAGGGAAAAATCGCATCCTCTTATCATACATTTCTTAGTTAGTTGTTCATATAATTCTAGTGAAATACCAAAAAGATTGTTGATTCTATACATCTTCACAAGTTTAGGGTTGTTATTTTTAAGATTAATCTTGTAATTCTTCATATAATCTGGATTACGACTCCGCCATTGATTTCCATATATAAGCCATTCCTCTTTCTTTTGATAATACCTTTGTTTGGTACGCTCAAGATTAGCAACACGCTTGCACTCATCTGAACAGTATAGTTTGTTACCCATAAGATTATTGGAGGACTCCCGTTTACACCATTTGCAAATAATCAATGGATGATGTAATATTGTAATGGGTGGCATTTTTATCAACTGAAATTTTCTTTTCTGAATGATTAAGAAAATTTTGAGAATGGTTTCACAATGGCCCTAAGATGGCTTTGTGAAGGTCGAAAGGTTTAAATTTGAGGATATAACAGTTAATCCATGAGCGTTAAAACAGGATTAAATCCAATCATTGACGAGAAAACAGAAGTATTGATTTTAGGCTCTTTGCCTAGTGATATCTCTTTGGAGAAAAAAGAATATTATGCTAATCCTACTAATGATTTTTGGAAGGTAATGGCTAAAGTTGTCGATAAGGATTTAGGAGGTATAAGGTATAAAGAGAAAATAAATATTTTACTTCAGAATAAGATAGGATTGTGGGATGTATTTCATGCGGGTGAGAGGGGGGGTAGCATGGATCATAACTTTAAAGAGAAAGCACCTAACGATTTTATTGAATTGACAAAGAAATATCCTAACCTAAGACTATTTTTAGTTGCTGGAAAAGAAGCGTATAATGCGTTTAATGAATTAGAACTAAGTGTAAAATATAGTTATATCCCTTCAACATCTGCTGCAAATAGAAAGATAAGCATTGAGGAAAAAGCTAACATGATTAAGAAGTTAATTGAAAATAGAAACTAGATATAATTAACCCTAGAAAACCTCAAAATCAACTATTATCCCGTTTTTTGTTTTTTCATCTAGTTGCTGCCTGAGTTTTTCTGTGTAATCAACTCTTTCAAGAAGCTGGGTGTTTCCGCTCTTAAAATAGAGTTTAATGTTAATGGGCATTTTAATTAGATTTCTTTTTTGCTAGAATTAAAGAAATCTTTATATAGAAGGGATGATTCAATTTTCTTTAATACATGTGGGGTGAATAATATGAAAATCAAAACTAAAAGGGCGCTAATAGCATATATTGGGGGAATGTTTTTTATGATTGCGTTTACAACCGCATTTAAAGCCTATGAAAGAAATTTGATAGCGATGATTACTTCTCCAGTATCATTGATTTTGGCGGTTGTTTGTTTCATATATGCTATAAGACGTTAAAATGGTTGTTGAGAATCCAATCCAGAAATTGAACCCTTTCGAAAGAAAAACAAGGGAAGAATTAATGAAAAATATGCCCTCAAAGTACAAGATAGTTTTGGCGTTTGTTTTTTTATTAGGATTTATTTTTGGTATTGTTGCTTTGGCCAATTACTTTGGAAAACCCCTTCTTAACCAAGGAGGTAATCTCGTTGTTTTTGTCTTGATGATAGTATGTATAATCTTATTGATTGTATTGTTGATCATCAGTTTCCTAAAAGACAATAGATTTGAAGATGAAAAAGAAAAGATCGAAGATGAAGTAGACACTCAGGATAAAACTAAAATGCAGCACTGGATGTTAAAAATAGAGAATAACGTCTTAAAATCTCCTGATTTAAAGAAAGATGTTATCAAACTACTAAATGACTCTGAGAAAGAATTGAGGGGGATAAAGGGGATTGAATCTTCTGAGGTGAGGAATTTGACTACCGATTCATATCTTAATACAATCCTACAATTTATTAAAGAAGATAAGTTAGGGGATATGTCAGCAGTAGTCAAGTCCATTCAAACCTACAAACTGGGTGTCACAAAATTTAAGGATAAAAAGGTTTAATTCAACCTACACTTACTACAAATATTAGAGCTTCTTTGATGCTCTGAAACCCTAAACCTAAATAGGTTGCTGCATCTTTTGCAGAACCTCTGCTTGAAATAATACTGGCTTCTAAAATATTTTATTCTTCTTGAAACAGTTGCCCTGTCTATCTGCAATAATTCAGCTATCTTTTTCTGAGGCAGCATCAAGCAGTAATACTCAAGAAATTTCTGGTTGAACAAGTTTAAATCAATAATGGGATATTGCTTATCTTTTCTTCTGTTAAGCTTCATAGGGTGGAATGTTTCAAGATTTTTGAAGTTCCTTCCCCTTAATTCAACATCTAATCTCTGTAATCTTCTTCTAACTGTTTCATCTGCTAATCCGATTTTCTCTGCTATGGTTTCAGTTGAGTAATGGTGGTTTGTGTAAAGTTTTATGATTCTTTGATTTATTGGATTTGTCTGGGAATAATTGAACTTGTACCTTTGGCGGTCTTTGGGTATTAGAAATTTAAGATGCCTTCTGATAGTTGGTATTGAGCAGTTAAAATAAGAAGCAATGTCTTTTATTAATTTTCCCTGATGATAAAGTTGCTTTAGTTTGTCAAAATCAATAGTTATTCTTCTATAACGGCCTGGTCTTTTTAGGTTTTTGAAGTCAATGCCTTTATTATTATCATACCAAGCCATTTTTATCACTAAGTAAATTTTTTCTTCGGTAAGAAAGGAAAAATTTTGAGAATTAGATTTGGCCTGAATGTATTGTTTCACAATTGTTTTTTACACAAAGTTTATAACTTATAAAAAAGTCCCTATTCTGCTATGAAGAAAGCAATATTTATATGTAATTTCTTTATTGAAGCCCATAATAAAGGATACATCTTAGAAATATGTGCAAATGGGGAGGCTAAAGGTTTACCTCAAATCGATTTTGGACATAAAAAGTTGCATTATTTTCATGTTGCTAAATTATATGACTATATTCAGCACAAACCAATCATTTCCTTAGAAGAGTTCGAAAAAATAATTCCAGGTAGACCATGTGCCTACGCACCATTTAGAGATATCTCAAAAATCGTGCTTAAAAAGGTATCTTAGACTGCAGAAAAATTAAAGGTACTCCAAAACAAAAAAGAGTTTTATGTTTTTAAATAAGGTTTTTTGTTAGCCTATTATAGTTGCCTTAACCGAAGTTTTCTTATGGTCTTCAGGACAATTAGCACGCCATAAACCTGACCCAAGCATATTATCATTCAATCCTGACATCGCATCAATAAAATATTTACCTTTATCATTATTGGGGATTTCATTATCATCCCCATCGTAACAAATGGTTTCTATTTGTGCTAGAACTTTTCGTTGATTAGGATTTAAAATAGAATATGTATTATAACCATCTTTCCACCCCTTATACTCAACAATTAAATCTTTATCCTGTGGTTTTATATCTTCACATTTTGGACAAGAAGGACATATCTTTTCTGGACATAGCCTTTGAACACAGGCAGGACAAGAAGGACAATCTTTACAACCAACGATAAATAAAACAATGATTGATAACAAACTTAACAATATTATTTTTTTCATTCCAACTACCATTATTTTTTCTTATGTTCAACTATATGGATCTCTGGGTTTTTTGACCTTAAGATTAAACCTAAAAATAATACTAAAAAACCTATCAATATAAGGGGTATACCCAAAATTGCTCCTAAAATAGAAGCAGTGAAAATAAATCCTACCAATAACACTACTGCACCTGCTATAATTAATCCTGCTCTCATATTAACCACCTTACTATATAGCAATACTCTAAAGAAAGGGCATATTTAAACTTTTCTTAAATAAACATTTTGAATTATTGCCATGGTAATTTCTTCTCAGTTACCCATCTCTCTTGGTATTTAGTGACTGTTCTTGTTTTCGGTACTTGCCTAGTTTTAGTTTCCTTTTTATATTTCGTAACCTCTCTTTGCTTTGTCACCATTTGCCATTCAGTTCTGTTACCTTCTCTAACTTCAGGAGAGTCTAAAATAGTAATCTTTCGGATTTCTAGGTTTTTTCCACAATCGTCTAGCCAGTAAGGAGGTTTACTCCTGTCTGTTAATGTGTATGAATCAGAACCATCAACACTCAAATTATATTTATTATATTTATCCTCATTCAGACTCATATCAAAAATGTACTCTACATCAAAGAAGATTTCAACTCTATTAGGGTTATATATCTCTGCTTCAGCAACACACTCTCCCTCTTCCATACTATTAGTTTGTTCTAAAACTTCCAAATCCTTTATTTCATTATCGTTAGGATCTACTTTTACTGGTACTTGATAAGATTCATTTACCTGATAATCTTCAGTTTCTGTATAGGGTATATCTACCTCATAGCGTTCATCCATATAATAAGTTTCTTCCGCTTGGTAAGGGACTCTTTCTAAATAGCTGACTTCTTTACATCCTGAGAGAGTTAGCGAGAATAATAAAAAAACCAACATCAATAAGATAATTGATACTTTTTTCATTTAAACCACCCTTTATTTTGAATTTGATAGCCACGAACCTATAACCACGCCCAGCACACTAAGCAATAAAGTGACTTGCCAATTACCATATCTACTCAGTATAAATATACATGAAAAAATTAAAGGAATTACGCAAAGCCACGTTAAAATTACTTTAATACTAACTGAAGCTGTCAATTCGCTTATAATCAATACGCTCAACCTAAAAAAGAATATTGTAATAACTAAAGTGCACAAATATCCTAATATCGCAGTTGGAGCATCCCACGCAATAATAAATAACAATATAGAAGCAACCAATAACCCATAATCTAAAATTTTCTTAGATTTTTTAACCATATTCTCAACCCCCAATTTACTACTGTAAATAGAGGAGAAGTATTTAAACTTTTCCTAAAAACCTTAAGAATAATAAAAAAAAGAAAAAATTTAGGCAACGATTTCGTCGCCTGAAGAATTAGGTTCAGCATTGTTTACATAATCTCTTGCTTGCTCCAGCACTTGTATTGCTTTGTCTATGTCATTTGTGCCAAACGAATTTGTGTTTTTCCATTCGCCGTCTTTCTGGTAGCTTCTGTTCAAGCTAACAGTCCTGAATTCACCGCCTGAGCTGCTTTCATTCTTCCAAACTGTGGCTTTGACTAAGCCCGAATTGAACCGTTTTTCTACTTGTCCACTCATTTTATTTACCTCCTGAAATCTTTTTTTTGTTAAAGACTTCTTTTCAAAAATTGAAAGAAGTCCTAATAACATCTAAAAATGATTCAATGTTGCTTGTGTTCTTGAGCATAAAGGTATTAGAAACAACAATTGGTTTTCAATGTCTCTAGAGTCGCTAGAAGGATAAACAAAAGTATAGTTCAAAGAAAGCTTTTTGTAAATATCTTCTTTATTTTTATTTCTTTCATCATAAAAATCTTTTCCATTCAAACCCAAAAATTCGATGTATAAATCAATATCAGGAATATAAAAGTCAGCAGTTTTTCTTGTAGTGTGTATCCTCTTTTCATAATAGTGTGAAATTCCATTTTCAAACAGCCAATCATCAATTAATCTCTCTTGGCTGCTTCTTACTAAATGCCCATCTTTACATTTTATAGTGTGGTTTCCTCTAGTAAAAATATTTCCTTTTACTTGTATTTGATATTTTCTTAATAATGATATAATATATCGATGGCTGACATTATATTTTTCTGCAATCTCGCAGCTCGATCTATTCTCAAAGACATAAAGTTTTTCTAATTCTTCTTTTGCAGGTGGAATAAAGTTTTTAGGAAGCCTAGCCTCACTGCAATTTCTCTTTTTTATTCCACTCTTGAATAATCGTCGTGCAACAGTTTGTGGATTAATTTTTAATTTTTCACCAATTTTTTCCATTGATAAATATTTATTGACATATAGTTCTTTTAGATGCTCTTTTGTTGGTATTGTGCAATTTTCTTGCATCCTATAAATATAAGGTTTCCTGATTGGAATATTATTTTTGATTAGGATGTTTCTTGCAGTATTATAAGCAATGCAGTATTTGTTAGCTATATCGATAATCCTCAACTTTTTATTTACATATAAATCGTAGAGTTCATATTCTGATGGCTCTTTAAAATTTGGCGGTAGTTTTAATTCTCTTGTTGATTTTATCCTTATGCCATGTTGGACTAAAATTCTTCTTATGACACCCATGTCAACATTAAACTTTTTTGCTATTTTGTAAAGTGCTTGGCGTTTTTCCGTATATAAGCTTATGATTTCAGGAATGTTTAGATTAAACCTTTTTTCTGGTTGTCCTGCCATTTTGGCACCTCAAAACCCTCATCTGACGTGAAGATTTCTTTTTCAAGAAATGAAAAGAATTCAAGCTAAAGCCATATTGGTTGGAAAATCATGCAGCTCTATGTGAAAAGCAGAAGCATTTCTGAGCTTTCTTTCAATTGCTTGCAGCCTGAAATCAACATCATGCTCACGAATGCCCAAAAGAAGCATGTCATCCTGAGCCACAAGATGTGACACTTCCCTGAACTCAAATTGTTCTGCCAAAGGAAGCAATTCACCTATTAAGGTTAGATATTCATCATCTGTCAAATCTGCATCAATAACATCGTAATAAGCCAAAACTTCATTTAAATGCTCAATTACTTCATCAATTTCAAATTCAAAATCAGAGAGCTTTATGTACTCAACTATTCTAAATATCTTGTATTTGTTTATCATTTTTTATCACCTTTTTAGTGTTTTATTTTTCATTAAAAGAAAATAAAAAACTAAAAAAATTGATGTATTAGAGATAATTGATTTTAGCCGACCTGAAAGGGAAAGATTTATGATTTAGTTTTTGAAGAGAAAACTAAACAATAAAGCTTTAGGCGTGTAGAAATCGTAAAATTAACTATTTTCAATTAAATTCTTCAATAATCTTCTATGACAAAATCTATCATCTTTTTCCCAACACAATAAACTAATCACTTCTCCATTATCACTTCTTTTCTTTAATTCACTAATCAGCTCCTTCTTACTTTCCATCTCCTTCAAATATCTCTTTTCATATTCACTCCAATCAACCTTCTTATTTCTATAATCATTCAACAATTCAATAGAAGGAGCTAAATCTCTTAACCATTCATCATAATCATAAAAACTCTTTACAAATCTCATTACACAAATCCTAACTCCATCATCTTCACTTTTCTTATCCAAAATACTTTTTATCTTAATCATCTATATCACCTTATTATTTTTTATTTATATATAAGTTTCTATGATAAATAAAAAAATTAATTATCAATATGCAGGAAAACCCGTATAATCAATTGATTTTAGCCGACCTGAAAGGGAAAGATTTATGATTTCGCTTTTCAATGGAAAGTGAAACAATAAAGCTTTAGGCGTGAAGAAATCCTAATTAGAAAGGTTTTTATTGTTGGTATTGGATGATATTTTAGATGAAAAAAGACAAAAGCAGGCCAATTAGCTATAAAACAATCAGGAAAAACAAGACATTGGGGGAGTTTATCAAAGAAGAAGTTATTGATAAGACAAAAGAGATTTCTAAGATAACTTGGGAATTAGTTTCGAAGTTGACGAAGAAGAAGTAAAATTTAAAAATTATTTCTGTCCTGAAGATATTATTTCACAATTATCTTCTACATTATAGGGATAAGAAGAAGTATATAAAGATTATTTTTTGATGGGCTGTAAAGTCTTTTGGATATATGATAATAAAAAAGTTATATAAATTCTCTTTTTCTAATTTTTTCTTTTACTTTATCAGTAAGTGTATGGGGTGTAGGAACTCTATAGATTTTTCCGTCTTCTTCTATTTCTTCCTTATAGTTCTCACCTCGCCATCTTTTTCTTTCCATTTCAATCCCTCTCAATAACCAACTTATCCTTGTTTAATTCTTCAAGAACCTTCTTTCTTATATTATTTTTATGAGTATTAATCTGTCTTGATAAACCCATTTCATGAATTAACCCCCTAGTTTCTTCAACATATAAATCTATTTCTTCGTTAGTGTGCATAGAAACTTGAAGTGCCAGATAATATATAAACTTTGCCTAAGAATCAATCTTAAAACCAATAATTACTATAATAATTCCAATAAAAAATAAGATTAAAGGAATACTTTTAAAAAAATCTAATGCTTTATCTACTTGATTAAAAACCCTTTCTGAAACATCATCATCAAAACCTTCACTAATAGCATTTGAAGTAATTTTTAGTAAATCTTCTTGAGATGTTATATCTGAGCCTGCAATTTTGAGAATTATGCTTGGTAAAGAAAGAACAATAG
>CAZTRD010000033.1:3263-8974 GCA_964616145.1 uncultured Candidatus Saccharibacteria bacterium | reverse complement strand
CTGGGAAGTACTACTATTATATCCCGAACAAGAAGTAAAGTCAAGGGTTTTAAGGGAAATTGGTTGGTTTGGAAAAGACTTGGTTTTAAAAAAGATTTGTGGTGCCTTAACAATTTTCCGTCAAGGCACCACTTCGCGGATGATGTCCAGGGGGTATGATCTTCCGGATCTCTCGTCTTCCAGACTTCGGAGGGTATGTTTTGGCTTATAAATCTGCCCCTCCATCTTGAATCTGTCAATCTCCATGTCCTTGAGAAATACTGCTCTCTCAATTTCTGGATCTTCTGGCCCCAACTCTCCGCCAACCACTTCTGCGCGAAAGGCAATTCCTAGCCTGAGCTGATCCCCCTCAATTACATCATATATGCCGATGATATTGAGGAGCCGAACAATCATACCCGATTCTTCTTTTGATTCGCGCTTCGCGGCACCAAAGATGCCTTCTCCTATCTTCTGTCTTCCAGCGGGTGGACCCCACGATCCATCTTTTCGTTTCTGAACGAAGAGTAATCGCCCATCCGACGACCTAACGTATACAGCAACAGAGATAGTTGCCAGCTCGCTCACCCTGATCACCTCCTTAAGGTGCGATTCTAGATTACTTCTATCACTATGATTGTAAAAGTCAAATTTTGTTTGATTTAATATTTTTAATCTATGTTAACTCTTGACACGGTGGTTAACACATGATAACATTGATAATATTAAGTTAACGTATATGGAATCAAAAGAATTTTATACCACTAAAGAACTGGCTGGCTTTCTAGATATAAGCAGGGTGGCTGTTTTTAAGAAAATTAAGAAAGGCGACATCAAAGCTCAAAAAATGGGCCGTAATTTTGTTATCTTTAAAAAAGATATTGGAGATATAGATGTTTTTTCAAGCAACCTGTTTAAACTCGCAAAAGATTGGGCATTATCAAACAAGAAATTTCCTGATCAATTTTACTGTCAGAATAGTGGTGCGTTTCAGGCCCGTATTGCAACAATGGGTAGTTTGATGATAAAAAATCAAGATGCGAAAGATTTATTCTCTTTGCTTACATCTATCGCTGGTGAAATAGGAAATAATTCATATGATCATAATTTGGGCCAATGGCCAGACACCTCTGGTATCTTTTTCGGATATGATTTAAATAAAAAACAAATTGTTTTAGCGGACAGAGGACTAGGGATGTTACATACCCTAAAAAGAGTAAAACCCGAACTTAAAGATCATGAACAAGCGTTAAAGGTTGCATTTACTGAAGTAATCTCTGGCAGAAAACCGGAGGGCCGAGGCAATGGACTAAAATACGTAAAAAGTGTTATCTTTAAAAATCCAATCAGCCTAATTTTTCAAACAGGAGACGCAAAATTAATATTAAGCGGTGGCAGTACGGACTTAGATCTTAAAAAGGTTAAGGAAAATATCCGTGGATGTATCGCCTTAATTACTTATTAACCATGATTATAGAACTTAAAAAATTTGGGACAACATTAATTTCTCGCCAAACAGGAAAAGAAGCATTTTCAGCTTTGCAATCGTTTTTGAAAGACACAAAGAAGAACGAAATAATTGAGATAAACTTTGATGGTGTATTAACTTTTTCTCCATCGTGGGGAGATGAGTTCTTAACTCCATTATTGAATATATACGGCAATAAACTGATTTTAAAGAACACGAGCAATCCATCAGTAGAAGCAACGATAGAGATACTGGAAAAAATAACTGGTAAAAACTTTTCTCAAAATTAAAACACTCTTCTCGGAATATTTTTTGAGCGGGTTAGTGGATGACATTAGAACCTATTTTGAGGATAATACTATCGAGTTTTTGATTGCAAATTACTCATAGAAAAGTTGTTTATAAAAACAGCAAGGGGTCGTCATCAGACAACCCCTTGTCTCAAGGACTCATTTCCACCTCCAGTGGAAAATGTTTATCCCGAACGAACTGTCTAGTCAAGGATTTTGAGAAAACCGACGAAATAGGCCGGCAGACTCATCACCTCTCCGCAAAGCCACAAGAGATTCCCTGTGATCATCATAGCTACGAAAAGGCCGATTGACACCACAAAGCCCAATGTAGCCACACCAAACCATTTCGATGGGGTCACGATCTCACCTCCACATATCTTTTACAATAATGCTTTTAATATTGCAATACTTTACTTCTTACAATCCAAAACTAGATTTATCCCCTCTCCATAAACAAAAATCGCTTTCCAGCGACTTGACTTTGAGCGGGTGAGCAGAATCGAACTGCCATTATTGCCTTGGCAAGGCAACGTAATGACCATTATACGACACCCGCATATGTGCTGCAGGCCAGGATCGGACTGGCGACCTCTTCTTTTTCAGAGAAGCGCTCTACCACTGAGCTACTGCAGCATAACTTCCTGTGGGCACGCCCAGACTCGAACTGGGGACCTCTTGCGTGTCGTGCAAGCGCTCTAACCAACTGAGCTACGCGCCCGTGCCGAAGGAGGGAGTCGAACCCTCATGAGCAAAAGCTCGCAACATTTTAAGTGTTGTGCGTCTGCCATTCCGCCACTTCGGCCTAATATATATTTTCAAATAACTCTTTTGAGGCCAGGGCGGGAATTGCACCCGCGCGTAACGGTTTTGCAGACCGTTGCCTTGCTGCTTGGCTACCTGGCCTTATCTTGTATCTCCTTTAAAAGTTCATCTATGTGGGCAGCTTTTTTAAACGATATATCTTCGCAGAACAGCAATTTAGGAATCTTTCTTATCTCCATAATCTTATTTATCTCTTTCTGGATAATATGATTCTTCTTTTGCAGAATCTCCATTATTTCTTTTGAAAAACTCTCTGGCAAAACACTAACATAGATTTTGGCTCCAGACAAGTCAGGAGCCGTATCTACTCTGCTTATCGTTATCAAAACATTTCTTCCAAAATCAACATTCTCCAATATTATTTGGCCAAGTTCTCGTTTTAAAACTTCATTGATTTTTTCTATTCTCCGACTCATCTATTTAGTCAGGAAAGAAAAACCAACCCAGATCATTGCAAAGATGATAAACATTGCGAACCCAATGAGCCAAAATTTGAAGCAGCTCCCCCAGGTTAAAGATATCTTATTAATATCTTGGGCTTTGGTTTTTTTGGAAACAGTTTTCTTTTTTCTCATATATATTAATTCTAACTGATTTTAGAAAAAATTAAATATCCATTTTCCTTTTTTCTTCCACAAAGGCGATTAGAACATCTCCTTCTTTAATTTTAGAGCTGCCTTCATACAATATTCCTATCTCTTCTCCTGATTTAGCTTTTTCAATTTCCTTTTTATCCTTTTGCAAACTTAATATTTTTCCAGAACCGGTTTTCTTTTCTTCTCTTAATATATCTACTCTTGCTTTAGGCAGGAATTCTCCATCTATTATCCTTCCTCCGATAATCTGGCGATTAGGATCTGTTTTAAATACTACTAATACCTTTAATTTGCCAAGGTCCCTTCTTACTGTTTCTGATTCAATGATTTCTTTAATCAATTCTTTTGTTTTTTGCAAAAGATCGTAGATAACATCAAAGGAATATACATGTACTTCTTTTGAATCTGCAAGTTTTTTAGCTTGCGGATTTATTCCTGATTTAAAACCAAAGATCTTTGCTTTTCCGGCAAAAGCCATCTGAATATCATCTTCATTGATTTCTCCGACTCCTGATTTAATGATTGTTGGCCTGATTTCTGATTCATCCAAAAGAGGTTGCAGAATTACATCAATAGCTTCCAAAGTTCCGGAGACATCTGCTTTGATAATCAAATTAAGATTTTTATCTCCAATTTGGGGAATATATTGATTGATTTTAAATTCATTTATTTCTTTTAAAGAATCCCTGGCTTCTTCCTGATCTAAAAATACTTTGAATTGTTCTCCAACAATCGGTACCTTATCAAAACCCATAACCATTACAGGTTTTGAAGGATATGCTTTATTGATGCTTTTTCCCAAAAAATCCTCCATTGCCCTTATTTTTCCGCAGGCAGAGCTGGTAGCAATGATATCTTGGGGCTTTAATATGCCTTCCTGCACCAAGAGTGTAGCAATAGGACCTCTTTGAGGGTCTATAAGGGCCTCTATGACAGCGCCTGATGCTAATTTGGTATAATCTGTCTTTAGCTCTTCCATCTCTGCTGTAAGCAGGATTATTTCTAAAAGGTCTTCAATGCCTTGCTTGGTTTTAGCAGAAGTTTCTACTGCTGCAATCTTTCCTCCATATTCTTCCAAAAGAATATTATTCTTCATTAATTCGTTCTTTACCTTAACAGGATTTGCTCCTGGCTTATCAATTTTGTTTATTGCAACAACCATTGGCAATTCTGCTGCTTGGATACATTGGAGAGCCTCTATTGTCTGCGGTTTCATTCCTTCATCTGCGGCAATAACTAGGATAGCTATGTCTGCTATCTTTGCGCCTCTTGAGCGCAAAGAACAAAAAGCAGCATGGCCAGGAGTATCAATGAAAGTTATATTCTTTCCCTGATGCTCTACCTCATATGCGCCAATATGTTGAGTTATTCCTCCTGATTCTTTTGAAGTAATCTTAAAATCCTTTATTGCTTCTAATAAAGAGGATTTGCCATGATCTATGTGGCCCATGATAACCACAACAGGAGGCCTGGTTTTTATCTCTTGATTTTCCATAGAAACAGCAAACCGTTTTCACGGCTTGTTGTTTATTATACATCAATTATTGGATTTGAATAGATTTCCCCTTGACTTTAAATAGATTATTGACAAAAGATTTATATCGATTATAATTAAGACATAAAGCTAGTAGCCCGTATATCACGGGCCCTCTAGATGTCAGCATAAAGAATCTCTTGAAAGGGAGGTTCTTTTTGCTTTATAATAGCCATGTGGACTCGAAGGTAGCCGGTAGTTTTACCGGGCCCGTATTATATGGAGTAGTATACTAGCTTTGACATCTAGAGGAACGAGTGCAAGTCTCGTCGGGTCCACGCTAAATATCATTCTTACGAGAATGATATTTATTTTTATGCTATAAATAGGATGTATGGAAATTCAATCTAAAAAAATAGATCCCCAGGGATTTAAATTCTTCATCCTCCAAGATGGCAAAGAAATAGCCAGATCTTTTCTTTACATCCTTAAAAATGATCTTCATGAAAAACCTTTTGGTTTTTTAGAAGATGTTTTCGTAGATGAAAATTGCCGTGGTCAAGGATTAGGAACAAAAATAGTACAAGAAGTTATCAAAACAGCAAAAGAAAATGGCTGCTATAAGCTAATATGCACAAGCCGTCATGAAAATGAAAAAGCCCATGATTTATATTTAAAACTTGGCCTTGAAAAACATGGATTGGAGTTTAGAATCAATTTTTAGATTTTTTCCTGTCCCAAAGATAATATTTTAAGAGTATTGCTAAAATCCAAACAGCCAAAGAAAGAATTACATACTTAAGACCCAAAAATTGGATCGCATTGGTTCCCAATACAGCTGCAAGTATTCCCCATAGTATATTCCAACCAACAATACCTATAAGATTATAGGGGAAGAATTTCCAGAATGGAACCTTTAATACTCCTGCAGCTGTAGCTATTATTGAGGCAAAATTAGGATTCCAATAACTTAACATTACAATTCCCAAACTATTCTTCTGGAGTTTTTGCTGTGCCTTATTCAAAGAATCCTTGAATCCCATCTTAGTTAATAGCCTATGCAATCCGTATTTACCCAT
>CAZTRD010000033.1:0-3163 GCA_964616145.1 uncultured Candidatus Saccharibacteria bacterium | reverse complement strand
ATCTGCCCTATCTTTATTTTACAATTATTAATGTTTTTTACAAAGAAGTAGTCTAATCTACTCTTTATTTTAGTCTTTGTATCCCTATCTTCCATCGTATCTACAAAGCCCGCATCTAAAAGAATATTATATGGTTTTGTTCCCGGTTTAAAATTAAAATCTCCTAAAATAATCAGTTTTTTAGATATTCCTCCTAATCTTTCGCATATTCGCCTAATTTGTTTTTCTCTTGTTTTTTGATGCTTGGGTATGTCTGATGCTAAGGCAGAAAGTAAATGAGTATTAACAATTGTAAAATCTTGACATTCTACTAGTTGAAATGCTTTTTTGTAGAGCACATCAAGGATAGCAAGGGAAAATAGTTTTCCCTGTTTTTTATATTTTTGGCCTTCTTTTAGAGATAGTTTTGTTTTAGAAGCTATAAATAGGTCTTTGAAATGAAAGAAATCTATAAATCCCTTAGATTCTAATTCTTTCTGCAAAAATACGGCATCTCTTTTAAAAAATACCTCTTGAAGGCATATAATATCAGGCGAATGACTAATAATAGTAGAGACTATTTTGGGAAGTCTTTTGCTTCTACTGATAGACCATGGTGGGAGACAGCAATTCCAGGTTATTATTTTCATCAAATTAATACCGCTTGACATTTGTTTTTTATATTGATAACATATAGATACAATTTGGGATTTTCCCACTGATCCCCGCTATCAAAGGCGGGGTGACTATTTTAAGAACGGTAGAAATTCAAAAAACCATCTTTGACGGATTTGAGATCGCTATCATCAAGCGTTGCAATTCTATTAGTTAATCGCTTCTTATCTAAAATCCTTGCTTGATTTAGCATTATATAATTATTATTTCCATGGATAGTGACTTCAATGTACCAGCTTCCAATTCTTTTTTGAGTGGTCAGCGGGAGTGCTAGAAAAGAATTGCTGGTAAATTTTTTAAATATTAAAATTGGGCGGGTAAATTTAACTCCCTTGCCAAAAATTTCTTCTCCCAAATTCATACCCAGACTACACCACCAAATTTCTCCTTGTTTGAAAATTACTTTATTAGATTTCGTCCAAAGAATTATTTTTAATTTAAGCCACTCTTCCAGGGCCTTAATATAGTTAAAAGACATCTGAGTAGATTTTGCGGAGGGGGCGGGGCTCGAACCCACACGGGCAAAATGCCCACTGGTTTTCGAAACCAGCGCCTTACCATTCAGCACACCCCTCCATGCGCCCTATGGGCGCAGTTCTTTGAATGTTAATTGAGCAAAATTAAGTTTTCCAACTTGAACTATTAACCCTTCTTCTACTTTAATGTTCTTAATATCTTTTACCACCTCATCTCCTATTCTTACCCCTCCTTGAATGATTAATCTCTTAGCATCGCTTTTCGAGGATGCAAATTCTAATCCTACTAATAGGTCAATAATATTATATTCCTTCCTAGGGCAAAAATATTGTTTGATGTTTGTCGGATTCTTTTTGTCTTTAAATACTTTATCAAATTCTTTTTGAGCTGATTCTGCTTCTTTTTTGCCATGATACAATTCTACCAAATGCTTAGCTAATTCAGCTTTGATATCCCTGGGATTGATTGTTTTATCCTCTAATTTCCTTTTGATCTCTGCCAGTTCCTCTATTGGGACCTGCGAGCAAAGCTCATAGTAGCTATAAATCATGTCATCTTTCATGGACATGAGTTTTCCAAACATATCGTTTGGTTTATCCAATATGTTTACAACATTTCCCCAGCTGGTAGACATCTTTCTTCCATCTAGACCATCTAACATTTTAAGAGTCATAATATCTTGAGGTTTCTGACCATACAGCTTCTGCATTATCCTTCCCATTTTAAGATTGAAGAGCTGATCATACCCTCCCAATTCCATATCTGCTTTTATCATTACAGAATCATATCCTTGCATTAGAGGATAGCAGATTTCTGCCAAAGAAATTGGTTCTTTGTTTTTCCATCTCTCAAAGAAATTCCTTCTGTGAATTAATTGCTGTACTGAAAAATTATTAGCTATTCCAAGGAATTGTTTGAAATCAACTTTCTTCAACCATTCGCTATTATTCCTCAACTCTACCTTCTTTAAATCTAAAACTTTTGCAAATTGATCTAGGTATTGTTTGGCATTGGCTTTTATGGTTTTCTCATCTTTTCCTTTTCTCCCTTCCGGCTTATCAGAAGGATCTCCAATCTGAGCTGTAAAATCTCCAATGATTAAAACAATCTGATGACCCAAATCCTGGAAGGCCCTTAATTTCCAGAGCTGAGTAGCTCTGCCCAAATGAATTAATGGACCAGTGGGATCAATTCCTAATTTGATCCTTAATTTCTTTCCAGACAAAAGCGCATTTTTGAGATTTTCTCTATCAATAATGCGTTCTGTTCCTCTATCCAATATTTCTTCTATTTTTTTAGAATCAGTTTTCATATTATTGGTGGACCCGGAGGGAATCGAACCCTCAGCTCATCTATGCCATAGACGTGTTTTACCACTAGACTACGGGCCCATATGTGCCCTCAGGAGGAGTCGAACCCCCATCAATGGCTTAGGACGCCACTGCTCTATCCTTTGAGCTATGAGGGCGAAATTACCTCCAAAAGCCTAATTATGTGATAATATCATATTCTTAAAAAATGAGAAGGGGAGGCGGATCATGCGTCTCCCCGACCTTGCAATCGACGTTCTTGCTCAGGTTGCCAGGATGGCAATCAAGCGCCGCCACCTTCGCCATCGTCTTATCCTCATATTGCCATCCTCCTTCCGCGAAGAACTTCGATGAAAGGGCTTGTGCATGCTGCCGTCAGAGCAGCATGCTATTCCGTTCCCATGTCTTGGGATGCCCACGATCCGCACCTAGCCGGTAAGGATCTTTGCTTCCGCGTCAGCTGACCGACGCTCAGCAAAGGCTCACGATCATGACGCGCTTCATGACATGCCTCCTTTTTGCGCGAACGTTGGCCGACCCTGAGAAACAGGGTATGGTATTATTTATATTACCACTATTTAAAAGATAAAACACTTTTTAAGAGCGTTTCTGAGCTGGCGTCGTAGAGGATATTAGGACTAAGATAGAGGAAGGAAAGATATGTGCGTACCAGATTAGAAAATTACATTGGATTATAAATTCATCATGCTTTACCATATCAA